>JBFWLP010000010.1:0-49806 GCA_050252075.1 Burkholderiaceae bacterium | reverse complement strand
CAGGGTTTTCAGCTCGTCGAGCGCCACCACCAGGAAACGTTCGTTCTTCGAGTACATGGCCAGCCAGGCCGAGTCGGGCGCCAACGGCAGGGGCTTGAGCAGCGTATTGCCCTTTCCCACGGTGACAAACTGCTTGCCGGCACGCTGGCGGGTGCCCAGATTGGCCAGGGTGGCCACAAAGCCGTAGCCTTGCTGAACGCCCAGCACCAGCCGCTGGTCTTTGTGGCCGGCAAAATAATGCGCGATGCGTGTTCCGGGCTCCAGGTCGATCATGGCGGTTACGGGTTGCCCGTCGCCGCGCGCCGACGGCAGGCTGGACACCGGCACCGTGTAGGCGCGGCCCGTTTCCGACAGGACGACCAGGTCGTCGGTGCTGCGGCACTCGAAGGCATCGTACAGCCCGTCGCCTGATTTGAACGTGAACTGACCGGCATCGTGGCCGTGCCCCTGGCGGGCGCGCACCCAGCCTTTTTGGGACACAATCACTGTCACCGGCTCATCGACCACCCGGGTTTCCAGAACGGCACGCTCGGCCGCCTCGATGAGGGTTCGCCGGTCGTCGCCGTACTGCTTGGCATCGGCTTCGAGTTCGCGAATCATCATGCGCCGGAACGCCGTGCTGTTGTCCAGAAGTTCCTGCAGGGCGGTCAGTTCGTCGCGCTTTTCCTGCAGCTCTTTTTCAATGCGGAAACCTTCCAGGCGGGCCAGCTGGCGCAAGCGCATTTCCAGAATATCTTCCGCCTGGCGCTCGCTCAGGCTGAAGCGCTGCATCAGGGCCGGGCGTGGCTCGTCGGACTCGCGAATAGTCTGGATGACCTCGTCGACATTCAGATACACCACCATGCGCCCTTCCAGCACATGGATACGATCGGCCACCTTGTCGAGCCGGTACTGCGTGCGGCGCGTGAGGGTGTGGGCACGGAACTCCAGCCATTCGGCGAGCACCTGGCGTAACGAGCGCTGGCCGGGCCGGCCGTCGGTGCCGATGCAAACCAGGTTGATCGACGCACTGCCTTCCAGACTGGTTTGCGCCAGCAAGGTGGTTACGAATTCGTCGCGGTCGATACGGCTGGTTTTAGGCTCGAACACCAGGCGGACGGCGGCATCCTTGCCCGATTCGTCGCGCACGGCATCGAGCAGGCTGAGCATCAGCGCCTTGGTTTGCTGCTGTTCGGCGGTCAGGCTTTTCTTGCCCGCCTTCACCTTGGGATTGGTGCGGTCTTCGATTTCTTCCAGAATTTTTTGCGCCGAGGTGCCCGGCGGCAACTCGGTGATGACCAGTTGCCACTGGCCGCGGGCCAGGTCTTCGAACACCCAGCGTGCACGCGCCTTGATCGAGCCACGGCCCGAGGAATAAATGGCGGCGATGTCCTGCGGCGGTGAAATGATCTGGCCACCCCCGGCAAAATCGGGCCCCGGAATCAGGCGATACAGCTCCTCGTCGGGCAAACGGGGGTTGCGCACCAGCGCCACGCAGGCCTGGGCCACTTCGCGCAGATTGTGCGACGGAATTTCGGTTGCCATGCCCACCGCAATACCCGAGGCCCCGTTCAGCAGCATGATGGGCAATCGCGCCGGCAGCACCACGGGCTCTTTCTGGCTGCCGTCGTAGTTGGGAATGAAGTCGACCGTGCCTTCGTCGAGCTCGTCGAGCACCAGCCGGGCAAAAGGTGTCAGCCGCGCTTCGGTGTAACGCATGGCCGCCGCATTGTCACCGTCGCGGGAGCCGAAGTTGCCTTGCCCGTCGACCAGCGGGTAGCGCAACGTGAAATTCTGGGCCATGCGCACCATGGCATCGTAGGCCGCCTGGTCGCCGTGCGGGTGATACTTGCCCAGTACATCGCCCACCACACGTGCCGACTTCACGGGCCGGGCACCGGGGCCCAGGCCCATGGCATGCATGGCATACAGAATGCGCCGCTGCACGGGCTTTTGCCCGTCGGCGACATCGGGCAGGGCACGGCCCCGCACGACCGATACCGCGTAATCCAGGTACGCCTGCTCGGCGTATCGGCCCAGGGTGATGTGATCGTCGTCGCCGGGTGCGCTTTCGGGTTGACCTTCTTGAATGAAATCCATACGTATCGTTGATTGGTAGCGTTAACCGGGAATGGGGAATAAGCCGCGCCCTGCGCGGCGGCTAGACGTCGACGTCGGCCAGGTTGCCTTTTTCTTCCAGCCAGATGCGGCGCTGGGCGGACTCGCCTTTGCCCATGAGCATATCGAACAGCTCGCGGGTTTGCGTGAACCCCAGAGCGCCGTAGGCCACGGGAAGCAGGCGGCGGGTGTCCGGGTTCAGGGTGGTGTCCCACAGCTGCTCGGGGCTCATTTCACCCAGCCCCTTGAAGCGGCTGATGTTCCAGCTGCCCGGGCGCACGCCTTCTTTGGCGAGTTTGTCCTCGACGGCATCCAGTTCGCCCTGGTCCAGGCAATAGATTTTGCGCATGGGCCGTTTGCCCGCCGCCGGCACATCAACGCGAAACAGCGGCGGGCGCGCCACGTACACGTGGCCGGCTTCGACCAGCTTTGGAAAGTGACGGAAAAACAGGGTGAGCAAAAGCACCTGGATGTGCGAGCCGTCGACATCGGCGTCGGACAAAATGCAGATACGGCCATACCGCAGGGCCGACAGGTCGGGGGTATCGTCGACCCCGTGCGGGTCAACCCCGATGGCCACAGAAATATCGTGGATCTCGTTGTTGGCAAACAGGCGGTCGCGATCCACTTCCCAGGAGTTGAGCACCTTGCCGCGCAGGGGCAAGATGGCCTGGAATTCCTTGTCGCGCCCCATTTTGGCCGAACCGCCCGCTGAATCGCCTTCGACCAGGAACAGCTCGGTACGGCTCACGTCGCTGGATTCACAATCGGTAAGCTTGCCCGGCAATACCGCCACGCCCGAGCTTTTGCGCTTTTCAACCTTTTGCTGTGACCTTGCCCGCGCCTGCGCCTGCCGTATGGCCACCTCGGCCAGTTTACGGCCGTACTCGACATTGGCGTTCAGCCACAGATCAAGCGCGTTCTTCACATAGCCGCTGACCAGCCGCACGGCATCGCGACTATTCAGCCGTTCCTTGATCTGCCCCTGGAACTGGGGATCAAGCACTTTGGCCGACAGCACAAAGCTTGCCCGCGCAAAGACATCGTCGGGCAACAGTTTCACCCCTTTGGGCAGCAGCCCGTGCAATTCGGCAAAGGTTTTCACCGCCGTGAACAGCCCTTCACGCAACCCGGCCTCGTGGGTGCCGCCCGCCGTGGTGGGGATCAGGTTCACATACGATTCGCGCACTACGGCCCCTTCGGCCGTCCAGACCACGACCCAATGCGCCCCTTCGCCGACGGCGAAGGTGTCATCGTCGTCGTTTGCATACTGCCTGCCTTCAAAAACCGGAATGATTTTCTCGTCGCCCTGCAGGGCTTCGTCGAGGTAGCCGCGCAAGCCCTGCTCGTAGTGCCATTGCCGTGTATCGCCGGTTTTCTCGTTGCGCAAGGTAATGGTGATGCCGCTGAGCAACACGGCCTTGCTGCGCAGCACGTGCGTCAATTCGTTCATGGGAATGGCGGGCGAATCGAAGTAACGGGCATCGGGCCACACCCGCACCCGCGTACCGCTGCGCCGCTTGCCTACGGCCTGTACGTGGCGCAAGGGTTCGGCGACCTCGCCGCCGGCAAATACCAGCTGGTGCTCGCCGCCGTCGCGCCAGACGGTGACTTCGAGCCGTGTGGACAAGGCGTTCGTCACCGATACCCCCACCCCGTGCAAACCGCCCGAAAACGCATAGGCGCCGCCGGCCTTTTTGTCGAACTTGCCCCCGGCGTGCAGCCGGGTGAACACCAGTTCCACGACCGGCGCCTTTTCCTCGGGGTGCAAACCCACCGGAATGCCGCGCCCGTCGTCTTCGACGGACACGCTGCCGTCAGTATGCAAGGTAACGGCAATGGTGGAGCCGAAGCCGGCCAGCGCCTCGTCGGCGGCGTTATCGATCACTTCCTGCAGGATGTGCAGCGGATTGTCGGTGCGCGTGTACATGCCCGGCCGCTGCCGCACCGGCTCCAGACCCTTCAAGACCCGTATGGATGCTTCGTCGTATCGTGGTGTCGCCAATTTGTATTCCGTTAAAAAGTGAAGTTCCCGCCGCGTGCGGGCAGACTGCTCAAACGCCGTATTGTAAAAATAAAACGCCTTTGTGCCTTTCTTGCCCCCGCCATGTGACAAAACTGCTGCGCCCCTTGGCCGGGAATGTTATGCTTTTGGGTAACCTTTACGCAGGCGTTTCACAGGCATGCCACAGCAGCCTGTGCCTGCAGCACGATTCTTTTTCTTCTATTTGTCACTATGAGCAACTCTATCAAAAACGTCAGCGACACATCCTTTCAGGCCGATGTTCTGAACGCCCAGGGCCCGGTGCTGGTCGACTACTGGGCACCCTGGTGCGGCCCGTGCAAAATGATTGCGCCGCTTCTTGAAGAAGCGGCTGCAGAATACGGTGATCGTGTTACTATTGCAAAGCTTAACGTCGACGACAACCCCGAAACCGCCGCCAAGTACGGTGTGCGCGGGATACCAACGCTCATGTTGTTCAAAGACGGCGTGGCCGTCACCACCAAGGTGGGTGCCATGTCCCGGCAACAATTCAGCGCTTTCCTCGACGAAAACCTTTAATTTTCGCGTCGGCAGGCTTTCCGGGCCTGCCGATTCTCCTGTTCGTTTCGCGCGGGCCCGTCTGTGTCCGCCATAGTCCGGCAAGTACGCCCTCTCCTTTTCCTCACATGCATCTCAACGAATTAAAAGCACAGCACGTATCCAAACTGCTGGAAATGGCAGCCGAGCTTGATATTGACAACGCGAGCCGCTTGCGCAAGCAAGAGCTCATGTTCGCCATCATGAAGCGGCGCGCCAAGCAAGGCGAGCAAATTTTCGGCGACGGCGTACTCGAGGTCCTGCCCGACGGTTTCGGCTTTTTACGTTCGCCCGACACCTCGTACCTGGCCAGCACCGACGACATTTACATCTCGCCGTCGCAGATACGCCGCTTCAACCTGCACACCGGCGACTCCATCGAAGGCGAGGTTCGCACCCCCAAAGATGGCGAGCGTTATTTCGCGCTGGTGAAGGTCGACAAGGTCAACGGCATGCAGCCCGAGGCCATCAAGCACCGCATCATGTTCGAGAACCTGACCCCGTTGCACCCCGACGAGGTCATGACGCTGGAAAGGAACATAAAGAGCGAAGAAAACGTCACCGGGCGCATTCTGGACATTTTCGCGCCCATCGGCAAAGGCCAGCGCGCGCTGATCGTTGCCAGCCCCAAATCGGGCAAAACGGTCATGATGCAGCACATGGCCCACGCCATCACCACCAACTACCCCGATGCCGTCATGATCGTGCTTCTGGTCGACGAGCGTCCGGAAGAAGTGACCGAAATGCAGCGCACCGTGCGCGGTGAAGTGGTGGCGTCCACCTTCGACGAACCGGCCACGCGTCACGTGCAAGTGGCCGAAATGGTCATTGAAAAGGCCAAGCGGCTGGTCGAACTGAAAAAAGACGTCGTCATTCTGCTCGACTCCATCACCCGTCTGGCCCGCGCCTACAACACGGTCGTTCCCGCCTCGGGCAAGGTGCTCACGGGCGGTGTCGATGCCAACGCCCTGCAGCGTCCCAAACGCTTTTTCGGTGCGGCGCGCAACCTTGAAGAAGGCGGCTCCCTGACCATTATCGGTACGGCGCTGGTGGAAACCGGCAGCCGTATGGACGAAGTCATTTACGAAGAATTCAAAGGCACCGGCAACTCGGAAGTTCACCTTGAGCGCCGCCTTGCCGAGAAACGCGTGTACCCGGCCATCAACCTGAACAAATCGGGCACACGCCGCGAAGAGCTTCTCATCAAACCGGAACTGCTGCAGAAAATCTGGGTGCTGCGCAAGTTTATCCACGACATGGACGAAATCGAAGCCATGGAGTTCATTCTGGATAAAATCCGCGCCACCAAGACCAACGCAGAGTTCTTCGACATGATGAAGAAATAGGTGGCTTAGCCACACCCCAAGGCCTCTCACCCGAGAGGCCTATTTGTTGATACAAACCGAACCCGGCACGTGCAGCAACTATTAAAAAAAGCTTGTCGTCGCCGATTTTTACAACCCGACGCCGGTACGCTTTTCACCGGCAGTCAAACCGAGCAAACTTGATGAAACTTCCAACCCTCGACCAATTCCTTGCCCGTGTCCAGGCCCGCGACCCTCACCAACCCGAGTTCATGCAGGCCGTCCACGAGGTTATGCAAAGTTTGTGGCCGTTCATTGAGGCGAACCCGCGGTATGCCGAGCAAGGTTTGCTTGAACGTTTGGTCGAGCCCGAGCGCGCGATCCAGTTCCGCGTATCGTGGGTGGACGACAAAGGCCAGGTGCAAACCAACCGTGCGTTCCGCATCCAGCACAACTCTGCCATTGGCCCGTTCAAGGGGGGCATGCGCTTTCACCCCTCTGTCAACCTGTCCATCCTGAAATTCCTTGCGTTCGAGCAAACGTTCAAGAACGCACTCACCACGCTGCCCATGGGCGGCGGCAAGGGCGGCTCCGACTTCGATCCCAAAGGGAAATCCGACGGCGAAGTCATGCGTTTCTGCCAGGCACTCATTATCGAACTGTACCGCCACCTGGGCCCCGACACCGATGTTCCGGCCGGTGACATCGGCGTGGGCGGCCGCGAAGTGGGTTTCATGGCCGGCATGATGAAAAAACTGTCCAACTCGGGTGCTTGCGTATTCACCGGCAAGGGGCTGAGCTTCGGCGGCAGCCTGATCCGCCCCGAGGCCACCGGCTACGGCACGGTGTACTTTGCCGAGGAAATGCTGAAACACACGCAGCAATCGGTGGAAGGCCTGACCGTATCGGTATCGGGCTCGGGCAACGTGGCCCAGTACGCCATTGAAAAATGCCTGCAGCTGGGCGCCAAAGTGGTGACGGTGTCCGATTCGCGCGGCATGGTTTACGACAAGGCAGGCTTTACCGCCGAGAAACTGGCCGAACTCATGCACATCAAGAATGTCGCGCGCGGCACGGTCGAAGACTACGCCCGCAAGCTGAACCTGGACTACCAGGTGGGCAAGCGCCCCTGGCACATTCCCGTCGATGTGGCCCTGCCCTGCGCCACGCAGAACGAACTCGACGCCGACGATGCCCGCACTCTGGTCAAGAACGGCGTTCGCTGCGTTGCCGAAGGGGCCAACATGCCGTCCACCCTGGAAGCCGTGGAAGTTTTCCATGCCGCGAAAATCCTGTACGCACCGGGCAAGGCCAGCAATGCCGGCGGCGTGGCGGTCTCGGGCCTGGAAATGTCGCAAAATGCCCAGCGCCTGATGTGGACCGCCGATCAGGTCGACGGCAAACTGCACGCCATCATGCGCGATATCCACGAAAACTGCGTGCGCTACGGCACCCGCGACAACTGGGTGAACTACGTTGACGGCGCGAACGTGGCCGGCTTCGTGAAAGTGGCCGACGCCATGCTGGCCCAGGGCGTGTACTGATAAAACCGCCCGCCCGGGCTCTGCGCTTCGGTGCTGCCGCGCCCCTGCTCCGCTTGTCGGATCAGGGGCGTTTTTTCTGGGTGTCGTCGCGACCGTCGGCCGACACCGGCACTTCCTTCACCTGCGGATCGTCCCAGCCGCCGCTGACATGGTATTGCACCGTCATGGCCTTGGCCAGCGGACGCTGCAGCAGCAGCTGCCCCAGGAAAGCACCGATACCCACAATGGGGTTGACGGCAATGCCGGCGGCCACCGCCGCGCCACTGACATCCAGATTGGGCACCACAACGGCGTCCAGATTCAGCGTTTCATTCACCAGGCTCACATCACCCTCGAGCACGATGGTGGCGGCCGGGCCGGATACGCGGTAATCGCGGGTGCGCAGCACCCCTTGCTGCAGCTGTACCGTGCCCCCCAGGGTGTCGTAGGGGAAGCCGTTCTCCAGCAATTTCCCGGGCCTGAAGTCCAGCGAGGCCAGACGGCGCACCGACTGCAGCGAGAGCACTTCGAGCAGCCGCGCGGTACGCGAATTGACCGAACTGAATCGCCCTTTGGACAGGTCGAACTGCAATTCGCCGTTCAGATCGGCGCGGCTGAAGCTCCAGGGCAAATTGCGCCATTCAATGTTTGCCGACAAACGGCCCTGCCCGCCTTCCATAATGCCGGTGTGCCCCAGCTGGTTCAGATAGGCCCCCATGTCCTTGATATCGGCGGTGGCATCCAGTGTCAGCCCGCGCCCCGGCCCGTCAAGCTGCCACACCCCGGTCCCCCGCAGCACCGCCGCCGGGCTGGAAACAATCAACTCATCGAGCCGCCAGCTCCTGCCGCGCGCCTGGTTCAGCCCCATGAGGGTCAGCTCGCCCACAGGCTGCCCGTACAGGGTAAGGTTCTTCACATAAAGGTTGATCCCGGGGATATCCAGCCGGGCATCGCTTTCCATGGCGGGCGACGGATCGTCAGCCGCTTTCTGCGCTGCAGACGTATTGGAAGCATCGGGGGCATCGGGGGCGCGGCCAATGGTGAGCCGGTCAAACTTGGCATCTACGCGTCCTGCCACCTTGCCGTTGGCCTCACGCCAGAACAAGGTGCCCGCAACCGGCGACGAACTGACATCAACGCGCCATTGCTGCGTGTCAGAACGATTGGCAGTGAACGTGAAGTGGTCAAGCGTCGTTCCGTAGGCCAGCGCCTCGTCGGCCTGGACACGCACGTACGTCACGGGCGGCAACAGCAACGGCACCGGCTCGCCCGCCTTGCCCGACGAGGTGGAAAACTCGTCGACGACGGTATTCCAGGCGTCGGCATCGAACCGCGGGGTCTGGATGTCGAGCATCAGGCCGGTGTCGGGCAGTTTGGGCTGCTTGTTCACCCCGACGGCTCCCGAGGAAAAGTACGGCCCCTTGCCGGTGCCGGCGTCGGGGCGCGCCAGCACCACCGACAGCGTGTCGTCGACCTGTACGCGCAAGCCCATGCTTCGACGGCCCAGGCGCTCCCAGCGCGCAGCCAGTTTCATTGTGCCGTCGGCGCTCTTGCCCAGCGGCTCCGGCAGCGTCAGGGCCATGCCTTTCAGGTCCGACTCCAGGCGAACCAGCAGGTCGTTGCGCTTGTCCTGATCCAGCCAGAGCACGTAATCGGCCGCCCCCTGCAGGCGCTGCATGCCGCGTACACCGGCGTAGTCGTGCAGTGCCTGGCTGGTCAGCCGGCCCCGAATCGTGAACCCTTTCCCTGCACCGCCGATTTCCCCGTTGACCGTCAGCGCGCCCCCCAGTGCAGATCCGCGCAAGGCCTCGGCCCGCACGCTGGTTTCCGAAAAATGCAGTGTCCCGGCCAGCCCGGTGATCAGGGGCAGCTCGGGCATGAGCTGCACGCCGGCGTCTTCGAACCGGATGCCGCCCCGTACCTGGGTTGCATCGGTATCCAGCAGGGGAATGGTCAGCTGAATAGGCACCTGCCATTCGCCGGTACCTGTAGCCTGGTCAAACACATGATCCAGCAATTCCCCCAACGGCGAAAGCGTCATCAATGCCAGATAGGAAGCTGCCTGCCCACGCGTTTCCCCGGTGATCGACAACACCGAATCCTGTTCCACGTTGGGGATCCGGGCCTGAATATTCTGCACCTGCAGGGTTTTGTCCGGCCCCACGGCCAGCAAGGCCGATGGCGCCGTCAGCTGCAGGTCGGCCCGCTCCATGCGAACCCGGCCGTGAAGATTCTGTATGGGGGGCCAGCCCAATGCATTCTTTTCGGCGGGCACGTAATCAATCGTCAGCCCGTCGTAATCGCCTTGCACCAGAAACCGGCCCTGGTCGGGCCGGGACTGAAACGGAAAATGGAAAAGATCGCCCTGCAACTCCAGGCTGCCGTTGCGCACCGCCCCCGATTTCAGCCCTTTGGCCATCCACTCGCGGGCGTCGTGATCGACCGTTAGAGGCAGGTAATCGTCGATGGCGTCGATGTCCAGGTACGCCAGGGTGCCGGTGATGTCGGCCACCCCTTCCTCCCCGTCGCCGCCCTGGCGCCAGGAGCCTTTCAGTTGCGCCTGTATGTCGGCGTTCACCAGTGCCAGCTCGTCGAATTCCACCCCGAAATAGGCCCCCCGCGCGCGATTGAGCCGCCCGCTGCTGCGCACGGTATCGAGCACCACCTCTTGTGTGAAAGCATCGGGCAAGCGCGCATGCGCACCCTGCAAGTCGACCACATACTTCAGCTCGGGCGCCCGGCCGCTGGTGGTGGCGTCGGGCTCCAGCGGATCGGCTTCTTTGCCTGCGA
Source organism: Burkholderiaceae bacterium (assembly GCA_050252075.1). Classification (GTDB taxonomy): domain Bacteria; phylum Pseudomonadota; class Gammaproteobacteria; order Burkholderiales; family Burkholderiaceae_B; genus JAAYGT01. The sequence goes on along the minus strand of JBFWLP010000010.1, from coordinate 39,511 downwards.
ACCGCAAGACACTCTGCCAGTCGCCGTCCAGGAAGATACGCGCCCGGTCCACCCCCACGCGCGCCAGGGTATCGAAGGTCCACAACCCGCCTTGCACCTGCACGTCGGACGCGGCCCGCACGGGGCGGGTTTCCTGAACATCAAGCCAGAATTGCGCCGATACCTCGCCCGAGACCAGGTTCTGGGGCATGTCGACCCATGGTTTCCAGCCGGTGGGCTTCAGGTTGTCCACCTTGGCGTAGAAGCGAGCGTGGCTGCCCTTCAGGGTGAATTTTCCCTGCTCGTTCAGCGATGTTCCCAGCAGTTCGCCCCGGATATCGAGCGCCGTCGCCAGCGCGGCCGGCGGCGTGGCCTGAAGCTGCACGGTATGACGGCCCGGCGCCCCCGATACATTCAGGCTGACGCCGGACAGCTCCAGCGGCTGATCGCCCCGGGTTTGATCCGTCCAGCGCACGGTGGCGTTGCTTACCACCACATTGCGCTGAATCAGCAGCCAGTGAATGAAGTGCTGCTGTTCGCCGGCTTCGATCGGTTCGGTTGAACGCAGTTCGAGCGGCTGCCCCAGCACCCAGATGCGCCCTTGCGCATCGCGCTGGATATCGAGCTCGATGGACTCCACCGCCAGGCGCACAAACTGCGGTTCCAGGGCAAGCAGACTGCGCCAGCTGAGCACCGCCCGCAGCCTGGGTACGGTAAGCACCGTACGCCCGTCGGGCTGGCTTAACTGCACGTTGTCCAGTTCAAACGACGGGTTCAGCCCCGACCAGTCGGCTTGCAGCCGGCCGATCTGAACCTGGGTATCCAGTGCCCTGGACACCACCGCCTGCAACTGGGGGCGCCAGGAGTCGATGTTCGGCAACAGCACATAGCGCACACCCAGAAACGCCAGCCCCACGATAAAAAAAAGCGCCAATGCCAGACGCGCTGATAAGGAAAGAAGGGAAAAGGTAAGACGAATCACGGATGCAGCTAACCGAAGCAAGGAATTTTGCAGTATCTTTGAGGAGTCTTGTAACCCTTTTCACGCCTTTCGTGTTGGATTATTTTCATTATCATGCCCGACCTCGCCCTGCTTGAACCGGCCACCCAGTGGTCGGGCGCGTTGCGCCGCAAACTCACTGCCAATCCGGCCTTCGGCAACTGGCTGGCCCAGGCGGCCCTTGAGCCCGTCACCCCGGCACGCCTTGGCGAATGGTTCGACGAACTGACCCGCGACCAGGCCTTTGCACCGGCGGTGCCCGGGCCGGCCGACACCCTGCTGCCGGCCTATGAAATTGCCCCGCTGCGCCGGCACCTGCGAAAACTGCGCGAACGTGTGTTCTACACCCTCATGGTACGTGACATCGGCGGGCAGGCCGACCTGGCCGAGGTGGTGGGCGCCACGTCAGCACTGGCCGATCTGGCCGTTTGCCACGCCTATCGCAGCGTATGCCATCAGCTGGCCCAGACCCACGGCATTCCCGTGGATCCTTCCACCGGGCAGCCCCAGGAGATGCTGATCCTGGGCATGGGCAAGCTGGGAGGGCAGGAGCTGAATGTATCGTCCGACATCGATCTGATCATGGTCTACGGCGAGGAAGGGGAAACAACCGGCCCGCGCAAGCTCAGCCATCACGAGTTCTATGGCCGGGTCACCCAGCGCATGATGCCGATTCTGGCCGAGCCCGATGCCGACGGGTACGTGTTTCGCACCGACTTGCGCCTGCGGCCCGACGGCGATGCGGGCCCGCTGGCCTGGAGCCTGGACGCCCTGGAAAACTACCTGGTCACCCAGGGCCGGGAATGGGAGCGCTATGCCTGGCTGAAAGCGCGCGCCCTGCCCTGCAGCGCGTTTGCCGGCAGCCGGCCGGCCGGCCAGCTGGAACATCTGGAATCGCTGCGCACCCCGTTTGTATACCGCAAATATTTCGACTTCGACGCGCTGGCGGCCTTGCGCAATTTGCGCGAACGCATTCGTACCGACTGGCAACGCCGGGCCCTGGCCCGCAACGGTGTCGACACGACACACAACATCAAGCTGGGCGACGGCGGTATTCGTGAAATTGAGTTCGTGGTTCAGCTCAGCCAGCTTATACGTGCCGGGCGCATGCCGTCGCTGCAGGTGCGCACACTGCTCGACGCGCTGCGCTGCCAGCAGGAAGCCGGCCTGATCGACGCCGGCGTCGCCCGCGACCTGGCGAACGCCTATGTATTCCTGCGGCGGGTCGAGCATCGCCTGCAGTACCGGGAAGACGAACAAACACATTTGCTGCCCAACACCCCGGAAGGCATGGCCGGGCTGGCAAGCGCCATGGGCCAGTCGGCCGACGACTTCCAGCGCGAACTGGCGCACCACCGGCAACGGGTTTCCGGGGTGTTTCGCAATGCCTTTCGCCTGGCCGGCATGGGAGAAGCCGACGACGCACCGGCAACCACGAATGCCTCGCGCACCGGGGTCGACACGCCGTCGTCCGACTTGCTGGAACTGATCCAGGCCACCTTTCCCGACGGCGCCGACCGCATTGGCGAGCGGGTAGATGCTTTCCTGGACAGCCACCGCATACGCAGCCTGCCCCACACCAGCCGCAAACGGGTGCAAACCCTGCTGCCTGCCATGCTGCGCGCCGCCGGACACAGCGACAACCCGCCAACGACCGCCGTCCGCCTGCTGGAGCTGATAGAAAACATTGCCCAGCGCAGCGCCTACCTGGCCCTGCTGGCCGAATACCCCGAAACACTGGCCCGCGTTACCCGTATCGTGGGCGCCAGCCCCTGGGCATCGCAGTACCTGAGCAAGTTTCCCCTGCTGCTGGACAGCCTGATCGAATGGCGATCGCTCATGGAAAGCCCCGATTTCGGCCAGATGGCCGACCAGCTGCGCCGCGACCTTGATGCCTGCACGCTACCTGACGGCCGCCCCGATGTCGAGCAGCAAATGAACCTGATGCGCGACATGCAGCACCAGGTAACTTTCCAGTTGCTGGCCCAGGATCTTGAAGGCGTGATCACCGTGGAAGAGCTGGCCGACCGCCTGTCGGCGCTGGCCGACATCCTTCTGGGCGAAACGCTGCGGCGCGTGTGGCCGCTGGTGGTGCCCGCCGCCCAGCGCGACAACCCGCCCCCGCCGCGCTTCGGCATCATTGCCTACGGCCGCCTGGGCGGCAAGGAACTGGGGTATGCGTCCGACCTTGACCTGGTCTTTCTGTTCGACGAAGCCGACGACGACGCCAGCGAGCGCTACGTGAAGCTGGGCAGGCGCATGGTGTCATGGCTGTCCACCATGACCTCGTCGGGCCGACTGTACGATATCGACCTGCGGCTGCGGCCCGACGGCGATGCCGGGCTGCTGGCCGTTTCGGTCGACGCCTTCGAAAACTACCAGACCGAGCACGCCTGGGAATGGGAACACCAGGCCATTACCCGGGCGCGCTTTGTGGTGGGGGATCCGGCTATCGGCGAACGCTTCGACGCCATACGCCGGCATGTGCTGCTGCTGCCGCGCGACCCCGACACTTTCCGCGAAAAAGTGCGCAGCATGCGCGACAAGATCAGCGCCGGCCACCCCAACCGCAGTCCCGACTTCGATCTGAAACACGACCGCGGCGGCATGGTGGACATTGAATTCATTACCCAGTATCTGGTGCTTTGCCATGCGCACCGGCATCCGGTACTGCTGGGAAACCTGGGCAATATCGCCCTGCTGGGGCTGGCGGCAAAAGCCGGCCTGATTCCCCAGGCACTGGCCACGCAGGTGGCCGACGCTTACCGCACCTATCGCAAACGCCAGCACGGGCTGCGCCTGCAAGGCGCCGAAAAGGCGCGTGTGCCGCCCGACCAGTACCAGGCAGAACGGCAAGCCGTACAGGCACTTTGGGAACACGTGATTGGCGACTAAAATAGAAGGTTTACTGCTTCACTGACCATTTACGGGTGATCCGCCATGACTGAACTCGAACGCCCCAAGCTTGACCTGCCCGACAACCGGAAGAAAGTGTTGTTGCATTCGTGCTGCGCGCCGTGCTCCGGCGAAGTCATGGAGGCCATGACGGCATCGGGTATTGACTACGCCATTTATTTTTACAACCCGAACATCCACCCCGACAAAGAATACGAGATCCGCAAGCACGAAAACATACGCTATGCCGAGCAGCACGGCATACCCTTCATCGACGCCGATTACGATCGCGACAACTGGTTCGAGCGCGTACGGGGGCTTGAAAACGAACCGGAACGCGGTGAACGCTGCACGGTCTGTTTCGACATGCGCTTTGAACGCACGGCGCTGTATGCCCACGAGAACGGCTACGACACCATTACCAGTTCCCTGGGTATCTCGCGCTGGAAGGACATGAACCAGATCAATGGGTGCGGCGAGCGTGCGGCGGCCCGCTACCCCGGCCTGGTGTACTGGACATACAACTGGCGCAAAGGCGGCGGCTCGGCCCGCATGATCGAAATTTCGAAACGAGAGAACTTCTACCAGCAAGAATACTGCGGCTGCGTATATTCGCTGCGCGACACCAACCGGCACCGCCGGTCGCAAGGGCGCGACCGCATACGCATCGGCGTAAAGTTCTACGGTAAAGACGAACTGAACTTCAACCCGCCCCCCGGCGTGTCCTCCGACGTGCCATCCGGCACCGAAAGCTAGGACCATCAGGGCGCCGTGAAGGCGCCCTGATACTTACTGCAATGTGCGGGAAAAGACGAAGTTTTCGTCATCCCAATCCACGGGCACCACATCGTTGGGCCCGAAGCGGCCTTCCAGAATCAGGCGCGCAATGGGGTTTTCAATGTGCTGCTGTATGGCCCGCTTGAGCGGACGCGCCCCGAACACGGGATCGAAACCGGTTCTGGCCAGTTGCACCAGGGCCGCATCAGACACCTCCAGACGCATGTCACGCTGGGCCAACCGCTCGCCCAGACGCTGCAGCTGAATGCGGGCAATCGACTCGATGTGTTTGGCTTCCAGGCTGTGGAATACCACCACCTCGTCGATACGGTTCAGGAACTCGGGGCGGAAGGAGTTTTTCAGTTCCGCCCAGATCACTTCCTTCACCACATCGTAGGGTTGCCCCGCCATGCTCTGAATGTGCTGCGAGCCCAGATTCGACGTCATGATAATGACGGTATTGCGAAAATCCACCGTGCGGCCCTGGCCATCGGTCAGGCGGCCATCGTCAAGCACCTGCAGCAGCACGTTGAATACATCGGGATGGGCCTTTTCCACTTCGTCGAGCAAGATAACGCTGTACGGCTTGCGGCGCACCGCTTCGGTCAGGTACCCGCCTTCTTCGTAGCCCACGTAGCCCGGAGGCGCCCCGATCAGGCGGGCCACCGAATGCTTCTCCATGAACTCGCTCATGTCGATGCGCACCATGTGGTCTTCGGAATCGAACAGGAAGTTGGCCAGCGCCTTGGTGAGTTCGGTTTTACCCACGCCGGTCGGGCCCAGAAACAGGAAGGATCCATACGGGCGCGCCGGATCGGACAAGCCTGCCCGCGAACGGCGAATGGCGTCGGACACCAGCCGCACGGCTTCGTCCTGGCCCACCACACGCTTGTGCAGGAACTCTTCCATGTGCAACAGTTTTTCACGCTCGCCCTGCATCATCTTGGCCACCGGAATACCGGTGGCGCGCGACACCACTTCGGCGATTTCTTCGGCGCCCACCTCGGTGCGCAGCAGGCGCGGCTTGTCGTCAGCCGACTTGGGCGCGGCCTCGGCCGCCTGCAAGCGACCTTCCAGCTCGGGCAGCTTGCCATACTGCAACTCGGCAAGCTTGTCGAACTGGCCTTTGCGCTGCAGCTCGGCCATTTCCGCACGCACGCGCTCGATTTCCTCTTTGATGGCCTGCGAGCCCTGCACCGCCGCTTTTTCCGATTTCCAGATTTCCTCGAAATCGTTGTACTCGCGCTGCAAACGCTCCAGCTCGTCTTCAATGGCTTTGAGCCGGCGCTGCGATCCCTCGTCGGTTTCCTTCTTGACCGCCTCGCGCTCGATCTTGAGCTGGATGATGCGCCGGTCAAGGCGATCCATGACTTCAGGCTTGGAATCGATTTCCATGCGGATGCGCGCCGCCGCCTCGTCGATCAGGTCGATAGCCTTGTCGGGCAGAAAGCGGTCGGTAATGTAGCGATGCGACAGCTCGGCCGCCGCCACGATGGCCGGATCGGTAATGGCCACCCCGTGGTGCAGCTCGTAACGTTCCTGCAAGCCGCGCAGAATGGCAATCGTGGACTCCACATCGGGCTCGTTCACCAGCACTTTCTGGAAACGGCGCTCCAGCGCGGCATCTTTTTCGATGTACTTGCGGTATTCATCGAGGGTCGTGGCCCCGATGCAATGCAGTTCGCCGCGCGACAGGGCCGGCTTGAGCATGTTGCCCGCGTCCATGGCGCCTTCGGCCTTGCCCGCCCCCACCATGGTGTGCAGCTCGTCGATGAATACGATGGACTGGCCGGCATCTTGCGACAGTTCCTTGAGCACCGATTTCAGGCGCTCCTCGAACTCGCCGCGAAATTTGGCGCCGGCCAGCAAGGCGGCCATGTCCAGCGACAGCACGCGCTTGCCCTTGAGCGTTTCGGGAACCTCGTTGTTCACGATGCGCTGGGCCAGGCCTTCGACAATGGCGGTTTTACCCACGCCGGGCTCGCCGATCAGCACGGGGTTATTCTTGGTGCGCCGCTGCAGAATCTGGATCGCGCGGCGAATTTCGTCGTCGCGCCCGATCACAGGATCCAGCTTGCCTTCGCGGGCCCGCTGGGTAAGATCGGTAGTGTACTTGGCCAGTGCCTCGCGGTTTGCCTCGCCCTGGGCGTCGGACACGGAAGCGCCGCCGCGCACGGCCTCGATCGCTTGTTCAAGCGCTTTACGCTGCATCCCGGCCTCGCGCAGAATGCGCCCGACGTCGCCCTTGTCGTCGGCCAGCGCCAACAGAAACAGTTCGCCGGCAATATAGGTGTCGCCCCGTTTGGAAGCTTCTTTGTCGGTGCGCGCCAAGGCCGCCTGCAACTCGCGGCTGGCCTGTATGTTGCCGTCGGCCCCCTGAACCTGCGGGTAGCCTTCCAGCAGCGTATTCAGGGCGGCCGTCACGCGGTTCACGGCCACACCGGCCCGCGCCAGCAAACTGGCCGCGCCGCTGTCGGCGTCGGACAGCAAGGCGGCCAGCACGTGCGCGTTCTCGATATAGGGATTGTCGTTCTTCAGGGCCAGGCTTTGCGCATCGGCAATGGCCTGCTGGAACTTGGTCGTCAGCTTGTCGAATCTCATGGTACGTTCACTTGAATAATGGAGGGCCTTTGCCCGGATGCCATGTATGTGTGGACGAAACGACTGTTTTCAAGCGCATTGCCCTTTACTAGTAGAATCGAACGACACAAAAATTGACAGGGCCAAACAGCCCATATCCATGGACAAGTTCAAACAACTGGAAAGCTTTGTAGCGGCGGCCTCGCTGGGCAGCCTGTCGGCGGCCGCCCGTGCCGAGGGCATTGCCCCGGCCATGATGGGGCGGCGCATCAATGCGCTGGAAAGCCGGCTGGGCGTGAAGCTGATGAACCGCTCCACACGCCGGCTCTCGTTAACGTCGGAAGGCAGCGCGCTGCTGGAAGAGGCACAGCGCCTGCTGCGCGACCTGAACGAAACCGAGGCCCGGCTCAGCCAGGGCAGCATGCGGCCCGGCGGCCACCTGCGCATCAGCGCGCCGGCGGGGTTCGGGCGGCGGCACGTTGCCCCCATGATTCCCGAGTTCGTCCAGGCCTATCCCGAAGTGTCGGTCACGCTGGATCTTACCGACCGTCTGGTTGACCTGATTGAAGAGCGCTACGACTGCGCCATACGCATCGGCGAGCTTGACGACTCCCAGTTCATCGGTCTGCGCCTGGCCGACAACCAGCGCGTCGTGGTGGCAGCCCCCAGTTATCTGCACGAACATGGCCGGCCCAACACGCCCGATGACCTGGTTCGCCACAACTGCCTGTCATTCGGCAACCAGGGCAATCAAGCGCGCGGCTGGCTGCTGCGGCTGAACGACGACATCAAAGCGGTGCGTGTGAAGGGAAACCTGGCCTGCAGCGACGGCTCGGTGCTGCATCAGTGGACGCTGGCCGGCCTGGGGCTGGCCTGGCGGTCGCTGTGGGAGGTGCGCGAAGACCTGGCCGAAGGCCGGCTGGTCAGCGTTCTGGACGACTACGCCGCGCCGCCGAACGGCATTTTCGCCATGCTGCCCGAACGCAAGCATCTACCCTTGCGTGTGCGACTGTTCATCGATTTGCTCAAAGCCCGTTACGCCTCGCCCGATTACTGGGAAACGCATTAGAATTTAAATCACACTCAGGTTGGCACAAATACGACAAACCGGTCATAATAAAACCCAACGAGCCGCTTACACTTGCGTTAAATCAAGTCTAAATATGCTAACGTATCAGGGTTTCCCCTAGGGCCATTCCACGCGTATGTCAAAACGAATCGACGTCACCCCCGATGCCACCCACTGCTCCACCTGTATGCTCAGTGAGATCTGCCTGCCCGAAGGCATGGCACATGTCGATGTCGCCAAACTCGACGAACTGGTCAAGACCCGTATCCGCATTCCCCGGGGCAAGGCACTGTTTCATCTGGGCGACCCGGCTGACGCCGTGTACGGCATACGCTTTGGCTCGCTGAAAACCCAGCTGGAAGACTCTACCGGCCATGTGCAGATCACCGGCTTCTTGCTGCCCGGCGAAATCATCGGGCTCGACGGGCTGGTCGATAATCGCCATGTATCGCATGCCGTGGCCCTGGAAGACAGCGAGGTGTGTGTCATTCGCATCGACGACATGGACGACCTTACCCGCCATTTCCCCGTATTGCAGCACCAGTTCCGCAAGCTCATGAGCAAGGAAATCAGCCGCTCGCATCAAATGGTGCGTGCACTGGGCTCGCTGCGGTCGGAACAGCGGCTGGCCGCTTTTTTGCTGAACCTGTCGCAGCGGCTGGCGAATTTGGGCTACTCGCCCAACGAATTCCTGCTGCGCATGAGCCGCGAGGAAATCGGCAATTACCTGGGCCTTACGCTGGAAACCGTCAGCCGCCTGTTTTCGCGCTTTGCCAAAGACGGCCTGGTGCGGGTGCAACAGCGCGAAGTACAAATTCTTGACATGCAGGCGATCCGCGAACTGTCGGGCACCGACTGCGGCTGAACGCGGCGTACTGCGGGCGGTATGGGCCTGGCGGCTTGGCGGCCTAGCGATCCACTGGGTCATCGAACTCGTCGGTTTCCCGGCCGCGCGGCGCCAGGTGCAGGGTTAGTGCACTGGACACCGCCGCCATCGACCAGAACAGAAAGAAACCCAGCGCATACACCAGCTCGCGGCTGGCGCGCAAATACCCCAGAAAAGTGATATCCAGCGGATCGATGAACGCAAAAACCGTTGCGCTGGTAGCCGCCCCCACCAGAAACGAGGGCCAGAGTATCCACATAAGTGAGCGCCAACGCATGGGTTGTCTCCTGTTCGTAGCGTGTTGAGTTAGCGTTCGGCGGGCGGGTCGGCGGGTGTTGTTTTTGTCACCACCAAACCACGCTTCAAACCGCCGTCATGGATGGCCTGATCGCTGAAGTTCTGCACCGCCAGCACGATGGTAATGATGCACCCCACGATGGCCAGCGCCGGGCCCGCCATGAGTATCCAGGGCCAGGGCTCGCGATACCAGGGCTTTGTATCCAGATCGGTGGGTAACGGCGCCTTTTTCGACGTGTGCGACATGGCGGGAATCCTTATTTCGGTACGTAAAAACTTGAGCGTTCAATGACCTGAATGGGCTGGCCGCTTTCGTAAGCCCCCTGGGCTGTCAGCTCGATATCGTACAGCCCCGGCAACGAGGATCCGGCCGGTGCCCGCACGACGACCGGCACCAGTTTATTCGATGCCGGATCAATATTCACGGTGCCCCGCCCCTCATTGGCCGTGGCAATCGTGAGCCCGGGCATGCCCTGGGCCGACAAACTCAATTGCGCCGGGGCTTCGGCCGAATTAATAATTTGCAGCTGGTAGACGTTTTCAATCAGGCCGCCCGGAATCTCCCTGCCCAGCGTGCCCCGGTCACGGATGACGTCGACGCGCAGGGTGGTGCGGGTTGCCAGGGAAAACAGGAAGGCAATGATGATCAGCCCCAGAACCGCCGTGTAGATAACCACCCGTGGGCGGAACACGCGCCGGCGCACCTGCGTTTGCGTCATGCCGTCGGTAATGGCACGCCCCGAGGTGTAGCGAATCAGCCCCCGGTCGTACTCCATTTTGTCCATGACCTGATCGCAGGCATCGACACAGGCTCCGCACCCTATGCACATGTATTGCAGGCCGTCGCGAATATCGATGCCGGTGGGACACACCTGAACGCACAGGGTGCAGTCCACGCAGTCGCCCATGCCCGCTTCCTTGTGGTCGACCTTGCGCGAGCGCCCTCCGCGTGGTTCGCCACGCTTGTGGTCGTAGGTGACGACGAAGGTGTCATCGTCGACCATCACGCTCTGGAAGCGCGCGTACGGGCACATGTACTTGCACACGGCCTCGCGCATGAAGCCGGCATTGCCCCAGGTGGCAAACGCATAGAACACCATCCAGAACCATTGCCAGGGCCCCAGTGACAGCGTGATCAGCCCCATGCCCAGTTCACGAATGGGGGCAAAATAGCCAATGAAGGTGGAACCCGTCCACCACGCAATGGCGATCCAGATAATGTGCTTGGTGGCTTTGATGCGCAGCTTACGCAGATTCCAGGGCTGTTCGTCCAGCCGTATGCGGGCCACGCGATCACCTTCGATCTTGCGTTCCACCCACATGAAAATTTCGGTATAGACCGTTTGCGGGCAGGCATAGCCGCAAAACAGGCGCCCGGCAATGGCGGTGAACAAGAACAGGGAAAATGCCGAAATGACCAGCAGCACCGCCAGATAAATGACATCTTGCGGCCACAGCACCATGCCGAAAATATAGAACTTGCGCGCCGCCAGATCGAAAAGAACCGCCTGGCGCCCGTTCCATTGCAGCCAGGGCAGGCCATAGAAAATGAGCTGCGTGACCACCACCATAATGACGCGCCATCGCGCGTACAGCCCGGTGACCGATCGCGGATAAATCTTGCTGCGAACGTCGGCCAGCGCTTTTTCCACATGGGGCGACTTGCCGCCCGCCGGGCGAACGCGCGGCGGCTGCCAGGCGGGGGCGGTGCCATCCGCCGGCAATGTCACCTTTTCCGGTGGTTCACTGCTGCTCATTTTCTTCCTCCGGCATGCCGGTTACTGTGCGCCGGGCTTGTTGGTCAGGCCCCATACCCATGCGGTCAGCATACGAATCTGGTCGTCGGTCAGAATGCCTTCCTGAGCCGGCATCCTGTTCTGACGGCCGTTCAGTATGGTTTCGACGATCGATGCCTCGGAGCTGCCGAACAGCCACACGTTATCGGTCAGGTTGGGCGCACCGATGGCGGTGTTGCCTTTGCCGTCCACCCCGTGGCAGGCCACGCAGTAGGTTTCAAAGCCGCGCTTGCCGGGAACCACCCGCAGTGAGTCGGCCGCCAGCCCCGACAGGGACCGCACATACTGGGCAATGTCGGCCGCCTGCGCGGCGGACACCTGGGAGCCCCAGGGCGGCATGACGCCGTGACGCCCTTTGGTGATGGTTTGCTGAATCTGCTCGGGCGAACCGCCGTACAGCCAGTCGCCGTCGGTCAGGTTGGGAAACGCACCGCCGCCGCGGGCGTCCGAACCATGGCACTGGGCACAGTTGTTCAAAAACAGGCGCTGGCCGATCTCGCGGGCCTGTTCATCGTGGGCCACCTGGGTCACAGGCATTTCCCGATACCTGGCATACACGGGTTCGATCTGCCGACGCAAGGCTTCCTGCTGTTCCTTCACCTGCGCCGCCGCACTGTACCCAAGCACTCCCTGGAAAGATCCCAGGCCGGGATACAGAAACAGAATGGCCAGGCCGATCACGCACAGGCCCAGATAAAACACGGTCCACCAGCGCGGCACGGGATGGTTCAGCTCTTTCAGGTCGCCGTCCCACACGTGGCCGGTGTCTTCGACCTTTTCAACGGTTTTGCCCAGCCAGGCTCGTTGCGAGAACAACAGCCAGACACAGAAGGCAATGCCGGCAATGGTCACGATGGCAATGAAATAGCTCCAGGAGCTATTGAAAAAATCACTCACGGTAGCCCCCTTCACGTTTTGCTACCTGCCCTTCATCGGGCAGCTCGAAAGGCAGCATGGCTGCTTCATCATTGGCCTGGGCACGGCCACGGGAAAATGCCCACCACACAATGCCCAGGAAGGTCATCAGGGCGACGACTGTCGCGATTGCATTCAGAATGGCGACCATGATTACAGTGCTCCGTCGGAAACAGCCTTGGCGGCAGCCGCGCGGCCCGCCACGCCCAAGCCCTGCAGATACGCCACAATGGCGTCTTCTTCAGTTTTACCCTTCAGTTGCTCGGGGGCCTTGGCGATCTGCTCGTCGGTATACGGCACACCCAGGCGGCGCAACACCCGCATACGTTCCTGCACATTCACCCCTTCCACCGAGTTGCGCTGCAACCAGGGATAGGCCGGCATATTGGACTCTTTCACCACCGCACGCGGATCACGCAGGTGAACGCGATGCCATTCATCGGAATACCGTCCGCCGACACGCGCCAGATCGGGCCCGGTACGCTTGGAGCCCCACAGGAAGGGGCGGTCGTAGACCGATTCGCCGGCCAGCGAGTACGGCCCGTAGCGCTGCACTTCCGAGCTGAGCATACGGATTTGCTGGGAATGGCAACCCACGCACCCTTCACGAATGTAAATATCGCGGCCGATCAGGTGCAAGGGCTCGTAGGGCGTGACCCCTTCGGTGGCCTGCGTGGTGGAGTGCTGATAAAACAGCGGAACGATCTGGACCAGGCCGGCGAACGAGATCACCAGTACACTAAGAACGATCAGCCACGCGACGTTTGTTTCAATAAGCTTGTGCGAAAAACCGGATTTTTTTTCAGACATGATGCTTCTCCTCAGGCCGTCGCCGATGCCGGGCCAAGCAAGGCCGGGTCGCGCGCATCGGGGCTGCGCAAAGGAACCACAGGGTTAACTTTCTGCTGACCGCGAACGGTCGCCCACATGTTGTACGCCATCAGGCACATGCCGCCCAGGTACAACAGACCACCCAGCAGGCGAATGGCATAGAAGGGGTAGGTTGCCTTGACGGCTTCCACAAAACTGTAGGTGAGCGTGCCGTCGGGGCTGGTGGCGCGCCACATCAGGCCCTGCATGACACCGGCAATCCACATGGCGGCGATATACAGCACCACCCCCAGCGTGGCGATCCAGAAATGCAGCTCCACCAGCTTCGGATGGGCCATTTCGGTACGCCCGTACAGGCGCGGAATAAGGTAGTAGAACGAGCCGAAGGTAATCATGGCCACCCAGCCCAGCGCCCCGGAGTGCACATGCCCGACGGTCCAGTCGGTGTAGTGCGACAAGGCATTGACCGTGCGTATGGACATCATGGAGCCTTCAAACGTGGACATGCCGTAGAACGACAGGGCCACTACCAGGAACTTGAGGATGGGGTCGGTGCGCAGCTTGTGCCAGGCGCCGGACAACGTCATGATGCCGTTGATCATGCCGCCCCAGGACGGTGCCAGCAGAATCAGTGACAGCACCATGCCCAGCGTTTGGGTCCAGTCGGGCAGCGAGGTATACAGCAAGTGGTGCGGGCCCGCCCACATATAGGTAAAGGCCAGCGCCCAGAAGTGCACAATGGACAGGCGATAGGAATAAATGGGGCGACCGGCCTGCTTGGGCACGAAGTAATACATCATGCCCAGGAAGCTGGTGGTCAGGAAAAAGCCCACGGCGTTGTGACCGTACCACCACTGCACCATGGCGTCTTGCACGCCCGCATAGGCGGAATACGACTTCCACAGGGAAACCGGCAGTTCCAGATTATTGAAAATGTGCAGAACGGCAATGGTCAGGATGTACGAACCAAAAAACCAGTTCGCCACGTAAATATGCTTGACGCGGCGCTTGACGATAGTGCCGAAGAACACCACCGCGTAGGCCACCCACACCAGCGTGATCAGGATATCCAGCGGCCATTCCAGCTCGGCGTATTCCTTGGTGCTGGTGAACCCCATGGGCAGGGTGATCACGGCGCCAACGATCACGGCCTGCCAGCCCCAGAACGTGAAAGCGGCCAGCTTGTCGCTGAACAGGCGTACCTGACAGGTACGCTGGACCACGTAGTACGACGTGGCAAACAAGGCGCTGCCGCCGAACGCGAAAATGACCGCGTTGGTGTGCAGCGGACGTAAACGACCGTAGCTGAGCCACGGTGTATTGAAATTCAATTCCGGCCAAATCAGTTGCGCGGCGATCAATACCCCGACCGCCATGCCGACAACCCCCCAAAGTATGGTGGCGATCGTGAACTGACGAACGACACCATAATTGAAGGTTTCAGCCTGTGTACCGACCTTAACGGACGTGCCCATGAGCTTCCCCTAAATTACAACAAAACATAAGACAAACTAAAAATTATTGACGTCGGCATGATGGCCCATCGGGACACGCACCACGTTGATATGAATCAAGTCCACCCGGTTCACTGCGCGATTGACGCGCGAATACGACACACGGAACCAGTCAGCGCGGCGCGTCGCGGCCCGGCTCCCCGGCCGGCGGCGATGGCGTCGTGTCTGTGGTGGAGTCGTCGTCGTGCAAAATCGAGTGTGCGGCTTCCTGGGTGTTGTCGAACTGACCGGAAAAGATGGCCCACCAGAAGGCCACCCCGATCATCACCACCAGGAACAGGGAAATGGGCAGAAGCAGGAACAGCGAGGTCATGAAAGCCCCTGCATGGCCGACGGCTGCCAGGTCGAAGCGCCGTCGTGACGGCGGCGACGGAACAGGCGCCAGGCGTTGGCCGCCACCGCCAGCGAGGACACCAGCATGGTGATTGCCGCCAGCCACGGCGCCACGTAGCCCAGGGCCGCCAGCGGCGTCATGAGCAAGTGCCAGATCACCGAGCCTGTGAGGTTCTGGCGCGCCACACGACGCGTGGCCTGCAGCAGCGAATCGACGGCCTGCGGGGACTCGGGCGGCGTGGCAGACAACGACGCGTGCGCCGCCGCCACGGCCGTGGGCACCGCCATTGCCATGGCGCAGGGACAGCTGATCACCAGCAGGGCCACCATCACGCTGAGTGCGTGATCGGGTGAATACACATACCAGAGGGCTCCGGCAAGAAACGCCAAAGCCATTTGCGCCAGCACAAACCAGAAGGCAACGGTGTTGGCCCGTGCCGAGAGCACCGCGCGCAGTGATTCCAGTTGCTGGTGGAACTGGCCGCCCATGACCGATTGGCGTGCGCACAATTCCAGATAGCGTGCCGTCAGCAGGAAAGCCACGAACATGGTGACCGAGTCGAAATAGACTTCGCCGTGCCCCACCCAGGTTGCCCAGGCGCTGGGAACAAAGGCGGCCACAATACCCAATGCCACCGGAACATCCATGCCAACGCTGCCGCGCGACAGACGCTGCAGCGCGCCGCTCCATACCGGCGAGGCGCAATACAGAACCACGGGTACCGTCATGACCAGGCTGACCCAGTTCATGAGGAAAATGGCCTGTTCAAGCAGCTGCCGGTTGTCTTGCGCCATGCCGTCGGTGCCCAGGTAGCCGGGAAAGGCGAACATCATCACCTGCATCATGGCCAGCCAGGCCAGGCCGGTGCGCGCGAGCATGTGGCGACGCTGCTGCCTGTCGCCGGACGACAGCGTAGAAGGGATGGAGAAAATGGAATAGGAGCGCATGGCTGCCACTATAGGCAAACCCTGCGCTCCACGTATTGACCTACATCAAGCCTGCCGGTCAGGCGTGGGTGGACTCCTCGAACTGGGCCTCTTCGGTCGATCCGGTAAGGGCTGTGGTCGATGCGCGGCCGCCTTCAATGGTCTGCGTCACGGCATCGAAATAGCCCGTGCCCACTTCACGCTGGTGCTTCACGGCGGTGAAGCCCAGATCCGCAGCGGCGAACTCTTTCTGCTGCAGTTCGACAAACGCGCTCATGTTGTTGCGGGCGTAACCGTGAGCCAGTTCGAACATGCCGTAGTTCAGTGCATGGAAACCGGCCAGCGTAATGAACTGGTACTTGTAGCCCATGGCACCCAGTTCGCGCTGGAATTTCGCAATGGTGGCGTCGTCCAGATTCTTTTTCCAGTTGAACGAGGGCGAGCAGTTGTAGGCCAGCAATTTGCCGGGGAACTGGCGGTGAACGGCCTCGGCGAACCGGCGGGCATACTCCAGGTTGGGCGTGGAGGTTTCGCACCAGATCAGATCGGCATACGGTGCGTAGGCCAAACCACGCGAAATGGCCTGCTCGATCCCGGCACGGGTACGGAAGAAACCTTCCACGGTGCGCTCGCCGGTAATGAAAGGACGATCGTTGTCATCGACATCGCTGGTGATCAGGTCAGCGGCATCGGCATCGGTACGCGCCAGCAATACCGTCGGGACACCCGCCACGTCGGCCGCCAGACGGGCGGCAACCAGCTTGGCCACCGCCTCGCGCGTGGGCACCAGCACTTTGCCCCCCATGTGGCCGCATTTTTTCACCGAGGCCAGCTGATCCTCGAAGTGCACACCCGATGCGCCGGCCTCGATCATGCCTTTCATCAGCTCGTAGGCATTGAGCACGCCGCCAAACCCGGCCTCGGCATCGGCCACGATAGGAGCGAAATAGTCAATGTAGCCGTTATCACCCGGATTCTTGCCTTCCATCCACTGGATCTGGTCGCAGCGGGTCAGGGCGTTGTTGATACGGCGCACCACCTGGGGCACCGAGTTGGCGGGGTACAGCGACTGGTCGGGGTACATTTCACCGGCGCCGTTGGCGTCGCCGGCGACCTGCCAACCCGACAGATAAATAGCTTTCAACCCGGCTTTGACTTGCTGCATGGCCTGGTTGCCTGTCAGGGCGCCCAGCGAATTGATGAAAGGTTCCGTGTGCAACAGGTTCCACAGCTTTTCCGAACCCCGGCGTGCCAGCGTATGCTCAACACGCACCGATCCGCGCAAACGTACCACTTCCTCTGCACTGTAGCCGCGCTTGATCCCCTGCCAGCGAGCGTCCTCGGCCCATTGCTTCTGCAGATCGCGAACTTCATTTTCCCGTGTTGTCATGATGAACTCCTAAACATTGGTAAAGAAAAAACAAATCAATAACCTTGTGACATGGGAAAAATTCTACGCCGATGCTGCAGCGCAAATAACACTTATGTCTTATATAAGACAAATTTTTTTATTATTTATAATCAATAAGTTATGATTTTTATTTTATGATGTGAAATAACCTTCCCTGCTATGAAATGAAGAATGCTGCAACGCGCTATGCCATTTTCACATGACGAATGAAACATTTCACAATGCGGGAAATTGCGCAGTTGCGTTAAAATGGCCTGATCCCTGTTCTTGTACCGGGATCGCCTGAACCCTTGCGCACTCCGGCGCACATCACCCTGCCCCTCTGATACATGTCTACACCACCGCTTGCACACGCCCCGCTGGGCCACGATGTCGTTTATCCCGGCGCTTACGATGCCTCGCTGCTGTTTCCTGTGCCTCGCCACGTGAACCGGCAAACGCTCACACCCCTGCCCTCGCCGTGGTTCGGCAGCGATATCTGGACGGCCTATGAGCTGTCGTGGCTGAATTCCAAAGGCAAACCGCAGGTGGCACTGGGGCGATTCGAGTTCGCGCATACCAGCCCCCATCTGATCGAGTCCAAATCGCTGAAGCTTTATCTGAACTCGCTGAATGAAGAGTCATTTGCATCGGTGGACGCCTATCAGGCCACGGTACAGCGCGACCTGAGCCAGGCGGCCGGCGACACCGTAAACGTACAGATCACGCCCCTGTCGCAGGCGGAAACACTGCCGGTGGCCCCCTTGTCGGGACACTGCATCGATGCGCTGGATATTGCCATTGACCGCTATGAACCGGCCCCCGATTTACTGGCCTGCGTTCCCGGAGCGGCGCCGGTAACCGAAACCCTGGTGTCGAACTTGCTGAAATCGAACTGCCCAGTTACAGGACAGCCCGACTGGGGGTCGGTGCAAATCCGGTACACCGGCCCCGCCATCGACCGCGCCGCCCTGTTGCGCTATATCGTGTCATTGCGCCGGCACACCGAGTTTCACGAGCATTGCGTGGAAAAGATGTTCTGCGATATCCGCCGCGCCTGCGGCCCACAGGAATTGTTTGTGTATGCCCGTTATACCCGGCGCGGCGGGCTGGATATCAACCCCTGGCGCAGCAGCACATTGGCGACACCAGCCGAAACACGAACGCCACGCCAATAGCAGCGCGCCAATAGCGGCACGGCGCATCGTACAGGCGTTCACTCAGGCAACGGCCGGCCGTTGCTCCTGCCGTACGGCAAACCGGGCCACCGCCACGGCCAGCACACTGCCCACGGCAAAGCAGGCGGCTGCGCCAAACCAGGGCGCCACGCTCCAGCCGGCATCGAGCATGAGCCCGAAGACCACCGGCGCCATCGATGAGCCGACATCCATACCCGAGTACACCAGGCCGTACACCGTGCCGGTGGCCCCCTTGGGCGCTATCCGGCGAATGAGCATATCGCGCGACGGCGCCGAAACGCCGGAGAAAAAACCGGTAAGCGCCACGAAGACAATCGCCAGCCAGGCCGGCAATACGCCGCTGGCCAGCACCAGCAACGACAATGCCGCCAGCAGCAGCGACGCAAACACTGTACGTTCGGTGCGCGGTGTCACCCCCACCAGAAAACCGCCGGCCAGCAAGCCCATCGCCGCGCTGACCATGTACGACGACAAGGCGGTTCCGGCCAGCACCTTGCCAATACCGTACACATTGCCCAGCATGGGAATGGTGTAGTTCTGTATGGCCGACAACGACGCGGTGACAAAGGCGAAAAACAGGAAAGCGCCCCATAACGCCGGCTGAACCAGCAACGTGGCCAGAGTCTGGCCGACCGACTGGCGCGAGAGATCGGGCGCATGGGTTCCGGCGGGCCCGTCGTTTGCGTCGGGCGCTTGCCTGCCGGCCTGCGCTTGCGACAACAAACGGTTGCCGGCGATGACCAGCAGCAGCACCATCGCCAGCACACCGGCCGCCGCATAGGCGGCAACCCGCCAGTTGTAAAGCTGGATCAGCGTGGCCATGAACACCGGCGTGAACGCCCAGCCCAGGTAGCCGGTAAGGCCGTGCGTACTGAAGGCATGCCCCAGGCGACGATGGCTGACCCGCTGGTTCAGAATGAAATAATCGGCCGGGTGAAACACCGAATTGCCCAGGCCCCCCAATACCGCACCGGCCAGCAGCATGCCATAGCCGTTCGCCGAACCGATGAGCACCCCGGCCACCACAAAGCAGGCCAGCCCGAAACGCAAGACCGGCACCGCGCCTATGCGGTCAACAATGAACCCCGACGAGGCCTGTCCCAGGCACGACACCAGGAAAAAGGCCGACACCAGCAAACCCAGCTGTGCGAAGTCGTACCCGAACTGTTGCGCCAGCGGCAGGAACAGCGTGGGCAACAACAGCTGGAAAAAGTGGGAAATGGCGTGAACGAGACCCACAAGGCTGATGATTTGCCAATCCTGACGCCGCACCTGCGGGCTATCGGCAACCTGACTCACGCTGACCGCAACCATAATGACCTCGAGATAGCTGCCCTAGTGCGTGGATTTGCTGCGTATTTCAGGCCAGGCACGACTAAGGTAATAGCACATGGACCACACGGTGAGTATGGCCGCAACGATAATGAGCACCTTGCCCACGGGCATGAGAGGCACGCCCCACAGCACACCGCCGTGCAGCAGGCAGGGTATGGCCACCATTTGCGCGGCGGTTTTGACCTTGCCCAGCCAGTGTACGGCCACGCTGCCGCTGGCGCCGATCTTGGCCATCCATTCGCGCAAGGCGGAAATGGTGATTTCGCGGCCAATGATGATCAGCGCGATGAAGGAGTCGACCCGGTTCAGGTCCAGCAAAATGAGCAAGGCCGCACACACCATGAGCTTGTCGGCCACGGGGTCCAGAAAGGCGCCGAACGACGATGTCTGGTTCCAGCGCCGTGCGAGCCAGCCGTCGAACCAGTCGGTCAGTGCGGCAACAATGAACGCCAGCGCGCCGATGGTGTCGCGCAGGGGCACCCCCAGCCACTCGGTGGGCACGTAGTACAGCGCCACGATCAGGGGGATCATGGCGATACGCAACCACGTAAGGGCAATGGGCAGATTCATGGGCATAAGTCACATACTACCTTATCGCAGCGCGTCGTAGATGCGCTGCGCCAATTCTTTTGAAATCCCGTCGACCGAGGCCAGATCGTCGACCGAGGCATCGGCAACCCCCGAGAACCCGCCGAAGCGGGCCAGCAATTTCTGGCGGCGGCGCGCCCCCACCCCCTCGATTTCTTCCAGCCGCGACACATTCCGCGCCTTGGCCCGCTGGGCACGCATGCCGGTAATGGCGAAGCGATGCGCTTCGTCGCGTATTTGCGCCACCAGCATCAGTGCCGCCGATTCTACGCCAAGCGCGCGTGACGGGCGACCATCGGCAAAAATGAGCGTTTCCAGACCCACCTTGCGCCCTTCCCCCTTGGCCACTCCCACCAGGGTGGCGGTGTCCAGGCCCAGCTCCACGAATACCTGGCGCGCCACTTCAACCTGCCCCTTTCCGCCGTCGATCAACACCAGCGTGGGCATTTCGGCCTGCCCGTCGGCCACCCGGCCGAAGCGGCGTGTCAGCACCTGGCGCATGGCGGCGTAATCGTCGCCCGGCGTGACACCGGCAATGTTGTAGCGCCGGTACAGCGACGGCTGCATGGCATGGTGCTGGTACACCACACACGATGCCTGCGTGGCCTCGCCGGCGGTGTGGCTGATGTCGAAGCACTCAATATGCATGCTCTCCAGGGCATCGGGATCGGTGTCCATATCGAGCGCCGTGGCCAGCGCCAGCGTGCGGGCCTCGCGCGCGCCCGACTCGGTCAGGCGGCGGGCCAGGGCCATCTGGGCATTGCGCACCGCCTGCTCCAGCCACAGCTTGCGCATGCCCTGCGGACGCACCAGCACCCGCGCTTTCGCGCCCCCGGCGGTCCGGTCGGCCAGCAGGGCCAGCAGACCGGAGTCGGGCAAAGCATGCGAACAGATCAGCAGCGGCGGCATGATGTGTTCAAGATAATGCTGGGCCACGAACGCAGCCAGCACCTCGCCGGGGCTGTCTTCTTCGGTGTGGGCCGGAAAAAAGGTTTTGTCGCCCAGGTGCCGGCCGGCGCGCACCATGGCCAGATTCACACAAACCTTGCCCCCCGAACTGGCAATGACAATGATGTCGGTATCCTCGTCGCCGACCTTTTCCATGGACTGCTGCTGCAGCACTTTGGCCAGCGCGCCCATCTGGTCGCGCAGCACCGCGGCCTGCTCGAATTCGAGCGCTTCCGAGGCCTGCTGCATGCGCTCCTGAATGTCGCGCATGACCTCCTGGGCACGGCCGTCGAGAAAGCGCAACGCCCGATCGACATCGGCCTGGTAGCCGTCGTGGTCGATATGGCCGACGCACGGCGCCGAGCATCGCCCGATCTGGTACAGAAGGCAGGGGCGCGACCGGTTGGAAAAAACCGTGTCCTCGCAGGTGCGCAAGCGAAACACCCGTTGCAATATCTGTAGCGTTTCGCGCACCGCCCAGCTGTTGGGATACGGGCCGAAATAGCGCCCCTTGCCACGCGTGCTGCCCCGGTAGTAGGCGATGCGGGGGAAATCGTGCCCGCTGACCTGCAGGTAGGGGTACGACTTGTCGTCGCGAAACAGAATGTTGTAGCGCGGCTTGAGCCGTTTGATCAGGTTGTTTTCCAGAATCAGCGCTTCGGCTTCAGACCGCGTGACGGTCACCTCTATGCGGGCCACCCGCGCCACCATCAAACTGATGCGCGGACTGCTCAGGTTCTTCTGGAAGTAAGAACTGACGCGTTTTTTCAGGTCGCGCGCTTTGCCGACATACAGTACCTCGCCCGCCGCATCGATGTGGCGATACACACCGGGCAGGTTGGGCAGGTCAGCAAGAAAGGATTTCAGATTGAAGTCGTCGGGCATACTGATACCGGGCGTCAGACTGAAGCATTTCCCAGGAAGGCGCCGGCAGCACAGGCCGCAGGCGGCGCAGCCGCTGCACCGAGGCTGCCGGATGCTGCACGTTCAGCCGCGCCAGCAGGTCGTCGGCCAGATCGGGCCGGTTGCATACCAGCACCATATCGCACCCGGCACCCAGCGCCGCCTGGGCGCGGGCCAGAATATCGCCCGCCACCGTGGCGCCTTCCATGGTCAGGTCGTCGGAAAACACCACGCCGTCGTAGGCCAGCCGGTCGCGCAGTATGTCCTGGATCCAGCGCCGCGAAAACCCGGCGGGCCGGCTGTCCACCCGGGGGTAAATCACATGGGCGGGCATGACCGACGGCAGCACTTTGTCGCCCAGCCAGGCATACGGCGACACATCGCGATCCAGAATCTGTTCCAGCGAGCGGTCATCGACCGGTACGGCATGATGGGAGTCGGCCTCGACGGCGCCATGGCCGGGAAAATGCTTGCCGCACGCGCCCATGCCTGCCAGCATCAGGCCCTGGATCAGGGCACGCGCCAGCAGGGCGACCGCCTTGGGATCATGGTGGAAGGCACGGTTGCCGATAACGGCACTGACGCCGTCATCCAGATCGAGCACCGGTGTGAAGCTGAAATCGACGCCGCAGGCGCGCAACTCGGCCGCCAGCACGTAACCCGTTTCCGTCGCCAGTTGCAGGGCCCGCAAGGGATCGGCGTCGTACAGCCGCCCCAGGCTGCGCATGGCCGGCAAGGGCGTGAACCCGTCGTCGCGAAAGCGCTGAACGCGTCCGCCTTCGTGATCCACGGCAATGAGCAGCGGTTCGGCACGCGCGTCGTGAATGGCGCGGCACAATTCGACCAACTGGCCACGCGACTCGAAATTGCGCGAGAACAGAATGACTCCGCCCACCAGGGGGTGACGTAATCGCTCGCGCTCGTGTTCTGTCAGTACGGTGCCCGCAATGTCGACCATCACTGGCCCGGGCGGCAACGCGGCGGACGCAGCCGTGGAATTCATAGGTTCAGTCCAAAAACGCGTATGGTAGCACTGGCGCCGCCGCTAAGGCGGCGATTCAACGATCACAAAGGCCACCACTGTGTCGGCTTCGTCGGTTACCGACACATGAGCCTTGCCGAACCGGGCTTCAAACCAGGTTTTCAGGGGATCGGACAGCACAACCACAGGTTTGCCGCCGGCTTCGTTCAGCGTTTGCATGCGCGACCAGGCCATGGGCGAGCGCATGCCCAGCCCCACGGCTTTCGAAAAGGCCTCTTTGGCAGCGAAGCGGGTAGCCAGAAAACGAATGCCCCGGTTCGGGTCACGCGCATGACGGGCCGAAAACTTCACGATTTCCTGCGCGCCCAGAATACGGCGGACAAATCGCTCGCCATAACGGTCGTAGGCGCGGGCAATACGGTCAACGCGGGCGATATCGACGCCGATTCCCGCAATCTGTTGGGTTGTGGGCAGATGCATGAACTTACCGCGGCCGCTTGTCGATGACGCGCCGGGCTTTGCCGGTAAGGGTGCGCTCGACCAGCCCGGCCGTCTGTACCGTGACCTTGGCCGACACACCGATGTAGGTTTTTACCGTGTGCATGAGCTTCTGGGCCAGGGACTCGCGCTGGGCAACGCCCAGATGATCGAACTCGGGGCGCACCTCGGCAAGGACTTCAAGTTCGTCGAGGGTTCCGCTGCGCGTCAGCACCAGCTGGTACTGGGCCGACAATTCAGGCATTTTGAGAATGAGCTCCTCGACCTGGGTGGGAAAAAGGTTCACACCGCGTACGATCAGCATGTCGTCGCTGCGGCCGGTAATTTTGTCGATCCGCCGCATGCTGCGCGAGGTGGGCGCCAGCAGGCGGGTCAGGTCGCGGGTACGGTAGCGCACCACCGGCATGGCCTCACGGGTTAGCGAGGTGAACACCAGTTCACCCTCGGCCCCGTCGGGCAGCACTTCGCCGGTCACCGGATCGATGATTTCGGGGTAGAAATGGTCTTCCCACACCACCGGACCGTCTTTGGACTCGACGCACTCCATGGCCACACCCGGCCCCATGACCTCGGACAAACCGTAGATATCGACCGCGTCGATACCGGACCGGGCCTCGATGTCGTGACGCATCTGGCCCGTCCAGGGCTCCGCCCCGAAAATGCCGATACGCAGCGAGGTGGATTTCGGGTCGATGCCTTCGCGCACCATCTCTTCGAGCAAGGTGCAAAAATAGGAAGGCGTGACCATGATGATTTCAGGTTCGAAATCTTGTATGAGCTGCACCTGTTTTTCGGTTTGCCCGCCCGACATGGGAATGACCGTGCACCCCAGCCGTTCGGCCCCGTAATGCGCCCCGAGGCCGCCGGTGAAAAGGCCGTAGCCATAGGCGACATGCACCCGGTGACCCGGGCGCCCGCCCGCCGCCCAGATGGATCGGGCCACCAGATTCGACCAATGGTCGATGTCCTGCAAGGTGTAACCCACCACCGTTGGCTTGCCGGTGGTGCCGCTGGAGGCATGGATACGGGCCACACGCTCGCGCGGTACGGCAAACATGCCGAAGGGGTAGTTTGCCCGCAGGTCTTGCTTGGTCGTGAAAGGAAAGCGTTTCAGATCCGAAAGATCTTTCAGATCGTCGGGATGAACGCCGGCCGCATCGAATGCCTTCCTGTAATGCGGCACGTGATCATAGGCATGGCGCAGCGACCATTGCAGCCTTTCCAGCTGCAGCCGCCGCAGTTCGTCCTGGCTGGCATGTTCAATGGGTTCACGCCCAAGGCGTGAGGCCGTTGCGTGCGACATAGCGTATCTCCTGCCCTTTTTCCAAAGGTTGTCCGGGGTTCTGTTCAGCCCGCCACCTGCCCGCGCAGACGGTACGAGCGTCCGCGGAAGATGGCGATGGATTGCCCTTTCTGGTTTGTAACGTGTACATCGTAGACGCCCACCCGGCCGGCCCGATGAAACTCGGTGGCGGTGGCCGTCAGGACGTCGCCTTCAACCGCCGGCGCCACGTAATCGATGGTGCAGCCCGAGGCCACGGTAACGTCGTTGTGCGAATTGCAGGCAAACGCAAAGGTGCTGTCGGCCAGGGAAAAAATGAATCCTCCGTGGCATGTTTTGTGGCCGTTGAGCATGTCGGCCCGCACAGGCATGCGCATGCTGGCCTGGCCGGGGGCCACGGACACCAGCTGCATACCCAGGTTCTGCGAGGCGGCGTCGGCGCTGTACATGGTTTGCGCCGCCAGCTCGGCCAGTTGCTGCGGATCGGTGGGTAAAGCCGGCGATGCTTGCTGACTCATGGCTGCCTACCTTCCTGTAAATACCGGCGGCCGCTTGGCCAGGAAGGCGGCCACGCCTTCGGCGTAGTCGTCGCTGCGGCCCAGTTCACGCATCAGGTCGCGCTCGACGTCGAGCTGGACATCGAGCGAGTTTTCGAAGCTCTGGTTGAGCGCCCGTTTGGTATAGGCCAGGCCTTTGGTAGGAGCAGCGGCAAAATGAGTGGCCAGTGCCTGCAAGCGATCCTCGAAGGCATCGTCGGCCACGCACTCCCAGATCAGGCCCCAGTCGGCCGCCTGCCGGGCCGAAAGCTTGTCGCCCAGCAGCGACAAGCCCATGGCGCGCGCCGGCCCCACCAGTCGCGGCAGAAAGAAGGTGCCGCCGGTATCGGGCAACAGGCCCAGACGGCAGAACGGCTGGATGAAGCTGGCCGATTCCCGGGCAATGACAATATCGCCCGCCAGCGCGAAGTTGGCGCCGGCACCCGCGGCAACGCCGTTCACCCCCACCACCACCGGTAGCGGCAAGGCACGCACGCGGCGCACCAGCGGCGCATAGTAGCGTTCAATGGTGTCGCCCAGGTCGACACGCTCGCCACCGCCGCCCATCTGGCGTTCGGACAGGTCCTGGCCGGCGCAGAAGCCCCGGCCCGCCCCGGTGATGACCAGTACCCGGGGAGGATTCTTTTCAAGCGCATCAAGCGCCTGCGCCAGCTCGCCGTGCATGACCGACGTAAAACTGTTCAGCTTGTCGGGACGATTCAGCGTAATGCGTGCACTACCGTCATTCAGTTCGAACAAAATCGTTTCGTAATTCATCGTGTCTCCTGTGAATGCGCCAGTTTAAACGTGACGGCGCGTTTGCACGACACGGAACCGGTTGGCCACATAGGCGGAATCGGACAAGGCGGCATTGGCGGCGGGGTTGGCCCCGGTGCCATGGAAGTCGCTGTAGGCCGCCGTCTGGTTCACGAACACGGCGCCCGTCAGGTTCAGCGACAGCGACACCCCCGCCTGTTCGGCAACCTGGCGTGCCTTGGCCAGTACGTCGTCGCGGGTTGAATAGACGGCCAGGGTAAGCGCGCCGTTCTCAATAACGGACTGTTCAGCCAGCTGCAGACTGTGGTCGGTGGAGTCGGTGGCCACCACGAAGGCGATCGGCCCGAACCATTCGTGGAAAATGTCAGGGTGATCTGCCTGTGCCTGTAGCAGCAAGGGCGTGCGAACCCGCGCCCCCGGAAAATCGGGATGCTCGATGGCCGCGCTGTCGCACAGCACGGGCAGGCCCAGGGCGCGGGCTTTTTCAATGCGCTGGATGACACCTTCATTCTGGATGGCGCCGGTAATTTCCACCGCCCGTGCCGGATCGGACACGAGCTTCTGCACCGCCCTGGCCAATGCCTGCGCAACGTCGTCGAACCCCAGTTGGCCGTCGGGACCGGCAATACCGGACCGTGGCACGTAGATATTTTGCGGCGCCGTGCACATTTGCCCGGAATACAAGGCGAACGAGAACGCCAGATTGCGCGCCACGGCGTTCAGATCCTGCACCGAATCGATGACCACTTGGTTGACGCCCGCCTTTTCCGTGTATACCTGCGCCTGCCGGGCATTGTCTTCGAGCCAGTTGCCGTTTTGCGTGCTGCCGGTGAAATCGATCAGCTTGACGGCGCGATGGGTGGCCAGTTGCTGCGGCAGCGTGTCGCCCGGCTCGTGGGCGGCCAGCTGGACCACATTGGGATCCATGCCCGCCTCGGCCAGCACCTGACGGGCAATATGCACCGTGATGGCCAGTGGCAGAATGGCCCCCGGATGCGGCTTGACTATCACCCCGTTGCCCGTGGCCAGGCTGGCAAACAGGCCGGGGTAGCCGTTCCAGGTGGGAAATGTGGCGCAGCCGATCACCAGGGCGATCCCGCGCGGCACCACCGTGAACGTTTTTTCCATGCGTATGGGGTCGTGCTTGCCCTGTGGTTTTTCCCACACAACGCGCGACGGAATACGCGACATTTCCTGCCAGGCATAGGCCACCGCTTCCAGGCCGCGATCCTGGGCGTGGGGCCCGCCGGCCTGAAAGGCCATCATGAAACCCTGGCCCGTGGTGTGCTGCACGGCGTAAGCGATCTCGAACGAGCGCTGATTCAGGCGACGCAATATTTCCAGGGCAACCCCCACCCAGGCCTGCGGCCCGGCCTGCCGCCACTGCGCCAGAGCGGTCGATGCATTACCGACAAGGGCGTCGAGCGGCATGTTCGGATAACGCACGTTGAGCGCCGGGCCGAACGGCGAGACTTCGCTGCCCACCTGCCCAACCGCCCCGGGCTGTTCCAGGGGAAAGGTTTGGTTCAGATACGCGTCGAAGGCACGGCGGCCGTCGTCATTGGCGGTTTCACCATAGGCACGCGGACTGGGATTTTCGGAGAACGGGCTCCAGTAACCCCGCTGGGCAATTGCCTGAACAGCCTGCTCCAGCAGGGCGTGATTCTTTTCAAAAAATTGGGTGGACACCTTCTTTCTCCTGTTCTTTTGGTTACGTTTCCTGATCGAAATCGATGACCAGGGCATCGGTAACCGGGAAACTCTGGCAACTTAAAATAAAACCGCGTCGAACTTCATAATCTTCAAGGGCAAAGTTGGCATCCATATCCACCTCGCCCTGCACCACTTTGCAGCGGCAGGTTGAACATACACCGCCTTTGCACGAATACGGCAGCTCAATTCCCTGCGCCAGGGCGGAATCGAGCACACTATCTTTGTTCTTTTCGATGGTCAACGTTCGTGTGACGCCCTCGTACACCACGGTCAGCGCGCACTGGTCGGCTCCCGGCGCCCTGCGGGCGTCGGCCCCCTTGCGCAGGGCCCGCGGCCCTTTGGGCGACCCGAACAGCTCGTACTTGATGCGGGAGTGGTCCAGGCCTTTTTCCTGCAGGGCCTGAATCACCGAGTCGGTCATTTCCTGCGGGCCACAGATAAAGGCGTAGTCGATGCTGGACGGATTCATCCACACCGAAAGCAGCTGTTTCACCTTGTCGCCGTCCAGCCGACCATTGAACAGGTCAATATCCTGGTGCTCGCGGCTCATGATATACACCAGCGAAAACCGCTGCATGTAGCGGTTTTTCAGATCTTCGATTTCCTCGCGAAACAGCACGGCCGACGAGGCGCGGTTGCCATAGAACAGGGTGAACGAGCTGCCGGGCTCGGTTTCCAGCGCGGTTTTCACCAGCGACAAAATGGGCGTAATGCCACTGCCCACGGCAAAAGCCACATAGTTATGCCGGTTTTCCGGGGAAAACATCAGCGTGAAATTGCCATCGGGGGGCATGACGTCAAGGACATCGCCCGCCTGCAGATGGTGGTTGGCCCACGAAGAGAAGGCGCCGTCGTTCAGCCGTTTTACCGCCACCCGAAGCTGCCGGTCGTTGGGCGCGGCGCAAATGGAGTACGAACGGCGCAGTTCCTGACCCTCGACCGTGGTGCGCAAGGTAAGGTACTGGCCGGGGCGAAAGTGAAAGGTGGGATGCAGGGCCGGGGGCACATCGAAGGTGACCACAACCGCATCACGGGTGTTTTTCTGGACGCTCGCCACTTTCAGGGGATAAAAGGAACTCATGGCTAATGGGCCTTGAAATAATCAAAGGGCTCGCCGCACTGGCGGCAACGATACAGGGCCTTGCACGACGTGGACCCGAACAGGCTGACCAGCTGTGTGGCGCTGGAACCGCATTGCGGACAGGGAACGGCCGGCGCCTGTCGACGGCGGGTGATGCCGGTAATATCAATGACCTGCTCCCGGCCGGCGGCTTGCTCGCCGGGCGGTGCAATACCGTAGTCGCTCAGCGCCTGCCTGCCGGCCGGGGTGATCCAGTCGGTGGTCCAGGTATCGCGCAGGCTGATGTCGACCCTGACGCCGGCAATACCCTGCGCGTGCAAGGTTGTCTCAATGGCCTGCGTGATCTCCTGCATGGCCGGGCAGCCCGAGTACGTGGGCGTAATTGTCACGACGCAGGTGTCGTCCTGCCAGGCAACCCCGCGCACGATGCCCAGGTCGACAATTGACAGCACGGGGATTTCCGGATCGGTGACCGTTGCCAGCCATTGCATGATCCGGCCGGTATCGGGCCGCGCGATGGTGTTCACCACACCCCCCCGGGGTAGCTGCGCTGCAAATGCTGCATTTCCGCCAGCACGTAACCCAGCGCCTCGGTGTGACGCCCGGCGGTGCCTCCGCGATGCGCGGGGTGGCTGGCTAGCGCCGGATCAGGACGAACCAGCGTCGCCTGATCGAGCACCAAAACCAGCGACTGCCACCAGGGCTCGCGCAGGCTGTCATGCAGGGGCGCCACCCCGCGCTGCGCCAGTGCGCGTGTGGTGTCGTCGTCGTGGAAGAGCTCGCCGGTGAAGCGCCAGACTTCGTCGATGGCCTGCTGCATGCGCTCGTGACTGAGCGGCGTGCCGTCGCCCAGACGGATGACGACATCGCAGGAGCGGCGCACATGGTAGGTCACTTCCTTGAGCGACTTGCGCGCAATATCGGCCACCCGCGCATCGGTGGATAGCACCAGCGCATCGAGCAGATGGTAATGCCACAGGTCGAAACACAGCTGGCGCGCCATGGTGTCGCCGTAATGACCGTTCTCGCGTTCAACCAGCAAATAGTTGCGGTATTGCGGCGCATCGCGAAGAAAGGCGAGCTGGTCTTCGTCGCGCCCCTGCCCCTCGATCTGGCCCGCCAGCGTGAGCCACAGGCGCGCCTGCCCCAGCAGATCGAGCGCCACGTTGGTCTGGGCCATTTCCTCTTCGAGCGCCGGGCCATGGCCCGTCCATTGCGACAGGCGCTGGGAAAGGATCAGCGTGGTGTCGCCCAGGCGCAGCGCGTAATCAAATAATGCGGTGTCCATTGAACGGCCTTAAATGTGCTTGATGTCGTCGGGCATGGGGAAAAAGGTGGGGTGCCGATACACCTTGCTGTTGGCCGGATCGAACAGCGGTTCTTTGTCGTCGGGGCTGCTGGCCACGATATCGGCGGCCTTCACCACCCAGATGCTCAAGCCCTCGTTGCGCCGCGTATATACGTCGCGGGCGTTGTTGATGGCCATTTCGGCGTCGGGCGCGTGCAGGCTGCCCACGTGCTTGTGGGCCAGGCCGTGCTGGCTGCGTATGAAGACCTCCCACAGAGGCCAGGTGTCGTTGCTCATGGTGTATTCACCCCGGTGACCGGATGCGCCGTTGTCAGGCGACCGCTTGTTGTGATGTATGTTTGGCGGCATGGGCGGCGAACGCCTCGCGCACCCAGGCACCGTTTTCGTGGGCGGCCACCCGCGTACGCAAACGCTCGCGGTTGCAGGGACCGTTGCCTTTCAGTACGGCGTAGAACTCGCTCCAGTCGATCTCGCCGAAATCGTAGTGGCCCCGTTCCTCGTTCCAGACCAACCGGGGGTCGGGAATGGTCAGGCCCAGGTAGTCGGCTTGCGGCACGGTTTGATCGACCATTTTCTGGCGCAACTCGTCGTTGGAAAACAGCTTGATGCGCCATTGCATGGACTGGGCGCTGTTGGGGGATTCGGCATCGGGCGGGCCGAACATCATGAGGGCGGGCCACCACCACCGGTTCAGGGCATCCTGGCACATGGCCTTCTGTTCGGGCGTACCGTGCCTGCACATGGCGATCAGCAGATCGTACCCCTGGCGCTGGTGAAACGACTCTTCCTTGCAGACACGCACCATGGCCCGCGCGTAGGGGCCGTAGGAACAGCGGCACAGGGGAATCTGGTTGATGATGGCCGATCCGTCGACCAGCCAGCCTATCATGCCGATATCGGCCCACGTGAGAGTGGGATAGTTGAAAATGCTGGAGTACTTGGCACGGCCGGCATGCAGGTCGTCGACCAGATCGTCGCGCGACACCCCCAGCGTTTCGGCCGCACTGTACAGATACAGGCCATGGCCGGCTTCGTCTTGCACCTTGGCCAGCAAGATGGCTTTGCGTTTTAGCGTGGGCGCCCGGGTGATCCAGTTCCCCTCGGGCAACATGCCCACGATTTCCGAGTGGGCGTGCTGCGAAATCTGGCGCACCAGCGTTTTGCAATAGGCTTCGGGCATCCAGTCTTTCGGCTCAATGCGTATGCCGTCGTCGATGCGCTGCTGAAAGACTTTTTCCCGGCCTTCCAGTTCATGCGTTTGACGCACCGATTTCACCCCGGTTTCAACCATCTGAGCGTACATACCGGTCTCCTGACATAGTGGGCGGATGATGAGACTGATTATTTAATACAAAAATATTGATGTCAATCAAAATTTAGTATCAAATAGGGTAAACACGGTATGCTACAAACCTCTTTCCCGTCCACACCAAGGGTAACCACGCCGTCGCCATGCCTCTGAAAAACAATGCGCTTGCGCCCTTGCTGAACGCCCTTCTTGAAGACCAGCCGCCGCGCGCCAAATCGCTGTGCGTCACCCTGCTGGGCGATGCGATTGAGCCGCATGGCGGCAGCCTGTGGCTGAGCGATCTTATTCAGCTGGTTGCACCGTTGGGTATCAATGAGCGCCTGTTGCGTACCAGCGTATTCCGGCTGGTCGCCCAGAACTGGCTGCAATCCGAGCGCCATGGCCGGCGCAGCCTGTACCGCCTGAGCGATGAGGGCCTGGAACAAACGCGGCGCGCGTCTTCGCGCATTTATCACGGAACACCCAACGACTGGGACGGCGACTGGACCCTGGTGGTGCTTCCCCGGTTTGGCAACAACAGCCTGGACAAACGCAGCGAGGTGCGCAAGCAATTGCTGTGGGCTGGGTTTGGGGCACTGGCGCCGGGCATTTTTGCACTGCCTCGCGACAACGCGGCGTCGGCCAACAAGGTTTTGCGCGGGCTGAAACTGACCGAGCACGCCCTGGTGCTGGGCGCACGCGAAATGAACGAGGGTCGCGGTTTGCTGATCCAGTCGCTGGTGTCGCAGTGCTGGGACCTGGATACCGTGGCGGGCCAGTACCGGGCCTTTATTGCCCGCTTCGAACCCGTGGCACTTGCCTGCGGCACCACGGTTCGCCCCTCACTGGGTTACCTGGCACGCGCACTGGCCTTGCACGAATGGCGCCGTATCGTACTGCACGACCCCCAGCTGCCCCGGCAGATGTTGCCTGACGACTGGCCGGGGCACCGTGCGCGCGAGCTTTGCGCCCACG
The DNA here is from genome assembly GCA_050252075.1 of Burkholderiaceae bacterium. Lineage (GTDB taxonomy): Bacteria > Pseudomonadota > Gammaproteobacteria > Burkholderiales > Burkholderiaceae_B > JAAYGT01. The sequence continues at coordinate 6,908 of JBFWLP010000010.1, read as the reverse complement.
TGTACTGGGCGGTTTTCGACGCCGCTGAAATGTATCTGGCCGACCGCCTGGGATACGACCCCATTCATTTTCAGCCGCTGCGCCCCTCGGTGTTTGAACGCTTCGGCGGCAGGCCGCTGCCATGACTACAGCTTGATGAAGTGCTCGCGGTAGTGCTTCAGTTCGTCGATCGACTCGTAAATGTCGGCCAGCGCCTCGTGTTTGCTCTTTTTTACAAAACTTTTGTATACCTCGGGCTTCCACCGTAGCGACAATTCCTTCAGGGTGCTGACGTCAAGGTTACGGTAATGGAAATACGCCTCAAGGCGAGGCATGTACTTCACCATGAAACGCCTGTCCTGCCCGATCGTGTTGCCGCACATGGGCGACTTGCCCGACGGCACATGCTGTTCGAAGAAAGCCAGCATCTGGTCGGTGGCCTGTTCTTCGTTCAAGGTGGACGCCTTCACTTTTTCAATCAGGCCGCTTTTTGCATGCGTTCCCTTGTTCCAGGCATCCATGGCGTCGAGCAATTCGTTGCTTTGGTGTATAACCAGCACAGGACCTTCCGCCACCACCGTCAGGTCGGGCTCGGTAATGACCGCCGCAATTTCGATAATGCGCTCTTTTTCGGGGTCAAGGCCCGTCATTTCCATGTCGATCCAAATCAGCCGTTGGTCGTTGCCCGCCATATAATCCGTCCTTAAAACCCGCTATTTTCTCATACACCCGGAATCCATGTTCACGCTGTTATTTATTGCCCTGCTTCTCACCGATATCGCCATTCGATTCTGGCTGGCCTCGCGCCAGTTGCGCCATGTGCAGCAGCATCGCAATCAGGTGCCGGCGGAATTCGCCGACCGCATCAGCCTGCACAGCCACCAGCGGGCGGCCGACTACACCATTGCCAAAACGCGGTTCTCCATGGTGGAAAGCGTGACAGAAGCCGCCGTGCTGGTGGGTTTTACGCTGCTGGGCGGCCTGCAGTTCCTGGACGCGCAGCTGGGCCGGCTGATCGAACACGAAATGCTGCGCCAACTGGCGCTGGTAGGGGCCGTGCTGGCCATTCTGGGCGCCGTGGGGCTGCCGTTCTCGGCATGGCGCAAGTTTCGCATCGAGGCGCACTTCGGATTCAACCGCGTCAGCCCGGCCCTGTTTCTGCTGGATAATCTGAAAACACTGATCATCAGCCTGGTGCTGGGTGCGCCGCTGGTGGCCGGCGTTCTTTGGGTCATGGGCAACACCGGCCCTTACTGGGTGCTATGGGCCTGGGGCTTGTGGGTGGCTTTCAACTTCTTGCTGTTGTGGCTGTTTCCCACGGTCATTGCACCGCTATTCAATACCTTCACCCCGCTGGACCACCCGGAAATGCGCGAACGCATTCAGGCGCTGGCCAGGCGCTGCCAGTTCACGCTCGACGGCTTGTTCGTCATGGACGGCTCCAAACGCTCGGCGCATGGCAACGCCTACTTCACCGGGTTCGGAAAATCGCGGCGCATCGTGTTTTTCGACACCCTGCTGTCGCGGCTGAACGTTGACGAGGTAGAAGCAGTACTGGCGCACGAGCTGGGCCACTTCAAGCACAAACATATCCTGCGCCGCATGGTGATCATGTTCGCCGTGGCCTTGCTGTTTTTTGCGCTGCTCGGATGGCTGTCCACCCAGGTATGGTTCTATACCGACCTGGGCGTCATTCCCCAGCTTGGACGCCCCAACGACGCACTGGCGCTGATCCTGTTTTTCCTGACCGTTCCGGTGTTCACCTTCTGGGCATCGCCATTGGCCGCCTGGCTGTCCCGGCGCGACGAATTCGAGGCCGACCGTTATGCCGCGCAACAAAGCTCGCCCGAACGGCTGGTATCCGCCCTGGTGAAACTGTACGATGACAACGCCGCCACGCTCACGCCCGACCCGGTGCATTCCGCCTACTACGACAGTCACCCTCCCGCCATCATTCGTATACGCCACCTGACGCATGTCTGAACCTTCGACGCAAACCGGGCGAATCATTGCCGCTCACGGTCGCCACTACACGGTAGAACTGGGTGACGGCACCTTACGCACCGTCTTTCCACGAGGAAAGAAAACCGGACCGGCGGTGGGCGACCGGGTTCAGGTTACCTTTGAACGGGCCGGTGAGGGCGTCATCGATGCCGTTCACGAGCGTCGCAACCTGCTGTACCGGTCAGACGACATGCGCACCAAGCAGTTTGCCGCGAATGTGGATCAATTGCTGATCGTGATTGCCACCGAGCCGGCCTATTCCGACGATCTGCTGGGGCGCGCCCTGGTGGCGGCCGGCAGTGCGGACATTGCCCCGGTGATCGTGCTGAACAAGTCCGACCTGCCGGCGGGCACGGATCGCGTACTGGCCCGTCTGGCACCGCTGGCGGCCTCGGGGGTGCCTGTCATTGAAACCAGCGCCCTTGACCCGCAATCAACACGCGACGCGCTTTTGCCTGTGCTGGAAAACAAATGCAGTCTGCTGCTGGGCCAGAGCGGCATGGGAAAATCCACCCTGCTCAACGCCCTGGTGCCGCAGGCCAACGCTGCCACGCAGGAGCATTCGCAGGCGCTGGGCGCCGGTAAACACACCACAACCACCACCCGTCTGTACCACCTGCCCACGATCGCGGGCGATCTTATCGACTCCCCCGGCTTTCAGGCTTTCGGCCTGCAGCACCTGGGGCCAAGCGACATCGAACGAGGGTTTCCGGAATTTTCGCAAGGCATACAGCACTGCCGCTTTTATAACTGCACGCACCGGCACGAACCGGGCTGCGGCGTGCTGGCGGCGCTGGGAAAAGGCGACATTACCCCGGAGCGTCATGAGCTTTACAAACGCATTCTGGCCGAAAACGAGTCAAAATCGCGCTACTGACGCGCCCCGCCGGCATGGCCGGCCGCATTAGCTGCCGGTGGAATTACCTGCCAGGGGAGTTTCCGGACAGCACGTTATGCGCCGCCGCGAGGTAATGGTAGAAATTTCGCAACACCACAGCCGTGGCTCCCCAGATGAAGTACGGTCCGTGGGACATTGAAAAATACAGGCTGTGGCTGCCGTCGGGCAACAGGGTTTTATGCAGACGGTGGGCGGCCGGGTCCATAAGCACCGACAACGGCACCTCGAATACCTCGTCCACTTCGCTGCGGTTCGGGCGAACCGTAAACCCGGGCTTGAGCAGGCCAATGACCGGCGTCATGAGATAACCGGTTGATGTCACGAAACCGGGATGCGTACCGATCAGCTGAACATAAGTGCGATCAATGCCGATTTCCTCGTGGGTTTCCCGCAGCGCGGCATCAACGACGCTGCGATCACCGGCATCGATGCGCCCGCCCGGAAAGCTGATCTGTCCCGCGTGCTTGGACAAATGGGCGGCACGGCGTGTAAACAGCACATGAACCCCCGACTCACGCTGCACCAGCGGGAAAAATACGGCGGCCGGCACGACATCGCCCGCCTGGATGGCATCGTTGTGATAAGCCGCCGACACCACCGGTTCGATCGACCACTGCACCTGGCAGGAAAATGCCTTGTTAATGAAGTCGAGCTGAACGCAGTTGGGCGCCAGAGGCTGCAGCACGGTACCCGGAACCACCGGCTGGGTTTCCGGGTTGAATCCGGGCAGCGAGGTCAGCGAGCGCCTGAGCGGTTTCATGGGGTTGTGCGACATAAGCAAAAAAACAAAAAGGGCACCGCCCGGGTGCCCTTTTCACGCTGCCTTGGAAAGTAGCGTAGCGTTTCTGCTTACGCAGATTTGCGAACCAGCTTTTCTTTAATACGAGCAGCTTTACCCGAACGGTTACGCAGGTAGTAAAGTTTAGCACGGCGGACATCGCCGCGACGCTTCACTTCGATGCTGGCGATTTGCGGGGAATACAGCTGGAACGTACGCTCGACCGCTTCACCCGAGGAAATCTTGCGCACGATGAATGCCGAGTTCAGACCACGGTTACGCTTGGCAATAACCACACCTTCGTAGGCCTGGACACGCTTGCGGTTACCTTCAACCACGTTGACATTGACGATCACGGTGTCGCCGGGGGCGAACGTGGGCTTGGGCTGACCACCGGTCAGGCGAGCAATTTCTTCTTGCTCAAGGGTTTCAATAAGGTTCACGATGAACGCTCCTGGTGTCATCTTGATGCGGGTATGTTGCGCAGCCGCCGGCTGTTCACCGGCAAGGTGTGCTTGCTGTGGTTTGCCCCACTGTATTTTCCCCGCTCAGAGGATGGGTTTACAAAGCCTGCCAGTTTACCAGAAAAATGGAAGAGCCGTGCATTGCCGGGTGTATTGCCCCGCCTATTGCCGGCAGGTTTGGCAACGATACCGGCCCTGCATGGTTCCGGATGATGTCAGTACAACCCGAATCAGGCCAGCCCGGCGATCGCACCCAACCAGAGCATCAGGGGAATGCTACCCGCCCACGCCAGCAACATAAGGATGTCGGTGACCATGGCACCCACCGTGAGCACCTGTTTGGATGTTGCCGAAGCCGGAAGCACTGCCGACCGTGCCGGTGCCTTCACCCCTGCTTTCCCTTGCGCACGCACGCGCCCCCGCGACACCCGAAGGCCGCCCGGGCGCCAGTTTACCGACGGCAACGAAGACCAGAAAACCGAAGACGCATTACCCACCGACGACGAGATATTCATAGCTTTCCCTTTTGCTGTGTTTTTATACAGTATCAAGAAAACATACTGTATTCTTATACAGCTTTTTAGGCAAGCACTTTTTCTCTTGATGTTCACCGGGCGAAAAAAACGCCGTTTGCATCACGCAAACGGCGGGGTGGTGTCAACGCCCGGAAACGACGGTGTATCAGTCGGCGAAAGCGCTGACGGCGTAACGGTCGGCGGTTACGCCGTCGACGACGGCGGTGCTCAAGGCCTGGCAACGCGGCAGCACATGGGCGGCATAAAACACGGCGGTTGCCAGTTTGCGCCGGTGAAACGGCGTACTGTCACCCGCTGTCTGCAGGGTGTTGCATGCCAGCGCGGAGCGCGCCAGCTGCCATCCCGACAAGGCATACCCGGCCAGCATCAGGTAGGGCACGCTTCCCAGAAAAACGGCACGGATACTGGACGACGCCTGCGACAACACAAAGGCATTTGCCGCCTGATAGGCCTGGCACGCGGCATCGAGGCGCTCGGCCAGAAGGTTCAGGCCATCGGCATGCTCGCCCCCTTGCGATGCCGCCTGTTTCAGCCGGGCCACGGTGTCTTGCATGGCCTGTGCCAGCGCACCGGCTACGGCACCGGCGTCACGCAGCATTTTTCGACCAATCAAATCGTTGGCCTGAATGGCAGTTGTGCCTTCATAAATAGGCAGAATGCGTGCGTCGCGATAGTGCTGCGCCGCACCGGTTTCCTCGATAAACCCCATGCCGCCATGCACCTGTATACCCAGTGACGCGACCTCAACCGACATTTCCGTGGAAAAGCCCTTCACGATAGGCACCAGATAATCGTACAAGGCCTTGTGCCGCGTGCCTTCGGCCGTATCGGTATGATGCTCGCCTTTGTCGTGGGCCATGGCGGCAAACAGCGCCAGGGCACGCGCACCTTCGGTCAGGCCGCGCATGGTAAGCAGCATGCGCTGGACATCGGGGTGGCGAACAATAGCCACCGCCGAATCGGACCCTTCCACTGCGCGGCTCTGGACGCGATCGTGGGCATAGGCCACGGCTTGCTGCAGGGCACGTTCCGACACCGCCACGCCTTGCATGCCCACGGCATACCGCGCGGCGTTCATCATGATGAACATGTGCTCCAGGCCACGGTTTTCCTGGCCGACCAGATAGCCTACGGCGCCCTCGCCGGCATCGCCCTTGCCCGAACCGTACAGCATGACGGCCGTCGGACTGCCGTGAATGCCCAGCTTGTGTTCAATGGAAGCGCACCAGACATCGTTGCGCGCGCCAAGCGAACCATCGTCGTTCACCAGAAACTTGGGCACCAGAAACAGTGAAATGCCTTTCACCCCTTTGGGAGCATCGGGCGTGCGGGCGAGCACAAGGTGGATAATATTTTCCGCCATGTCGTGTTCACCGTAGGTGATGAATATCTTCTGGCCGCTCAGACGATAGGTGCCGTCGCCCTGGGGCACGGCGCGCGTGGTCAGCAACGACAGATCGGAACCGGCCTGCGGCTCGGTCAGATTCATGGTGCCCGTCCATCGCCCTTCGAGCATGGGCGGAATGTAACGATCCTGGATGTCGGAGCTGCCCACCGCCGTCAGGGCTTCGATCACGCCATCGGTAAGCATGGGGCACAAGGCAAACGACACGTTCGCCGAGTTCAGTGTTTCACTGACTGCCGCACCGACCACCTTGGGCAGACCCTGGCCGCCCCAGCGCGGATCATGCTGCAGCCCCTGCCAGCCGCCCTCGCCAAACTGCTTGAAGGCATCACCGAATCCTTTGGCTGCCGTTACCCGGCCATCGGACCACACCGGCGGGTGTTGATCCCCTTCCCGGTTCAGGGGGGCGACCACTTCCTGAACGAAGCGCGCATTCTCATCGAGCACGGCATCCACGACATCGGTGGACACCTCGCCGAAGTGAGGCAGCGCCAGGACGCCATCCAGGTCGGCCAAATGCTCAAGCACAAAACGAATATCCTCTACGGGCGCCGAATAGCTCACAGTGACTCCTAAATAATTTATGCCCGGAACGCGTCAGGGCACCAACACAATTGATCCGGTCGTTGCACGCGACTCCAGCTTGTCGTGGGCACGGGCGACGTCATCCAACGCAAAGCGCTCGCTGATCACGGGCGTGACGATACCTTTGGCCATTGCGTCGAACAGCCCGTTGCTGAGCTCTTCGATGTCGGCACGATTCTGCACAAAGGTTGCCAGCGTGGGTTTGGCCAGGAATACCGACCCTTTCTGAGCCAGTACGCTGATGTCTACGGGCGGCACC
>JBFWLP010000009.1:0-50428 GCA_050252075.1 Burkholderiaceae bacterium | reverse complement strand
ATCAGCTGCGGGAAGTCATTGCGCAGGAACAGGCTGAACTGGTGGTGCTCGCACGCTATATGCAGATTCTCAGTGATGAACTATCCACTGAACTGCAAGGGCGCGCCATCAACATTCACCACAGCTTTCACCCGGTTTCAAAGGTGCGCGCCCTTACGCGCAGGCCTACGAGCGCGGCGTCAAACTGATCGGCGCCACGGCGCACTACGTTACCTCGGATCTGGACGAAGGCCCCATCATTGAACAGGACGTGCTGCGGGCCAGTCATTCGCTCAGCCCTGCAGGGCTGACAAATCTGGGACGCGACGTGGAAAGCCTGGTGCTGGCGCGCGCTGTAAAGTGGCATGCGGAACGCCGTATTCTGCTGAACGGGCACCGGACAGTGATCTTCCAGTAGCCCGTTCGTTTTTCAGCCTGCCGGCTTACGACGAAACATAGCCATTCAGCCGGTCGGCGCGACGTGCCTCGGGGCTGCGTTGTTCCGGGGAACCGAAACCGCCGCCGCCGGGCGTGCGCAGCTTCACACCATCGCCGGCCTTGATATACAGGCGGTCGATTTTCGTCAAGTGCTCCGACACAAACTCCTTGCCTTGCGCAATGAACTTGTGATCGGCGGGCTGGCCCGGCTGCCCACCCTCAAGCCCATAGGGCCCGGTGCGGCCGCGATCGGCCACCAGGGTCAGGTAGGCCGTCCCTTCGCGCAGCTGAAAATCGATCTCGACCCCGTGGCCACCGCGGAACTTTCCATCACCGGCAGAGTTTTCACGCACGGCATACCGTGTAAACAACAGGGGCACACTGTGCTCCAGAACCTCTATCGAACTGTTGCGCGAGGCCGAAATGAGTGCCGAACCATTGGTCAGCCCATCGGAGTCGGGATTGCCGCCATAGCCGCCGCCAAAATAGAAAATAGTGGCGTAACGCCCGTGGGTTTTGCTTTCCCCCCCCATGCCGATATTGGTTCCCGTACCAAACGCACCGGCAGGCACACGACCCGGCAATGCCTTGGCGAGCGCCCCCATGGTAATGCAGATAAGGCGTTGGGCGGTTTCCGTGGTGGTTCCCGAAACAGGCGCCGGGGGGCGCGGATTGAACATATTGCCTTCGGGAATGACGTAGTGAAACGGCACAAAGCAGCCGGCATTGATGGGTACATCGTGAAACACGTGCTTCATGCCGATCATCAGCGCGCTGATCGTGCTGCTGTAGGGGCTGTTGAACGGGCCACGGCGCTCGGACGAACTGCCCGACAGGTCGAAGGTGATCTCGCTGCCCTGCACGGTCATTTTCAGGTGCAGACGGAAAGGCTCGGGATCGACACCGTCGCTATCCATCCAGTCGTCACACTCGTACACGCCGTCAGGCAAGGCCTGAATGTGCTGACGCATCAGATTTTCAGACCGCGCCTTCAGTTCATCCACGGCTGAAAACACCACCGCCTCGTCGTAACGATCGAAAAGCTCGTCCAGACGCCTGCACCCCAGATCAAGCGCATTGAGCTGGGCGGCCATGTCGCCGCGCCGATCTTCCGCTACGCGCATGTTGGACATCATCACCTTGACAAGTGCGGAGTTCAGACGGCCTTCTTCGTAAATCTTGATCGGCGGAAAGCGCAGTCCTTCCTGATACACATCGGTTGAGCAGGGCGTAAACCCGCCGGGCGTCATGCCGCCGACATCGGGCCAGTGGCCTGTATTGGCCAGAATGGCCAATAAACGACCATTGCGAAAATAGGGCTTCACGAACTTGACATCCATCGTGTGCGTGCCGCCGCGATACGGATCATTGACGATGAACACATCGCCCGGCCTCATGGTTTCCGGCGGATGGTCCTTCAGAACTTCCTGAACCGTGTGCTGCATGACCACGATAAAGATCGGCAACCCCGTGCTGCCTTGCACGATCACATCGCCCGTCTGGGGGTGAAAGATGCCGCTGGCACGGTCCCAGGCATCGGCAATGACCGGAGAAATCGCCGACGACGAGATCAGCGTATCCATTTCCTCGGTGATCTGCTCGAAGGCGCCGCGAATAATGGCCAAAAGAATGGGATCCATGCTGACTGTTACTCCAATTCGATGAAAATATTGCCCGAAGGCTGGACACTGGCCACGTAACCGGGCTCCACAAAACAAGTGGTATCCGCCTGCATCAGCAGGGCCGGCCCGGCGATACGCGCCCCTGCCGGAAGCTCCATGCGAGGGTAGCGAAGGGCCTGATGCCATTGCCCCCCAAAGTAGACATCCACCGGATCACCCTGGGGCACAGGGCCGTCGGGAAGATGAACCAGGTCGGCAATTGATGTGGCCCGTGCGCCGCTGGCCACAACGCTGCGCGCGTTCACGAGCACCACTTCCATGTCGTCGTCGAGCAAGGCGCCAAAAAAGGTCTTGTAGGCGTTGTAGAACGCACGGCGGGCCGCGTCGGGGGTGGGTGCCTGCGAACCCTCGAACTCGACAGGAATAACGTTCGACTGGCCCAGGTAACACATATCGGCGCTGTACCGAACAGAGGCCTGTGCAGGATCGGCGCCCTCTTGCTCCAGAATGCGCAAACCTTCTTCGGACTGGGCCTGATAAATCTGCGCCAGGGCGTCGGCGTCCAGCGACGATACGGCTTTATTGACCGTACGAAGGAAATCATGGCGTAGCTGCCCGAGGATGCATCCGAGTGCCGATGTAATACCCGGAAAATAGGGAATCACCGCGCGCGCCAGGCCGACCTCGCGCAGAATGCGATTGGCATGCACCGGCCCGGCGCCCCCAAAAGCAATCATGGAAAAGCGTCGGGGATCCAGCCCTTGTTCCAGCAATTTGCGGCGCACATGCCCCGCCATTTTCACGCCGGTCAGTGTCAGAATGGCTTCGGCCGCATCCTCTATACCCAGCCCCAGCGGCTTGGCAATGGTGTTATCAATGACCTCGCGCGCCAGTTCGGGCGACATTCCCGAACCGCGCCCCTTGCCGATCGCCGCTTCCGGCCGCAGCAGGCCCAGCACCAGACTCGCATCGGTTACGGTGGCCTGCTGTCCGCCTCGACCGTAGCACGCCGGACCGGGATTCGCGCCGGCGCTCTCAGGGCCCACTTGCAAAATACCCGACGCATCAATGCGGGCAATGCTGCCGCCGCCCGCGCCAACCGCATCCACATCAAGCATGGGCAAGCCCAGCGGAATACCGAATTCAATGATCTTCTGCTGCGTCAGCGCCGCCACCCCGTCGCGGATGATGCAAATATCCAGACTGGTTCCGCCCATGTCGCACGATACGGCTTCGGCCAGATTCAGGTCGTGCGCAATGGCTCTGGCGGCGGTGACACCGGCCGCAGGCCCCGACAAAATGGTGTTCGCCGCAAAACGGGTGGCCATGGGCGCCGACATGACGCCACCATTCGATTGCACAACCAGCAAATCACGGCGATAGTCTGCCTGCGCCAGCCGGTCGGCCAGACTGTCGAGATAGCGGCCGATCAGCGGCTGCACATAGCCGCTGACCACGGTGGTGCTGGTGCGCTCGAATTCACGCAAGGTGGGCAGTACATCTGACGACAGCACAATGTAATCGTTGGGCCACATCGTTCTGGCTATCTCGGCGGCGCGCCGCTCGTGCGCCGGATTCAGGTACGAATGCAGAAAGCAAATGACCAGAACTTCGCAGCCCTGGTCGATCAGATACTGAATTTCCCGGCGCAGCGCGTCTTCATCCAGCGCCACCAGCACATCGCCTTCGGCGGTGACGCGCTCGGCAACCTCGCGACGGAACTGACGCGGCACAAGAGGAGCAAAACTGCTGTGCAAACCGTAGGTGTGCGGACGGTCGCGACGGCGAAGCTCCAGCACATCGCGAAAGCCCAGGGTGGTCACCAGGCCGCATCGTGCGCCCTTTTTCTCGATGGCGGCGTTGGTCGCCACGGTTGTGCCATGAATGATCAGATCCACTTCTCCCGGCGTTACCCCCAGGGCCTCGATGCCGGCCAGCAAACCTTCCGCCTGGTTGTGCGCCGTCGTCGGAACCTTTGCCGTCGACAGTGTTCGCTTTTCCACATCTATCAGGATCAAATCGGTATTCGTGCCACCGATGTCAACACCGACGAATCTATTCATGAATCAAGTTCCTTAACCTTAAAGTGATGCCATGCGCTGGGCGCGCTCGGCCAGACGTTTTTCCCGGCGACTCATCTCACCCTCGTGGGGACGCCCGAGATAAGCCTCGATAACCCGCTCATCGGAGGAAATCTGCTCCGGCGAGCCGCCGGCAATGCGCGAGCCAAAATTCAGAACCGTGATTTCATGACACAGCTGCATCACAAAAGGCATGTCGTGCTCGACAAGCACAATCGTCAGATTCTCCGCCGCCAGACCGCGAATCAGCTCCGCTACGGCAGCGGTTTCCACCGGGTTCAGCCCCGATGCCACTTCGTCCAGCAGCAAAAGATGCGGCTCGGTCGCCAGCGCCCGGGCAATTTCCACCAGCCGGCGCTTGCCGTACGAAAGGTTGGCGACCACGCTATTTTCTTCGCCTTCCAGGCCGACACGCTGAATCATGCGCATCGCGTAATCGCGAATATCCTGTTCGTCATGCCGCTTTGCACCCACGGCAAACATGCTGCCCAGAATGCCCATACGGCCATGAATATGCCGCCCGGTCATGACGACTTCCAGGGCGGTCATTTTCTCAAACAGCTTGGGGGTTTGAAAGGTACGGCAAATGCCGGCCTTTACACGTTTTTGCACCGACATACGGGTGATATCCTTGCCGTTCAGGGCTATCCGCCCCCCCGACAGGCTCTGGACACCCGAAATCAGATCGAAGGCCGTGCTCTTGCCGGCACCGTTCGGACCGATCAGCCCGTGAATCGTGTTCTGCTGCACGGCCATGGAAAGCTCATTGACCGCGATCAGTCCGCCGAACCGGCGAGTCACCCCGTGAAGCTCAAGTAAAGGTTTGGCCATACCCGTCATTTGCCGGCTCCCCGATCAGACCAACGCGTCCAGGCGCGATCAATCGCACCGCTGATACCGCTTGGCATGAGCATCATGCAAGCGACGAGCAACAAGCCGTACACCAGCATTTTGTACTCGGCAAAATAACGCAACGACTCGGGCACGATGACCAGTACTGCCGCGCCGATGATCGCGCCGGGCAAGCTACCCAGGCCACCCACGGTAATCATGATCAGCAATACCAGCGACTCATGCCAGCTGAAACTTTCCGGACTAAGGAAGCGCATGAGGTGAGGCAGAAAACTGCCCGCCAGACCCGCAATGCCGCAACCGATGGTGATGACCGCCATACGGTAAGCATCAGTGGGCACACCCACGCTGCGCGCTGCAACCTCGTTTTGACCAATGGCATTGAACGCCCGGCCGATTCGCCCCCGGCACAAGCGCAACACCAGGAAATACACGATGGTGAGCACGGTCATTTCCAGAATGAAAAGATCCTGGCGCGAGGTGAATTTTTCACCAAAAATGGTAATGGGCGGAATGCCGCGTATGCCCACGTGTCCGCCCGTCAGCCAGGTAAGGTTGGACAGCAGCTGGTAGACGATAATGCCGAACCCCAGGGTGGCCACCTTGAAATAAATACCTGACAGCCGGATCAACTGCGCCATCAGCAACCCGAAAACACCGGCCACTACCATACCGGCCAGCGCGGCGGGAATGAACGACACCGACAAGTCTTTTTCCAGTATGACCGTCGTGTAGGCGCCAAGGCCGACAAACGCCGCATGCCCCAGCGACAACTGACCCGCCAGCCCCACCATAATCTGCAACCCCAGTGCAGCGATCGCATAAATGGCAATGACGGTGGCCAGATACAGATAGAATCCGCCGGCGGACAACGGAACAATCCAGCAAAACGCCATGAGCACGACAAACAGTGTCCAGTCCCGATGCGTTTTAAACCATTCGCTCATCGGGCTCATACGCGATCCCCTTTAGACATGAGCCCCGTAGGACGAACGAGCAAAATGGCGATCATGATGGCGAACGCAATGCTATCCATATAGGCATTGGAAATCCATTGCCCGCCGAAGGTTTCCCCCAGGCCGATGATGAGCCCGCCGATGACCGCGCCGGGAATGCTGCCCAGCGTACCGATGATGGCAGCGGCAAAGGCCTTGACGCCGATAATCCCCATGTCGAACGATGCAAAGGTAATCGGGGCGTACAACACCCCCGCCAGCGCCCCGGTGCCCGAAGCCAGTGCAAACGATACGCCCGACGCCAGGGTCACACTGATCCCCATTGTGGATGCCGTGTCACGGTCGTCGGCCGCCGCGCGCACCGCCAGACCGATCCAGGTTTTGGAAAAAAACCATTGCAGCCCGATCAGCAGGACAAACATGGTGACCGCAATGTACAGATACACCGCAGGCAGGGGGTAGGCACCCACCTGATAAATCTCGTGAACCAGCGGTGTGTTGTAGACCACCGGATTCGCCCCCCAGATCAGACGGGCGGCATTGCTCAGCACAATGCCCACCCCCAGGGTCAGCAGCACCAGATAAATCTGGTCGGCCTTTCTTTTGACCGCACCCCGGAACGCAATGCGTTCAATAAGGTAACCCACCACCGCCGTCAAGACGGGGGCGATAATCAACACCAGGAAAAAGGGCATGTTCGGCTGAAACTGCAGCAAGGCATAACCGATAAACGCCCCCAACATCATAATGTCGGCTTGCGCGAAGTTCACCAAACCCAAGGCGCGGTAAATCATGCTGAAACCAACGGCCACAAGGGCGTAGATACAACCTACCGCCAGACCGCTCATGAACTGGATAGTGAACTCCACGACAATCCCCCTTTGTGCGAATTACTGAATCAGGTAATCCAGCTTGACCTGGTTGTTCTCCAGCACCACGAACGGCAGCGGACGGCGGGAGTCGCCATTGGGCAGAATGGTGATGGGACCGGTTGCGCCCTGGAAATCTTTGGTCTGATAAATGGCATCCCGGATGTTCTTGGGATTGATTTCACCAGCGGCTTTGGCTTTCTTGATTGCTTCGGCCATGACATACATGCTGTCGTAGCCCATGCCTTCATACTGGCTGGGCAGACGGTTGTATTTTGCCTTCCAGGCGTCGACGAAACGCTTTCCGGCGGCGGTGTCCACCGATCCGGCGTAGTAGTACAGAACGCCGTAGGTGCCATTGGCGGCGGGGCCGGCAATGTCAATGTACTGGGGAATGCCGGGGGCTGTCATGACGAAGGCCGGTACGTCGATTTTCAGCTCCGACATTTGTTTGACCATCAGGCCGCTCTCGGTGTAATACCCCATGACCACCAGGAAATCAGGCTTGGTCTTTGCCATTTCAGCCAGCATGGGCTTGAACTCACGGGCCGTGGGCTCGTACGACACGCGGCCGGTGATCTTGATACCCAGCTCGGCGGCTTTCTTCACATACGCTTCCGCAAGCGGCTGACCCCAGTTGTCGTTACGAACCAGCAAATAGGCCGAACGAACATTCTTGCGGTCGTGCATCCACTGGGCGGCGTTACTGGCAAAAATATCGGCCGATTGCGTAATGCGCGCAAACCATGGATTCTTCTGCTGCGTCAGGGCCGGATCAACGGCCAAAGGCGACAACTGGGGAATTTCCGCCTCCTTGGTCACCTCGATGGCGGCTGCCGTACCGGCGCTGGTGGATCCCCCCAGAATAGCGACGACTTCGTCAACGTCGATCATGCGCTGCACGGCCTGCGCCGCCGCACCGGGGTTGGCCATGTCGTCCGCCACGATCAGGTTGATCTTGTCGCCGCCCAGCAGACCGGTTTTCTCGATTTCAGCCAGGGCGAATTTGGCGCCTTCAAGACTTTCCGTACCATACACGGCCACAGGGCCGGACATCGGGCCGAAGAACCCTACTTTCACCTCTTCTGCGGCCGCCTGGCCACCCAACCCCATCGAGATTGCCGCCAAGGTCAATCCCGTCAACAGACGCCGGGTCGATGTGACCGGCCTGCAAATCACGCTCAATGCTTTCATTTGCTTCTCCTTGCTGTTGGTGGCGCGGGACACATGACCCATAGGCGCACCGGTTACGAATACCGCTAAGTTCCTAGATATGCACTACGTACGTCTTCACTTTGCTGCAAATCAATCGCATTGCCTGAATGCACCACCTGACCGCGTTCGATGACATAGCCGCGATCGGCGATATCGAGCGCGGCGACGGCATTTTGCTCAACCAGCAAAATCGTGATGCCGCTGGTTGCCAGGCGATTGATGGTTTCAAAAACGAGATCAATGAGAAGGGGTGCCAAACCCATGGAAGGCTCATCGAGCAAGAGGATTTTGGGCTTGGCCATCATGGCCCGGCCCATGGCCACCATTTGCTGCTCACCGCCCGACAGCGTGCCGGCCAGCTGGTTACGCCGTTCGGCCAACCGGGGAAACAACTCATGCACCTCGTCGAGGCTCTCCCGGGGAATCACCCCCGACCGGCGCGCATAGGCGCCTATCATCAGATTTTCCTGGACGGTCATGGAGGGAAAAACGCGGCGCCCCTCCGGAACCACCGCCACCCCGTTCCCGACGATTTCCATAGGGGAAGATCTGGAAATTTCTTTTCCGTTCAATTGGATGCTGCCCAACGAAATGCCGAGCAAACCACTAATAGCCTTGATGGTCGTGCTTTTTCCTGCGCCGTTACGGCCCAGCATACATACCACTTCGCCGTCATAAACATCCAGGCTCAAACCCAGCAGTACGGACGAGGCTCCGTAACCTGCATAGACGTTCGATAATTTGAGCAAGGGCTGATCCACCGTCATCGCGTTCCTTCAGTATCCAGGGTGTACTGTGGGTTGAGATAAAGCTCATGCCGCGACCCGCGTCGCCAGTCAAATAATCACGAATTTCAAATTACTTGTCAATAAAAAATTTAGCGATTTTTTTTCACAGAAAATTATTTTGAATAATTTTCTAGAAGAAGGCACGGCAAATCCCCCGTGTACCGCCGCAAACGCGCACAGGACAACGCTTTCCACCAAAAATAACCGCGCGCGGAACTAGGGAAAATACTAGTCAGGCAACAGGCGATCAGCGACCGAAAACCGGCGGCAATTGTTCATGCCAGGCAGTGGTTTGCTGATAGGCATGGCCGGCGCGAAACAGCAACGGCTCGCTGAACCACGCCCCCTGAAGAAGGGCGCCCACCGGCAGCCCCTGCCGGGTAAAACCGCAGGGCAACGAGAGCCCTGGAATACCGCCCAATGAACCGCCATACGTGAACTGGGCCGCGCGACTGGTCATCGTATGCAGGTCTGCCGTTTCCCCGTTCGGAATCGCGGGAACCGGCGACGTAGGTGTCAGAATCAAATCCACCTGACTGAATGTGCGGCGCAAGGTTTGCTGCCATTCCCGCTTGAACTGCAAGGCTCCCGCATAGTCAACGGCCGTCAAATCCAGCCCTCGCCGCATTCGCTCAAACATGAGCGGAGTCATCTGGCCGGGCTCTTGCAACAGATCGCGATTGCAAAAGGCCACGTCGGAATAAATAAGCACACTGCCGGCATCGTACGTTGCCTCGGCGCCTGGTAACTGGATGGGCACCAGCACAGCGCCGGCACGCTCCAGCTCCCGGCCGGCCTCTGACACCGCGTCGGCGATGTCGGACGACACACTGTCAAAATAGAAACGCTCGGGGATACCGATGCGCAAGCCCTGCACACCATGAACCAGCTGCGCCAGCATGTCAGGATAAGCGTGCGGCACCGAGTACGGATCCTGGGCGTCAACACCGGCAATGACCGCGAACAGACGTGCCACGTCGACCACATGGCGCGCCATCGGCCCCAGGGTGTCGTTCTGGGGGCTCACCGCCGATGCGCCGGTAGCCGGCACCACCCCATGGGTTGGACGCAAGCCCGCCACGCCGCAGTGGGCGGCGGGAATACGAATCGAGCCGCCGGTGTCCGAACCCAAAGCCCCCACCGTCATACGCGCAGCAAGCGCCGATGCCGATCCACCCGACGACCCGCCCGGACTGCGCTCGGGGTCCCAGGGGTTGCGCGGCGCACCCACAATGGGATTATGCGAACGGATATCAAACACCAGCTCACCCAAGGTGGTTTTACCCAGCACGATGGCGCCGGCGCGCTTCAGGCGCGAGACCACAACGGCATCAAGCTCAGGCACATTGGCAGCAAAGGGAATGGCACCCCGGGTGGTCAGACAGCCTTCGGTATCAATGTTGTCTTTCAACGCCACCGGCATGCCGTGCAAGGGACCCAGCCACTTGCCCTGCTTCGCCTGCTCATCGGCAAACCTGGCCTGCTTTAATGCTTGCCGGGCCGACACCGTAATAAACGACCGCAGCTCGCCGTCGTAACGTTCAATATTTTCCAGACACGTTTGACACGCGGATACACTTTGGCCGAAAAACATAACAGTCTCTTTCTAAAACCGCTTAAAACAGGAAGCGTGGAAACCAGGTAGCCAGTGCCGGAAAGCTTGCAACCAGCAACAAGCCGATCAGCTGAAGGCCAATGAAGGGCGCCGCGCCGCGATAAATGTCCGTTGTCTTTACCGAATCGGGAGCCACGGATCGCAGATAAAACAGCGCGAAACCGAAGGGCGGCGTTAAAAATGACGTTTGCAGATTCACTGCGATCATCACGCCCAGCCAGATCGGGTCGGCCCCCATAAGAATGAGAATAGGCGCCACAATGGGAATGACGATGAAGATGATCTCCATGAAATCCAGGAAGAATCCCAGAATGAAGATCACGAGCATGGTGAATGCCATGGCACCGAACAAGCCACCCGGTAGCGCATCGAAAAAATGCTTGACCGCTTCTTCCCCGCCAAAACCGCGAAACACCAGCGTAAACAGCGAGGCACCGATCAGCACGGTGAACACCATGGCGGTAATACGCGCGGTTCGACGCATTACATCGATCAGGGCGCCGTCACGGCCGGTTACCACAATAGCACTCAACCCGGCGGCGGCAATGACCAGACTGGCCACCACGGCGACGCCAATGGCGATGGCATCATCGACGGGAACCACCTGGCGCTGAAAGCGCAGGTCGAAAAACAGCTTCAGGACAATCAGCACGACAGCAGCCAACACCCCGGCGATGAACAGCGGTGTAAGGTTGGCACGAACGCGGCTGGCGCCCAGAACAACTGCACCAATGGCACCTACCGACGCCGCCTCGGTGGGGGTGGCGATACCCATCAGTATGGATCCCAGCACCGCAACGATAAGCACCACCGGCGGAAACAATATCTTCAGCAACGATGTGCGACTCGCATCCTGTGAAAACAGGCGCGGCAATGCCGGACACTTGTGAGGGCTGCGCCAGGCCGTCCAGACAATGTAGAGAAGGTACAGACTAACCAGCAACAGCCCCGGGATCATGGCACCGGCAAAAAGGTCACTGACCGACACACTGGATTTCCCGATCTGGCCCGAACGCATATTTGCCTGCTGCGCGGCATAGGTAAGGAAGTCGCCAAGGAAAATCAGGACGATCGAAGGAGGAATGATTTGACCCAGGGTACCCGAGGCACAAATGGTTCCCGTGGCCAGTCGGGTGTCGTAGCCGTATTTGAGCATCACGGGCAGGCCCAGCAAGCCCATCGTAACCACGGTGGCACCCACGATACCCGTCGATGCGGCCAGCAGCGCGCCAACCAGCACAATCGACAGCGCCAGGCCACCCGG
Organism: Burkholderiaceae bacterium; assembly: GCA_050252075.1. Lineage (GTDB taxonomy): Bacteria > Pseudomonadota > Gammaproteobacteria > Burkholderiales > Burkholderiaceae_B > JAAYGT01. The sequence goes on along the minus strand of JBFWLP010000009.1, from coordinate 38,749 downwards.
CTTGCTGCCAAACAAAGCCGCCATGCCGGTCAAGAGGTCTTCGGCGATTTTCGAACGCTCAAGCATCAGGCCCATGAACACAAACAGCGGCACGGCCACCAGCGTTTCGCTGGACATAATGCCGTACATTCGCTGTCCCATGAAGGCCAGGTGCCCGATGGGAAACAGATCGAATGCATGACCGATAAACGCAAAACCAATCGCTGTGCTGGCCAACGTGAATGCCACCGGGTAGCCGACCAGAATCAGCGAAAACGCGGTGACCAGCATGATCAGGTTAACGACGTCATTCATGATGCAAGGCCTTTTCCTGCGATGCGTGTGCATCCGAACTACACAACTGAATCAGACTTTTCAGCAAAACGGCCAAGCCTTGAATGGCCAGAACCGCTACAAAGACCAGCAGAAACGATTTCAGCAAATAAACGGCAGGAATGCCGCTCAGCTCCTGCGGGCCTTCTTTCAGCAACCAGGAACGCCGCACGTACGGAAAGGTTTTATCCCACAGCACAAACAGAAAAGGCGCCAGAAGAAAAAGACTGCCCAGAAGATCAATGAGCGCTTTTGTTTTCCGGCGTGCCGGCCGATAGAAAACATCGACCCGCACATGATCATCGTTCAGCATGGCATAACCGGCACATGCAGTAAGCACCATGCCGAATGCCCAAAGCACCGCCTGATACGACATGGGATACACCACACCAAAGGCATAGCGCAGAATAACGTTGGCAAAGGCCAACACCACCATCAGCAACACCAGCCACGAAAACAGCCGTCCGACAACATCGGACACACCGTCGAGCAGTGCTATGACTCGCGCAATGAAGCGGTTCAATTGAATGGCCTTAAAAAAACGGGCGGAAGGCGCCGGACGACCCCGCACCAGCCCGCCCACAAATCACACGAATTACAAACCGGCATCCACCGCAAGTTTGCGGGCGTGCAATGACGGCAAATCGGAGTACACGGCATATTCCAGCGCCTGGTCACGATACGGCTTCCAGCTTGCATAGACACGCTTGGAGTCGGCATCGGCATTGCCCAGTTCGTCCATCAGCTTGGCCGATTCGGCCGCCAGCACTTTAAGCACATCGTCCGGGAATATCCGGACATCGGTCTTGTGCTCGGTACGCAGCTTGTGAAAGAACTGCGCGTTGTAGTATGACCATTCGCCCAGGTTAACGGCATTGGCTGCCTGGGCGGCTCGCTCCACAATGATTTTGTGCCGGGGCGACAGGCTGTCATAAAGATCAGCGTTCAAGCCAACCTCGCCCGCCGAGCTGGGCTCTTGCCACCCGGGGGTGTAATAGTACTTTCCATGCTGATGAATGCCGTTGGCCATGTCCAGCCAAGGCCCGACAATTTCTGCCGCATCGATCGCGCCGCTTTGCAGCGCGGGGAATACTTCGGCCGCCACGATCACCGCCGGGCTGGCACCGGCACGCTTGTAGATTTCGGCGGTAATGCCCGTACTGCGTATGGTGACACCCCGGAAAGCGTCCAGGTTGGTGATCTCTTTGTTGAACCAGCCCCCCCATTGCTGCCCGGTGGCTCCGGCAGAGAACGGCACCACATTCAGCAACTTGCGCCAGATATCCTGATGCAGTTGTTGTCCTCCGCCGTGATACATCCATCCGGCATGCTCCAGGGCGTTCAGGCCAAACGGGATAACCGCAAAAAAGTTGGCCCCCTGCCACTTCGAAGCCACCCAGTTGGGTACACCGTGATAACAATCGGCCGCGCCTGAACCCACGGCGTCCCAGATTTCAGACGCCCCCACCAACTCGCCGGCGGCGTTCACTTTCACCGTAAGCTCGCCGTCACTGAGTTCCTCGACATACTTGGACCAGTTATAGGCAATGGACGCGAGTCCGGGGAAATTGTGCGGCCATCCCATAACCATGGTCAGCTGCCGTTTTTTCTGTGCAAATGCCGGCGTGGCCAGCGTTGCGCCGGCCAGACCTGCCGCAGCAACGCCACCTGTCACGAACTGGCGGCGATTGATTGTTGATCGTCTCATCGTTTGTCTCCTTGAATAAATAGTAACGAGTTACCCACCTGCGCTGCCCTTTTACCGCCGAGCTATAACGAATAACCGGCGGCGGCCAGCGTGCGCTTCATCGCCCGAATCGCCGGCGACTCAATGACTTTCCCATCCACCTCCAGGCGCGAATACGGGCTGGCCTCGAACTGCGCCACAATCTTCGCTGCGCGCTCCAGCGAGGCAATCGCCGGCGTGAACACTTGATTGATGGTGGCAATTTGGGCCGGCGACTTGCATATGCGGCCAGTAAAGCCAAAACGGCGGCTTCGGTCGGTTGTATCACGCAACTCGTCATCGGAGCGCGCGTCCAGATGGGGAGCATCCCATACGTCAAGGCCTGCCGAAGCCGCCGCGTGCACAACACGAGATCGTGCGTAGAGCAGAGGTTCCCAGTCCATATCCACACCCAACGCCGCCGACATATCGTAGCCGCCAAAAATCAACGACAATACATTGCCCGACGATTGGGCAATCTTGTGCACATGCTCCAGTGCCGATCCGGTTTCAATAATGCAATGCAGAAAAGGCTGGCGCCCGGCATCGGCCATGACATCAACAACCCACAAGACATCGAACTCCGACTCGATTTTAGGCAATAGCAGGTGAACATCGTGCGAAAGCCCGGCAATGGCCAGCAAGTCACGCATCCCCTCGATCTGACGCGGGCAATTGATGCGCAGCGCAAGCTGCGGGCCGCCGGCAACATTCTGCGCAGTAACCGTCTGAAGCGCGACCTCCCTGGCCTGCTCTTTTTTATTCAACGGAACACCATCTTCCATGTCCAGGCACAGAACATCGGCGCCGCTGAGCAAACCCTGTGAGATAGCGGCGGTATCCACCGCCGACACAAACAGAACCGAGCGGCGCGGCTGAAGTGACTGAGCGGTTACGACCATCCAAAAACTCCACGTTCGGGTGCAGGCTATCGTTATAGCGTGCTCAAGACACGCTGACCAATACAGAATCAAGCTAGCGATATCTGAAAAAAAGATATCTAATAACCAGCTATAGATTTCACATATCCCTCTTACCTCATATGGAACCCACCCCATGGAGCTGCGCCAGCTACGCTATTTCCTTGCCATCGCCGAGCATGGAAATATGTCGCGCGCGGCCAAGGCACTGTACGTGGCGCAATCGGCCTTAAGCCACCAGATCGCACAGCTTGAACACGAACTCGACACCACGCTCTTTCACCGCATGCCCAGAGGTGTGGAGCTTACCGAGACCGGGCATATCTTTCTGGCCCATGCCGCTGCCGTCATACGCCAGCTCGATGAAGCCAAAGCCAGTGTGCACGGCACCCTGGGACAACCCAAGGGGCGGGTGAACGTAGGTTTACCCACCAGCATGTGCAATGCCCTGGCGGTACCCCTCATTCATCATGCCAAAGAAAGCTTTCCCGGTATCAGCCTGGAACTGACCGAGGCAGCCAGCGGCGACCTGGCATACATGCTTAAATCGGGGTTTATTCACCTGGCGGTACTGTTCGATGACGGCGAGGTCGGCGAGTTCGACACCACGCCACTGGCCAAGGAACGGTTGTACTTGATCGCCCGGGAAAACGACGAAAATCGCAACTTCGGCCCGACGGTCACTCTGGAACAGGCCTTGCACCTGCCGCTCTTCCTGGCGTCACCCAAGCAAGGGGTGCGCCGCATTGTGGAACTGACCGCCAAGCGCCACGGCATGCCGCCACCCAATGTGATCGGCGATATCAACTCGGTCAGCATCATGCGGTCCACCCTGCTTGTCGGCCTGGGCTACACCCTGTTACCCCCCATGCCTTTCAAGCAGGAGCTCGAACAGAAACTGCTGAAAGCCTGGCCGATTCGTGAGCCATGCCTTTACCGGCATGTCATGATCGGCGCTCTGAAAGGGGTACCGCTAACTCCCGCAACGCGCGCCATTTTGCAGCTGGCCAGGCAGGTCGCCCGGCAATTGAGCCTGTCGGGGGAATGGCTGGAAACCAGTCCCATGGAATAGCCGCCCGACTTATTTGCCGTTGGATCGTGGCCTTGATTTGACACCGTTATTTTTATTGTTCATAATAGCGTTCTTCTTCGGTTGGGTCGTTAGCTCAGTTGGTAGAGCACCGGACTTTTAATCCGTTGGTCGCGCGTTCGAGCCGCGCACGACCCACCATCGAATTTGCAGGGGTTGCGTATACACGCAACCCCTTTTTGCTTTGGCCCGCGGTCCGTCAAGAACCCGCCGGCAGGCAAACCCGCCGGCAGGCCGCTTATAGCGTGCCTTGCGCCTTACGGCTGAATCTCGCCGTCTTTATTCAGGTCCTGGCGATGGAAATCGGCGATCACCTGATCAAGGAACTCGTCAAGGCTGATTTTTCCGTCGCTGTTTTTATCGACCGTCGCAAACTGCTGCGGGGTAAACACCTTTTCGGCCTCGGCAGGGCTCAGCACCTTGTCGCCGTTGGCATCCAGCGTTGCAAACGATTCACGCATGAACTTTTCGTATTCGGCCAGGCTGATCCGGCCATTCTTGTCGCCATCGAGTTTGGCGAAATGCTCGGGAGTCAGTTCGGCATAGCCCGTTTGCGCGTAAGCGACCGGGCTGCTCAGCACCATGATCGCTGTGGTCAACTGTAGAAGTTTCTTCATTGTATTCATCCGCCTTAGTTGCATCCCATTGAATTGCCCAGATAACCGCCGGCACCGATACCTACGGCCGTCGCCGCCGTGCGGCCACGCCCGCCCCCGATAGTGCTGCCTAGCAACCCCCCAACCACAGCGCCGCCAATGGTGCCGGCAATGCAGTTGAACTCAGAGTTACGGCTGGAATGCTGCCCACGGGAATTCGACGGCGCCTGACAGGCGGTCAGCACCCCGACGCTGAGCAGTGCGATCGCGATAGTCGCTTTTTTCATGATTTTTCCTTACCCGGTTGGTAACGTTAGTACAGATTATCTGGTTGGCTATTGTAGGAAGGATTGTGTCATTTGAGCAGGGATCGTGCCACCAGATAGCACCCCATTACCAGCAATCCCACAAAAAACACTCGGCGGAATGCTTTTTCCGACAGCCGCCGCCGTAAGCGCTGCCCCAGATGCATACCTAGAATGGCGGGCAGCAAGGCGGCGGACGACAACGCCATCAGTTCCAATGACAGCAAACGCTGGCCGCCCATGGCCACCCCAAGGGCAACAATCGACAAGGTGAAAAGAATGCCCATGGCCTGAATCAACTGGTCACGGGTCAAACCGATCGACTGCAGATAGGCTACGCCCGGAAAAACCGACGAGCCGGTCATGCCGGTTATCAGGCCATTGCCCACGCCGCACACAAAACCCACCGATCCTTCATGCGTAACGGGCAACAGCAGCGGGCGCGACCTGAGGTTGACTACCGCATAGAAAATGATGAGCAGGCCCAGCAGCAACGACAGCCAGCGGGCATCCACCCTCGCAAGAACCATGACACCGGGCCACACCGCCAGCATGGACGCGACGAAAAACAGCCACAACCGTTTGAAAATGATCCAGAAATGGCCACCCACCAACGCTTGCCAGATATTCGTGACAATAGTGGGAACCAGCAGCAAGGCCATGGCGGACTTCAAACCAACCGTCGCCACCAGCAGCGCCAGCGACACCATGGGCAACCCCATGCCTATCACGCCTTTTACACAACCCGCCGTCAGGAAGGCCAGAATGACAGCAAGCAATATAAGCGGATCGACCATGGGAGAACTTTGATGATTAAGGCGCCCGGCGGCATGCTAGCCACCCGGCGCACAATGGTTTATTGTTTCTGGAGAAAGATCATAGCAAGTTCCTGACGAGACACAACCATGCCACACACGCCTACGCGCCTCCATATCCTGTCCGATCTGCATCTGGGAAACGCCCCTTTTGAGCATCCGGCCGCCGACGCCGACATCGTGATCCTGGCCGGCGACATCAGCCGGCCGGCTCAGGCACTGGCCTGGGCCAGGCAATTCGAACAGCCCGTTCTGTATGTGGCCGGCAATCACGAATTCTACGGCAGCAGCATCGGCGCCACACTCAACGCGCTGCGCGCGGGCACGGCAGGCACATCCATCCACTTTCTGGAACAGGGGTCATGCGTCATCAACGGCATACGGTTTCTGGGCACCAGCCTGTGGACTGACTTCAATTTATTTGACGCTCCCGACGCCCGCGAACAGGCCATTGAACAGGCCGTTGCGCTCATCCGCGACTTTTCCATGATACGGTCGGAAGATCCGGCGCAGGGCCCGCTTCAGCCTGGGGAAATGGAAGATTTATACGCCCGGAGCAAGCGCTGGCTGGCCGGCGAGCTGGATAAGCCGTTCGACGGCCCCACCGTGGTGGTTACGCACCATGCGCCATCAACCCGCAGCATTCATCCGCGCTTCAACGACTCGCTGCTGAATACCTGCTTCGTGTCGGACTGCGAACACCTGATGGGAGGCGACCGTGTCCGGTTATGGATACACGGCCACACCCACGACTGTTTCGACTACACCGTGAACGGCACCCGGGTTGTCTGCAACCCGCGAGGTTACGTACTGCATGGCACACCGGAAAACCCCGGTTTTGATCCCCGACGGGTCATCACCGTGTAAGCCGGCCGGCATGCCGGGCTCAACGTGCCCGAGAAATGCGCACCTCGGCACCGCGACGTTTAACTTCCAGCCCTTCCGAGGGCAGAATGCGCAGCCCCTCCAGGCCCTTGATATAGCTGGAACCTTGCATTTGCATGACGCGGATCTTGTTGCGCATGACGGCAGGGCTGTGCTCGGGCATGCCGAACATCCAGACTTCCTCAAGAATGCGTGCCGAGTTGAAGTCGCCGGTGTGCTGTGCCGCCGGCCCCAGGCATAGCATATGGCCCTCGCGACCAAACACCGGCAGCGTATCCAGGTCGGCCTGCACAGTAAGCGTCGTGCCACCGTCATAGCGCCAGCCTGTATTCATGTCCCACCATCCCGAGCCCTCGGGCAGGTACACCTGTGTTTCGGTGCCCGGATGCAACACCGGCGCCACCAGCACGGCCGGCCCGAACATATACTGGGTATCCCAGGCTTGCGCCATAGGGTCGTGGGGGAAAGCCAGGCCCATCGACCGCTGAACCGGCAAACCCGTGCGAACGGCATCTTCAATAATGCCCAGAACATAGGGAATAAGGCGATAACGCCACTGCAGCCAGTGATCCACCAGCCGGCGCGTTTTGTCCGCAAAGGCATCGGGCAGCAAAGCCGCATGCCCCTGGAAACTGAAATTCCCGGAAAAGACACAGGCGGCCAGCCAGCGAATGTAAAGTTCCGGCGTCATGGCGCTGGTATCGTGCCGCGCCGAGCCCAGGGTATGCATTTGCACCGGAACACCGGCGTCACCCAGAGACAGGGCCATGCGCAGTGAATGCTCGAAATCGGCCCAGTCATTTCCCGTGCATGGCCCGAGCTGCCAGGCATAACGCTGCATGGACGGGAACAGATCATCGCCCAGCAACACGCCCTCCTGGGGCGTCTTGTGGCCCGCAAAGGCATCAAACAGGGCGCGTCGGGCAAGCACCGGGTAAATGGTTCGCAACGCCGGCCCCGATTCGCCGCTTCGCGCAGTTACGGAGTCGGGAATGTCGAAACGGGCCCGGCACACAGGAGCCCCCAGGCCGTCGTCGGCCAGTTGCCGCAGCCTGTCGGACCACAGTTTGTAGACGTCTTTGTTGGTCAGGTCGAGCAAGCCGAATTCCCGGCCGGCAGTGTACTCGTCGCCGGGGAATACATGGGCCTCGCCGTCATCGTTGATCAGCAGCCAACCCCGGTCCTCCCATTCGTCGAACAGACCTGTTCCTTTCAATACCCCGGGAAACGTGGGTGCGGCCAGCTGGATGTTTTCCGAGGAAAACCCGGCAATGAGTTCTCGTGCATCGCTGAACCGACCGGCATCCCAATCGAAAACCGGCTTGTCATCCTGAAACCGCACCGCAGCCGGAGCGGCCAGCCGGACGGCATCAAGGGCCCAGCCATTGCTTCGGAACTTGCGCACCACATTCAGCGTCTCGCTCACCGGCTGACCGGGCGGCTGATCAAGCCAGACACCCATGGGCCAAAGACCGGGCTGGCCTGCACGGCCGGTCAGGGCCGTGTACTGGTTAAGAATTTCCGGGGGCTCGCCGACAAACAGAAAGACATCGAGCACCGGATCATCGACACGGGCCGCATACGCCGACGCATCGCCGGCCCCAAGGTCGTGGCACACCCGCGAGAAGGTGTTGAAGTAAACTCCCCAGCCGCGCGTGCTCCACACCAAAGGAAGGGCCCGCGCCTGTGGATCGTCGGAACAGAACTGTGCGCCGCGACGATCAAGGTCGGCTCCTGATTCCTGCCCGCCATGCAAGGCGTCGTCGACGTCGAGCGCCCATGCCCACTGCCATTGCCGCGGCGTGTCCAGCGAGTCGCACGCCACCAGCGCGGCAGGCCCGGTGTCGACGATAGGCTCTCCATTGCGGCAAATAACAAGTGACAGGGGCTCGGGACAGACATCGACGGTGATATCACCCTGCTCCAGACGCCAGCCGGTGGCCTCGCCGTGCGCAAGCGAACTGACGGTCACCTCGCTGACGGCCTCTTGCCGTGCGAGCAGCATCTCGGCATGGGAACGCGCGCGCGCGGCAGGCTTTTCGTTATTCAGCAGTGCGGAAGGACCAACACGCAGTCGAAAAACACCCGGTGCGTGCGACTCGATGTGAAATTCGATGGAAGAGCCTGCAACCGAGAAGTCGATTCGCATGGGCCTGGATGCGAGAAACTGCAAGGGAGCAAGTGGCAGAAAATGGGCAGGGTCAGACTTGGGCGGCACAGCGCGATCCTCGGGGCTAAACCCAAAAAGCATTCAAAAGCCGTTATTTTGACGGATTTGATGGATAAAATAAAATGATGCGGAAATTTATCTGTCAGATGCCCTTTAATATGCAAAAAACGCATATTTAGCCCTACCTTGGGCGCATTTTCCGACGCAAATCGCGCTCCAGCGGCACGGGGTACCCCATAAGCTCGGCCACCACACAGTTCGCCAATAACGTTGAAAGCCCAAAACCCCGGGAACCCAATCCGGCACACACCCAGAACGACATTTCCGGGTTCAGCGCACCCACCAAAGGAAAGCGGTCGGAGGTGGTGGCCCGCCATCCGGACCACCCCCCACATGCCGTCTTTCCCGCCTGGCCGGCCGTTACCAATGAGCGCGCCGTGATACCGCCGGCCTGGCCCAACAGCGTTTCCATCTTGCCGGCGACATAGCGCAATCCAGCCGGGTTCAACCCGACGTCATCCTGTCCACGCCGGTAGGTGCTGCCAATCACATTGTGCCCGTCAAGCGCCGGCAGGCAATACCCGTGGCCCGCCGCATTGGCCTGCAACGGTCCGATGCAGGACGATGGCACATAGTACACCTCGCCCGACACGCAACGCAGGTCCGCCATACGGGGAAAGCCTTTCAGATAGCCCAGCGGCTCAAGCAAAGCCGGAAGCGTACCGGCCGTAGCCAGAAAAACACTGTCGGCGTCGGCCAGCACGCCCCCCTGCCCGTCAAGCGCCTGCCAGCGTCCGAGAGCGTTTCGCCGTATGCCCGCCACGTGATGATCCAGACACCGTATGCCCGGCAGGCCGAGCAGGTGCTCCAGCAGTGCCTGAGGCTGCACCCGCATACCCTGGCTGCACCACACGCCCCCATGCGGCCAGTGCCGCGCCGTCAACGCCTGCGCTTCCGCTTCCGGAACCCACCGCACCCACTCGGCAGGCAGCGAAGCCGAGGCGATAAGCGCACTCACCTTGCGTGCGTCGGCGGCCGTGAGCGCCGGCAACAATGTTCCGCACGGCAACGGCCTGGCCGGCCCGGGAAACATCGACCAGCTTGCGGCGGCACTCAACACCCCGGCGCGACTCAGACGAACCTGTGCATCGTCATTACGCCCGACGACCGGGGTGACCGCCACCGCCAAATGCCCCGCGTGACTGCCCCCAAGGCCGGAGCGCAAGACCGGATCCAGCACGGTAACCTGCACGCCCTCGCGCCCCAGAGCATGAGCCAGCGACGCGCCGGCGACGCCGGCACCGATGACCATGGCCGACGCCGGACGGCGCGCGCGCGCCACCCGCGTTTTCACGCCATGACGCAAGCGGCCGGTCGTCATCTGACGCTTCGGCCCGAATCCCGGTATTTTCTGAACGATGAAACCGGCATCTTGCAGCGCACGACGGACATGGCCGGCACAGCACCAGGTGGCAAATGTTGCCTCGGGCCCGGCAAGGCGCACCAGCTGCGCAAACAGCGACGCGTCCCACATGGCAGGATTCACTTTCGGCGAAAAGCCATCAAGAAAGAAGGCATCAACCTGGGCGGCCACCTGACGGGCCGTGTCCTGCACATCGCCAAAGACCAGCGTCAGCGTCAAGGCCCCGTTTTCAAATTCCAGCCGGTGAATTCCAGGCACCGGCACCGGCCATGCATCGGCCAGTTCCAGGCCCAGCCGCGCAGCATCATCGCGCAAATGGTGGCGCACATATGCAGCCAGATCGTGACGGCGAAAGGGGTGGGCTTCGAAGGAAACGACATGCAACCGCTTGCAACGGTCGCCGTGCGACCGCCAGGCCTGCCACAGCGCCAGGAAATTGTGCCCCAGGCCAAACCCTGTTTCGCATACGGTGAACAGCTCCTGACCGGCCCAGCGCCCGGGCAGGCCGTTGCCCCGCAGAAAAACATGGTGCGCCTGCTCGAACGGCGCCGCCTTCGGACGATAAATATCGCCAAAGAGAGGGCTTTTGGGAAGGCCGTTGTCGTCGTAGGCCAGTTCGGCGGGAATCAGTGAAACGGAATGCGAGGCCATATCGCCAAAGTGGCAAAAAACTGAAAGATTGATCACGTACAATGAGTTCATGATACGCGATCACACGCCGGTTTCTTACTTCCTCTAGCCTGTCGCTTGGTTCACTATGCACTCATCCCGTCTTCCCCTTGGCGACTACCTCGACGCCGCCACCTGCGCCGCCCATGCCGCCGCCTCGCTGCTGCACAGCTATGCCGCCAATCGCAGCGAACTGGTCATCGACACCAAGACGCGCAACGACCTGGTGTCTCAAGCCGACCGTGAAGCCGAAAAGGCCATTATCGACCTGCTGTCCGAACGCACACCGGAACTGGGTATCGTGGCCGAGGAAAGCGGCGGTCAAACCCACGGCGCCGCCACCTGGTATATCGATCCACTGGACGGAACCACCAACTTTCTTCACGGCATTCCCCATTACGCGGTATCCATTGCGCTCATCGCGCACAAGGGCGCGCGCATACACAGCGATCAGCCGCTTGAGCACGACACGCCGGTCATCGGTGTGGTCTACGATCCCAGCCGCGAAGAAATGTTTACCGCCATGTACGAAGTCGGCGCCTGGCTGAACGGCAACCGCATTTATTGCTCGACCACCCGGGAATTTTCCGATGCCTTGCTGGCGACCGGCCTGCCGTTTCGCGACTTTTCCTTTGAAGACCAGTACATGCCCACCCTGCACACCGCCATGCACTCCACACGCGGTGTACGGCGCCTGGGCGCCGCCGCTCTCGATCTGGCCTGGGTTGCCTGCGGCCGCTACGACGGTTACTGGGAAATGGGGCTGGCGCCATGGGACGTCGCCGCCGGCACCTTGATCGTTCGCGAATCCGGCGGAATCGCCGACGACTGCCGCCACGAACACCCCTGGCCGGTCAACGGCAACATCTACGCGGGCAACCCTCATGTTGCTCCGGCACTCGATGCCATGATTCGCCCCCATCTTCGATAAAGGCACTGCCATGAAGATCATTGATGACATTCTTGACAGCCATGACGAAATCGCCGGGCTGCGGCGCGATATCCACGCCCACCCCGAGCTTGCCTTCGAAGAACGGCGCACCTCCGACCTGGTCGCCTCGCAGCTGGAATCCTGGGGCATTCCGGTACACCGCGGCCTGGGTAAAACGGGCGTGGTAGGCACTATCCGGGGGCAAGGAAACACGGATCGCGCCATTGGCCTGCGCGCCGACATGGATGCCTTGCCCATGCAGGAAACCAACACCTTCGCCCACGCCAGCCAAGAGGCGGGAAAAATGCACGCCTGCGGACATGACGGACACACCGCCATGCTGCTGGCGGCGGCAAAGCACCTGGCCGCCCATCGGTCGTTCAACGGCACTGTTTACGTTATTTTTCAGCCGGCCGAAGAAGGGTATGGCGGCGCGAAAGCCATGATCGATGACGGGCTGTTTGAGTTGTTTCCCATGCAAGCGGTGTTCGGCATGCATAACTGGCCCGAACTGCCCGTCGGACATTTCGGCGTGGTGCCGGGCCCCATCATGGCCTCAAGCAACAGCTTCGAAATCCAGCTGCAAGGCAACGGCGCTCACGGTGCCATGCCGCATTTGGGCACGGATCCGGTCATGGCGGCGGTACAACTGGCGCAGACACTGCAAACCATTATCACGCGCAACCGCAACCCGCTGCAGCCCGCCGTGCTCAGCATCACCCAGATTCACACCGGATCGGCCGATAACGTCATTCCGCAAGATGCCACCCTGCGCGGCACCGTGCGTACTTTTTCGCTGGAAACGCTCGACCTCATCGAACAGCGTATGCAGGAAATCACCGAGCATACGGCGCGGGCCCTGGGTTGCACCGCCGCGTTCACCTTCCAGCGCAAGTACCCACCCACCATCAACCATGCGAACGAAACCGGCACCTGCGTGCAGGTCATGCAGGCACTGGTCGGATCCGACCAGGTACACACGAACATCGAGCCGTCCATGGGTGCGGAAGACTTCGCTTTCATGCTGCAGGAAGTACCGGGCTGCTACGTATGGATAGGCAATGGCAATGGCGACCATCGCATCCAGGGGCATGGTCTGGGGCCGTGCATGCTGCACAACAGCAGCTACGATTTCAATGACGACATCATTCCCTTGGGAGCCAGCTACTGGGTGCGGTTGGCCAACCAGTGGCTTGGCAGCCCCGGCGCGTAATTCTTTACAATACGACCGTTATTCTCACCGCACGCCCGAAAAGGTAAGCCATGGACGACCCGAAAGAAACATCGGCACTGCGCCCCTACCCCTCTGAACGTAACCTGGTGTTGCGGGTCACCCCCATGCCGTCCGAATCCAATATTTATGGAGACATTTTCGGCGGCTGGATCATGGCGCAGGTTGACATCGCAGGCTCTATTCCCGCTACCCGCCGCGCGGGCGGCCGTGTCGCCACCATTGCAGTGAACTCGTTCATGTTCAAAGAGCCGGTCTTCGTCGGCGACCTGCTCAGCTTTTACGCCACGATCGTCAAGGTGGGCACCACCTCGATCACCGTCGAAGTCGAGGTATACGCCGACCGCGATCGCCTGGAACGTGATCTGGTCAAGGTCACCGAGGCAACCCTCACGTACGTTGCCACCGACGAAAACCGCAAGCCCCGCAAACTGCCTTCCGTCTGACCGGTCCGGGTGCCACCGATGATTCACTTAGATACCCCGGAAGCCGAACCCATCGTCATTCCGCGCAGGCTCGACCCCGAAGACGCCCAACTTGCACTGCAACGCCTGCAGGCCATTCTGAAACGGCAGGAAGTGGTTGAAGCCCTGGCACATCGCCAGTACGAAGAAGATGACCGCTCCAACCTTCTGGAAGGCCTTGTCCACCGTCAGCACGAAGCCGAAATCAAGGCGATCATCAACGAGCTGCACCCGGCCGATATCGCCTTCATTCTGGAATCATTGCCGGTTCATGAACGCCAGGCGGTGTGGCAGCTGGTCAGTTCCGAACATGACGCCGACGTTCTGCTCGAGGTCGATGACTGGGCTCGCGAATCGCTCATCGAGTCCATGGATCATCAGGATCTTATCGCTGCCACCGGCAGCATGGATGCCGATGAACTGGCCGATCTGGTCAACGACCTGCCGCCCGACGTCATTGCCGAAGTTCAGAAGGGGCTCACCGACGCCGAAAGAGCCCAGCTTATCGAAGCCATGGGCTACCCTGAAGGATCCGTGGGTGCCATCATGGATTTCGAGATGGTGCGTGTGCGCGAAGACGTCACGCTAGAAGTGGTGCTGCGTTATTTGCGCCGCCTGAGCGAACTGCCGGACCACACCGACCAGATTTTTGTCGTCAACCGCCAGGACAAGCTCCAGGGCACACTTAAACTTGCCACGCTGCTGGTGAAAGAACCTGAAAACCTGGTGTCCGACGTCATGATGACCGACTACCTGACACTGAATCCCCTCGACTCCGACACCGATGCGGCGGGAGCCTTCGAACGCTACGACCTGGTGTCGGCACCCGTTACCGACGATCAGGGCAGATTGATCGGCCGGGTAACCATCGCCGAGGTCGTTGACGTGATCCAGGAAGACTCCCAGGAACAGGCGCTGTCACGCGCCGGCCTGCAGGAAGAAGACATTTTCGCGCCCGTGATCGACGCATTGAAGAACCGTGCGCCGTGGCTGCTGGTCAACCTGGGAACCGCATCGATAGCCTCGTTTGTCGCCTCGCGTTTCGAGGACACGGTCAGCCACATCGTGATTCTGGCTTTTCTGATGTCCATCGTCGCTGGTATAGGCGGCAATTCCGGCAATCAGACCATGACCATGATCATTCGCGCCCTGGCCGTCGGCCGGGTGACCGGAAAAAATGCATGGCAACTGGTGAAACGTGAACTGACCGTCACCTTCCTGGTGGGAGCCTGCGGAAGTCTGGTGGCGGCGAGCTTTGCCTGGGCCATTTCAAAATCGTTTGCCATTGCGGGCGTAATGATGGCCGCGATGATCTGCAACATGCTGATCGGTGCCGCACTCGGGGTACTTATTCCCATCATGCGCGATCATTTTGGAAAAGACCCAGCGGTGGGCTCATCGGTGTTGCTCACCTTTGCTACCGACTCGCTGGGTTTCTTTGTCTTCCTTGGGCTGGCGACACTTTTTCTGGTGTAAGTACTAGGCCAGCTTTCCGTGGCAATGTTTGAATTTTTTGCCGCTGCCGCAAGGGCAGGGATCGTTGCGCCCCACCTTCGAGG
Source organism: Burkholderiaceae bacterium (assembly GCA_050252075.1). GTDB lineage: Bacteria > Pseudomonadota > Gammaproteobacteria > Burkholderiales > Burkholderiaceae_B > JAAYGT01. The sequence goes on along the minus strand of JBFWLP010000009.1, from coordinate 23,653 downwards.
CATCGGACGGGCGGGCCGGTGCTTCGTTGATGCCGGGGTCTTCACCGCTTAACGCCGCGTCGTAGTCAGAATGGTGATAGTTCACGTTCTGCAGCCCCGACTCGGGCTGATCCACATTTTCCACCTGCTCGCGTGTCTGTACCCGCACGGTCATCAGCACACGCACCACATCGTTGCGGATGCGATCAAGCATGTCCGAGAACAACACAAAGGCTTCCCGCTTGTATTCCTGCTTGGGATCCTTCTGGGCATAGCCGCGCAGATGAATGCCCTGGCGCAAGTGATCAAGCGCAGACAAATGGCTGCGCCAATGAGAGTCAATTGCCTGCAGAAACACTGAACGCTCGAACGGTGCCCAACCCTCACGGCCCACCAGCTCGACCTTCGTTTCGTAAAGGCGGCGCGCCTCGGCAACCACACGCTCAAGCAGGTTGTCGTCGGTCAGATTCGATTCTTTTTCGAGCATATCCACCAGCGGAAGGTGGATATTCCATTCGCTTTCGAGCGTGGTTTGCAAACCGGCGACATCCCATTGCTCTTCCATGGTTTCTTCGGGAATGAAGGAACGGAACTGTTCGGTAAGCGCCGCCTCGAGCAAGTTACCCACCATGTCGCCGACATCGGACGCTTCAAGCACGTCGTTACGCTGGGAATAAAGGACTTTCCGCTGGTCATTGGCTACATCGTCGAACTGCAGCAGCTGTTTGCGGATATCGAAGTTGCGGCCCTCGACCTTGCGCTGTGCCGACTCGATCGAGCGCGACACCATCTTGGCCTCGATGGGCTCGCCCTCGGGCAGGCGCAAACGCTCCATAACCGCACGCACCCGGTCACCCGCAAAGATGCGCATCAGCGAATCGTCGAGCGAAAGATAGAAACGCGAGGAGCCCGGATCGCCCTGGCGCCCGGCGCGGCCGCGCAACTGGTTGTCAATGCGGCGGGACTCGTGACGTTCAGTGCCTATGATGCGCAAGCCGCCTGCCGCCTTCACGGCGTCGTTCTGGGGCAGCCATTCCGAACGGATTGCCTCGATACGGGCCTGCTTTTCATCGGCCGACAAAGAGGGGTCGGCGCGCACCAGATCGATCTGCTTTTCAATACTGCCGCCCAGCACAATGTCGGTTCCACGGCCGGCCATATTGGTCGCAATGGTAATGCGCCCGGGTTTACCGGCCTCGGCCACGATTTGCGCTTCGCGCGCGTGCTGTTTGGCATTCAGCACCTCGTGCGGCAATCCGGCCTGCGTGAGCATGGCCGATAACAGCTCGGAGTTTTCGATGCTGGTAGTGCCCACGAGCACCGGCTGCCCGCGCTCATGGCAATCCTTGATGTCGACGATGATGGCGTTGTGCTTTTCTGCGGCTGTCTTGAACACCTGGTCATTCTGATCCTTGCGCACCATGGGCCGGTTCGTGGGAATGATGACCGTTTCCAGACCGTAGATCTCCTGGAACTCGTAGGCTTCCGTATCGGCGGTGCCTGTCATGCCCGAGAGTTTCTCGTACATGCGGAAGTAATTCTGGAACGTGATGGACGCGAGCGTCTGGTTCTCGTTCTGGATCTTGACGCCCTCTTTGGCCTCGACGGCCTGATGCAAACCGTCGGACCAGCGGCGACCGGTCATGAGGCGGCCGGTGAACTCGTCGACAATGACAATTTCATCGTTCTGCACCACATAATGCTGGTCGCGATGAAACAGGTTGTGCGCCCGCAACGCCACCATCAGGTGATGCACCAGGGAAATATGCCGCGGATCGTACAGCGAGTCTTCTTGCCCGAGAATGCCGAGCGATTTCAGAATCTCTTCGGCGCGCAACTGCCCCGCCTCGGACAAATGCACCTGCTGGCTCTTTTCATCGACCCAGAAGTCGCCTTCCGGCTCCGGCTCGTGGGGCTTGGGCTCGGCGGCCATACGCACCATCTGCGCCGGAACATCGTTCATGCGCAGATACAGATCCGTGTTGTCTTCCGCCTGGCCGGAAATAATGAGCGGCGTGCGCGCCTCGTCGATGAGAATGGAGTCGACCTCGTCGACAATGGCATAGTAAAGGGGCCGCTGGCGGCGGTCTTCGATGCGGTACTCCATGTTATCGCGCAGATAATCGAAACCGTACTCGTTGTTGGTTCCGTAGGTGATGTCGGCCTGATAGGCCGCCCGCTTTTCCTCGTTGTCCTGCTGCGGAACCACAACCCCCACCGTTAGGCCCAGAAAGCTGTAAAGACGGCCCATCCATTCGGCATCGCGGCGCGCCAGGTAATCGTTCACGGTCACCACATGAACGCCCTTGCCGGCCAGCGCGTTCAGGTAAACGGGCAACGTCGCCATGAGCGTTTTACCCTCACCGGTGCGCATCTCGGCGATCTTCCCGTTATGCAAGGCAATGCCGCCCAACATCTGCACATCGAAGTGGCGCATGCCGAAGACCCGCTTCCCGGCCTCGCGCACCACGGCAAAGGCCTCCGGCAACAGATCATCCAGCGTGGCTCCGGAAGCCAGGCGCTCGCGAAATTCGGTGGTCTTTGCCGCAAGCTGCTCGTCGGACAACCCCTGGATTGGCGCTTCAAGGGCATTGACTTGGACTACCTGCTTGCGATACTGCTTGAGAATGCGATCGTTACGAGTACCAAATATCTTGTGTAGGATGGAAACCATTCTGTTTATTCCGGGGGTGCGCATCACGTGGGGGCACCCGCGCCTGTCTCGGGTTGGCGGACATGTCCGCAGGAAAACACTAGAGTTTAACGCAGCTTGTCCTGTTCGGCGTCATGGCGCTCGCTTGCCTGCGCCATCAAGTGCTCAGGATCTTTTTTGTCCCCCAGAAACAGCGTGGGATCCAGCGGGTGACCGGCCATCCTGACTTCGAAGTGCAGATGGGGGCCGGTGGACCGGCCCGTGGATCCAACCCGGGCAATCATGTCCCCTTGCTCGACAACATCACCCAGCTTTACGTTGATCGACGAAGCATGGGCATAGCGTGTCACCAGCCCGTTGCCATGGCTGATCTCCACAGTCTTTCCGTAACCGGTAAGGTACCTGGCCTCGGTCACCACGCCTCCCGATGCCGCGTAAATAGGTGTGCCTCGCGGCGCGGCAAAATCAAGACCCTCGTGCATGGAATGGCGACCCGTCACCGGGTTCTGCCGCCAGCCGAACGAGGAGCTCGTGTAGGGATACTCCACGGGAGCAGATGTCGGCAAGCTCGCCTCTAAGCCGGTGCGCTCGGTCAGCACAAGATCAAGCATGGAAAACCAGTCGCGCTTGCGCTCCAGATCACGCGACAACGTGTCCAGCTCGCGACCCAGACTTTCCGCCGTCCATGCCTGGGCCAAACCGTCCGGAATGTCGTCCATGACGCCTCCGGGGGCGGCGGCCAGAGTTTCCTGCAGCTCGGGGTTGGTGTAGGAAACACCCGCCACCTGGGCGATACGCTGCCCCAGTCCGTCCATCGCAATCAATCGCGCCTGAAGATCGCCGACCTTTTCCGCGAGCAATTCCACGTTCTGACGCACGTAGGCACCATCACGGGTAACCTGTTCCACAATGACGCGTTCCTGCGCGTCACTGAGCACCGGTGTATCCTGCATACTGGCTTGCACCCACGCCCCCGCACCGGCCGATACGGCGAGCGCCGCGCATGAAAATAAAATTTGCGTGAACGGGATAGTCCGCTTGTTGCTAGAATTCGACAAAAAAGACTCCTATGGAATCGTGTGCACCGGGTGCACCGACCCCTGTAACTTTCAGCGTCAGTATGTCCTTGAGCCACTCAACAAGAACACCCTCAGCCCCTTCCGCCGTGGAATGGCTGGTACAAGACCAGCAAGGCGCCAGCGTGCTGGCGACGGCGCGCCAGTTACTGGCCCTGGAAGAGGCAATTGCCGGCTGCCTGCCCGCCCGGCTGGCGGAGCAGTGCAAGATGGTCCGCCTTGATAGACAGCGGCTTACCGTTGCAGTTCCCGGCTCCGGCCACGCCGCCAAACTGCGTCAGCTGACACCCACCCTGATCCGGCATTTAACGTCGCAAGGTTGGAACGTAAGCGAAATTATGATCCGCATTCAAGCGGATTTGCTTCACAGCGAGGCGAAAACATCCACCCGTGATGTACAGCCGCTGGACGTAAAGGCACTTGATGCCTTCAGTGAGCTGAGAAGGTCGGTGCCTGCAGGCCCTCTGGCCGATGCCATCGGGCGACTGCTGGCGCGCCACCGGAAGTAAGCCGGAGCGCACCGGCAACCATTGCTGTCGTCAGGCAAATTTCCAGTCGTGGGCAAACGACCGGGGAGCCGTGTCGGGAGATTCGTAAGTAACGATTTCCCAGGCATCTTGCTGGGCCAGAAGGGCCCGCGCCAGCTGGTTATTCAGGCCATGGCCCGACTTGTAGGCCACATAGCGGGCAACCAGCGGTTTACCGACAAGATACAGATCGCCGATGGCATCGAGGATCTTGTGTTTCACGAATTCATCGTCGTAACGCAGGCCGTCGGTGTTGATGACGCGGTATTCGTCCATGACGATGGCGTTATCCAGGCTGCCGCCGCGTGCCAGCCCGGCGGCGCGCATGGCTTCAAGCTCACTGACGAAACCAAAGGTGCGTGCCCGTGCAATGGTTTTGACGTACGAATCTTTTTCAAAATCCACTTCGGCAAAATTGGCGGTGGATTTGATGGCGGGATGTTTGAAATCGATGCCGAACGACAACGCGAACCCTTCGTAGGGTTCCAGGCGCGCCCATTTGGCGTCGCCGCCCTCGCCTTCGCGAACCTCGATCGGCCGGATTACACGCAGAAAACGCTTGACGGCACCTTGCTCTTCCAGGCCTGCCGAGCGCAGCAAGTACACAAAAGTGCCGGCACTGCCGTCCATGATGGGGACTTCTTCGGCGGTGATGTCGATATGCAGGTTGTCAATGCCCAGACCGGCCAACGCCGACATAAGGTGCTCGACCGTTGACACACGCACATTGCCCTGTTGCAGCACCGACGCCATACGCGTGTTTCCCACGAGATCGGCGCGCGCAGGAAGATCGACCACCTGGGGCAGGTCGACGCGGTGAAAGACAATACCCGTATTGGGAGCAGCCGGACGCAGCGTAATTTCCACCCGCCGCCCGGAGTGCAGACCCACACCTTTGGTACTGATGGATTTTTGAATGGTACGTTGACGTAGCATGGTTATGTTCAGCAGACGCGCAAGCGGTTAACCCGTTGACGCGGATAAAACATTAGTGTAACCGAATTGAGGGTTTACCACTAATTTTTTGTGTTTCAGCCCACTTCATTGCTGCGGCGCAGCGTTGCCGGCCGCGCCACAGAAACCCCAGCGAGCAAGGGCGGCCCCGGGGGATACGGGTAACCGCCCTTGCCGGGCAACTACTTTGGCGATACGACAACAGAGTAATGGGGGCAATCAGCATCGGCGGCTGTTGTTGCCCTGGCCATCACAGCCTCAGTCGGCTTGCTTGCGCAAAAATGCAGGAATGTCGAAGTGATCCATGCCGGCCGTTTCCAACGCACGAACTTGCGCCGACGCCTGGCTGCCGCGCGGGTTGCGAATAACCGCCGGAACGTCGGTATTGGCGCCCTGGAACCCGCCGGCAATGGGCAGATCGTCAGTGCCGGTACGGCGTTCCTGGGCTTTGTTCTGCACCAGCTGGGGGCGCTGGGCCTCTTTGCGGCCCAGGCCGGTGGCCACGACGGTCACGCGCAGGTTCTCACCCATGCTTTCGTCGTAAGCGGTGCCGAAAACAATGGTGGCATCTTCGGCGGCGTAGCTGCGAATAGTATCCATGATCTCGCGTGTTTCACGCATTTTCAGCGTGCGGCTGGCCGTGATGTTCACCAGCATGCCGCGGGCACCGTGCAAATCGACGCCTTCAAGCAAGGGGCAGGCAATGGCTTCCTGGGCGGCTACGCGGGCGCGGTCGGGGCCCGACGCAACGGCCGTTCCCATCATGGCCTGACCTTGTTCCCCCATGATGGTCTTGACGTCTTCGAAGTCGACGTTCACATTGCCTTCCACATTGATGATTTCGGCGATGCCTGCGCACGCATTGTGAAGAACGTCGTCTGCCGATTTGAAGCAGTCTTCCTGCGTGGCGTCTTCGTCCATAAGATCGTACAGATTTTCATTCAGGACAACGATCAGGGAATGCACATGCTTGGACAGCTCGGAAATGCCTTCTTCGGCCATTTTCAGGCGTTTGTTGCCCTCGAAGGAAAAGGGTTTGGTGACCACGCCAACGGTAAGAATGCCCAGCTCTTTGGCCACTTCGGCCACCACGGGACCGGCACCGGTACCTGTGCCGCCGCCCATGCCGGCCGTGATGAACACCATGTGGGCGCCGTTGAGCGCCGCACGGATTTCCTCACGGGCCGTTTCGGCCGCCGCACGACCTTGTTCAGGGCGGGCGCCGGCGCCCAGGCCGGTGCGGCCCAGGCGAATCTGCACCGGGGCCTGCGTTGTGGCCAAAGCCTGGGCATCGGTATTGCAGCAAATGAACTCCACCCCGCTTACGCCGGAACGGATCATATGGGCAACGGCGTTGCCGCCTGCGCCGCCAACACCCACAACCTTGATCACGGTGCCGTTGGTAGTGGTATCGAGCATCTCAAATTTCATCATGATGGACTCCCTTACGTATCGCAAAAATTAATTGAATAATCCCCGTACTGCCTATTCTCGAAACGGTTTCAAAGGAAATGCCAGCCGTTCGCTCGCACCTGATTTGAAACGCCTCGAAGGATTGGCCTGAACCAACCCCGCCGGTGCTTTCGCCCCGATTCCTAATTCATGAACCATTCCTTCATTCTGGCCAGCAACGTTTTCACGGTGCCTTTTTGCTGGGCCACCTTGCGCCCCCGTGCACGCTGTATACGTGCTTCGGTCAGCAGGCCGATCACCGTCGAAAAGCGCGGATTGTGCATGACATCGGCCAGGCTGCCTTCGTACGCCGGCACACCAATGCGCACCGGTTTCAGGAATACATCCTCTGCCAGTTCAACAATACCGGGCATGAGCGACGTACCCCCGGTAATGACCACCCCGGATGCCAGTACGTCCTCATAGCCGGAATCGCGAATAATGTTCTGCACGAACACGAAAAGCTCTTCGACCCGCGGCTCAATGACTGCCCCCAGGGCCTGCCGCTTCACCAGACGATTGGGGCGGTCGCCCAGGCCGGGAACCTCGATATATTCTTCAGGATCGGCCAGCACCTGCTTGGCAATGCCGTAACGCAACTTGATTTCCTCGGCATCGGGCGTTGGCGTGCGCAGCATGGCGGCAATATCGCTGGTGATCTGGTCACCGGCAATCGGCACGACCGCCGTATGGCGAATGGCGCCTCCGGTAAAAATGGCCACATCCGTCGTTCCGCCCCCAATATCCACCAGAACGACCCCCAGCTCCTTTTCGTCGGCCGTCAGGCAGGCCATGCTTGATGCCAGCGGCTGCAGGATCAGATCCTGCACCTCGAGCCCGCAGCGCCGCACACACTTCACAATGTTCTGCGCGGCACTCACCGCCCCGGTCACAATATGAACGCAGACCTCCAGACGCAGGCCGCTCATGCCGATGGGCTCGCGAATGTCTTCCTGTGAGTCGACGATGAACTCCTGTGTCAGCACGTGCAGCACCTGCTGATCGGTGGAGATATTCACTGCTTTCGCCGTTTCGATCACGCGTGCAACGTCGGCGGCCGTGACTTCCTTGTCTTTGACGGCCACCATGCCCCGGGAATTGAAACTGCTGATGTGACTGCCGGCGATACCGGTGTACACCTCGCGAATCTTGCAGTCAGCCATCAGCTCGGCCTCTTCCAGCGCCCGCTGTATCGAGTTCACGGTCGCCTCGATGTTGACCACAACACCTTTGCGCATACCGGCTGACTCATGCTGCCCCAGACCCAGCACTTCAAATCGGCCCTCAGGCAAAATCTCGGCAACCACAGCCACCACTTTGCTGGTTCCGATATCGAGTGCAACGATGAGATCTTTAGTATCTCGAGTCATAGTCTTCTTTACTTGGTTGGGGAAGGAGGAACGGGCGCCAGTGAGATGGCAAATCCGTTGGGATAACGTAAATCGGCACTCTCCAGGGCACGCCCCTGCAGACGCTGAGTCAATGTGGGCCAGACCTGCACAAACCGCTCTATGCGGGCGGCAAACGGGATCGCTCCGGAGCGGCCGTGAGGATCAGCCACATCGGCGCCCGGGTCCCGTCCCAGATGCAAGCGCGTTCCCTGGGACAGTTTGACATCCCAGGCGTAGCGCGGGCTGAGCGTGACATCCTGCACACGCAACCCCAGCGGCGCAAACGACCGTGCCAGCTCGGCGTAACGCTGCACCACCAGCCGCTCGGAGTCGTCCGGCCCGGCCAGATGAGGCAAGGGAACGTCGTCAGGCACTTCGGCCTGGTTCGCCACAAACGCCTCACCCCAGGTGTTGATCATTTCGCTCTCGTTCCAGTAGGCCAGCGGCTGGTGTTCCTCGATGCGGACATGCAGCGTGTTGGGCCATTCGCGACGCACCTGGGCGTGGCGAACCCAGGGAACCGTTTCCAGCACCGAACGGGCCGTGTCCAGACTCAGGGTGAAGAAATTGCCGGAAATACGGCCTGCAAGCGCGGCGTTGACGCTGGCCGGTGACAGGTAGTTGAACTCGTCGGTCTCGGCAGGTTCGATCTTGATCGTGGTAATCGAGAAATAAGGTCGCTGGGCAATCCACGCCACGGCGCCGACGATCATGGCCAACACTGCCAGCACAGCCAGCAGATTCGCAATGAGGTTCGTCAAGCGTGGATCGAGCAACACAGCCGCCTCCTAGGCCGTCTCGGGAGCGCGCACTTTGCACGCCGCCGTTGACAGAATTTCGACACACAAATCGGCATAGCTGAGCCCCGACGCCTTGGCAGCCATGGGAACCAGCGAATGACCGGTCATGCCGGGGGATGTATTCATTTCGAGCAGCCAGGGCCGGTTCCGGGCGTCCAGCATGAAGTCTGCCCGCCCCCAACCCTCGCACCCCAGCGCGCGGTAAGCCTGTGTGGCCAGGGCCTGAACGGTCGACGCCAGTTCGGCGTCCAGCGGCGCGGGACACAGATACTGCGTATCGTCCGACACGTACTTGTGTTCGTAGTCGTAGTTGCCGCCGGGAGCAATAATTTCAATGACGGGCAATGCTCTCGCCTGGTCGCCGGTTCCCAGCAAAGGCACTGTCAACTCGCGCCCTTCGATGAACTGCTCCACCAGCACATCATCATCAAACCGGGACGCCAGCTGGTAGGCCTGCTGCAACTGCGCCTGGCTGGATACCTTGGTGACCCCGAGGGTGGAGCCTTCGTGCGGCGGCTTTACCACCAACGGCAAACCCAGGCGCGCGGCCGCTGCCGCCAGTTCGTCTTGGGCACGTACCACGGCGTACGCGGGTGTGGGCAAGCCTTCGCGCTCCCAGACCTTTTTCGTCATGATTTTGTCCATGGCCAGTGCCGACGCCATGGGACCACTGCCCGTGTAAGGTATATGCAGCAGCTCCAGCGCCCCCTGAATTGTTCCGTCTTCGCCGTAGCGCCCGTGCAGCGCAATAAACACCCGGTCGAACCCGGCATTGATCAGGTCCACCAGGGTATAGCGCCCCGTGTCGAACAAATGGGCATCGATACCTTTGCTGCAAAGAGCCTCGTGCACTCCCTGGCCCGACATGATGGATACTTCACGCTCGGCGGACAAGCCGCCATACAACACGCCGACACGGCCAAATTCTCTCGTCATTTTCCTGCTCCTAGCTGTGCGGGTACCTTGCTGATGGAACCTGCCCCCATGACAATCACTACGTCGTCCGGTTGGGCAAAATGTCTTATGGCTTCAGCCAGCTCGGCCACATCTTCGATAAACACCGGCTCAACCCTGCCGGCAACGCGAACGGCGCGCGCCAGGGCACGCCCGTCGGCAGCCACCAGCCGCTCTTCGCCGGCCGCATAAACCTCCGTCAGCAATACGGCATCCGCCGAACCCAGCACATGCACAAAATCCTCGAAACAGTCACGGGTGCGGGTGTAACGATGGGGCTGAAACGCCAGAACGATGCGACGCTCCGGCCATGCCCCCCGGGCCGCGTTCAACGTTGCCTGCATTTCAACCGGGTGATGGCCGTAGTCGTCGACCACCGTGAATGTGCCGCTGCCCTTGCCCGGCGCGACGGGGAAGTCACCAACCAGAGTAAACCGCCGGCCAACGCCGCGAAACGCCTCCAGAGCCTCGGCAATTGCCGAATCGTCCACTCCCAGCTCGGTCGCAACGGCAATCGCCGCCAGCGCATTCAACACGTTGTGCCTTCCGGGAAGATTCAACTTCACGGACAGCGGCGGCAGCTCCCCGGTGGCCCCCACGCGTACAACATCGAACCGCATGCTGGTTCCGTCGGGGCGCAGGTTCACCGCACGTACCTGGGCGTCGGTATCGACGCCATACGTTGTTACCGGGCGCGATATGAAGGGAATGATTTCACGCACATTGGGATCGTCGCCGCATACGATGGCAGAGCCATAGAACGGCAATCGCTGGGTGAACTCAATAAAGGCACTCTTGAGTCGCGCCACATCATGGCCATAGGTATCCATGTGGTCGACGTCGATGTTGGTAACGATGGCCATCACGGGAAGCAGGTTCAGGAACGATGCATCCGACTCGTCGGCCTCGACCACGATGTAATCGCCTTGCCCCAAACGGGCATTAGCCCCGGCCGAATTCAACCGTCCGCCAATCACAAACGTCGGATCCAGGCCGCCGGCCGCCAGTACGCTCGCCACCAGGCTGGTGGTTGTCGTCTTGCCGTGCGTACCGGCAATGGCAATACCGCGCTTCAGGCGCATCAGCTCGGCCAGCATGAGTGCCCTGGGCACCACGGGGATCCGCGCGGCGCGTGCGGCCAGTACCTCCGGGTTATCGCCCGAAACAGCCGTGGAAGTCACAATAGCGCCGACACCCTGAATATTGGCGGCGTTGTGGCCGATGGAAATCCTGGCGCCCAGCTCAGCCAGCCGGCGGGTCACCGCTGACTCCTGGATATCGGAACCGCTGATGGAATACCCCAGATTGAGCAGCACCTCGGCAATGCCGCTCATACCCGAACCGCCGATGCCGACAAAGTGAATGCTTTGTATCCTGTGTTTCATGAATCTCTCCTGGCCACTTGTTCGCACGCGTCGGCAATGTGCGCCGTGGCATTCAACGTGGCATGCTCGTGCGCATGGGCGGCCACCTGCGCCAGACGCGCGCGCGACATGTCGCGCAGCCACTGCGCCAGCCACTCCGGCGTGAAATCGCCCTGAGCTTGCAGCCAGCCGCCATGACACTCACTCAGGTAGCGGGCATTGGCGGTCTGGTGGTCATCAATAGCGTGCGGCAAGGGAACAAACAAGGCGGCAACACCTATCGCCGCCACTTCAGCAACAGTCATTGCACCGGCGCGGCAGATCACCAGGTCGGCACTGGACAAGGCGTCGGCCATATCGCCAATGAATGCGCGGCAATCGGCATCGATACCCGCATCGGCGTAAGCGGCCCGCACGCTGTCGATATGCTGCTCGCCCGTCTGATGCACCACGCGCGGGCGCTCTTGGTCGGTCAACTGTGCAAGGGCCGCCGGCACGGTGCTGTTCAGCACTGCCGCCCCCAGACTGCCCCCCACCACCAGCACGCGCAACGGACCTTTGCGGGCGGCGTATCGCTCCACTGCGGGAGCCACGCGCAGCATGGCCGCCCGTACGGGGTTGCCTACCATCAGCCCGCCAGGCAAGGCCCCCGGAAAACCGACGAGCACCTTGCTTGCCAGGCGGGCAAGCCAGCGGTTTGCCGTGCCACCCACCGCATTCTGCTCATGGATCACCAGCGGAACGCGGCGCATGGCGGCAACCAGCCCACCGGGAAACGCCACATAGCCGCCCATGCCCAGCACGACATCGGGACGGATATGATGAAATGCGGCCCAGGCTTGCCGCACGGCGCTGAACAAGGCCAAAGGCAACCGGAGCATGGCGCCCGGCCCTTTTCCACGCACACCGGCAAAACGCAAGGCCACCAGCTCGATACCCTGCTCCGGTACCAGCCGTCCCTCCATGCGCTCCGGGTGACCCAGCCAGACAATCTTCCAGCCTCTGGCCTGCATTTCGTGGGCCACCGCCAGACCAGGCATGATATGCCCGCCGGTTCCTCCCGCCATCACCAGCAAGGTTCCTTTGCTCATGGCCGTTTACCTCGCATCATGTTGCGATTTTCAGCATCTACGCGAACCAGCAGGGCAACGGCCACAAAGTTCATCACAATGCCCGACCCCCCGTAGCTGATGAGCGGCAATGTAAGACCTTTTGTCGGCAACAACCCCAGACACACGCCAATATTGATGAACGCCTGAACACCGAACCACATGGCCACCCCCTGGGCGACCAGGGCGCTGTAAACCCGGTCCATGGCAATAGCCTGACGACCAATTTCAAACGCGCGCCATATAAGAAACACAAACAGCGCAATCAGGGAGAATAGGCCTACAAACCCCAGCTCCTCACCGATGACGGCGACGATAAAATCGGTATGCGCCTCGGGCAGATAATGAAGTTTTTCAACACTGGCACCCAGGCCCACCCCAAACCACTCGCCACGCCCCAGCGCGATCAGCGAATGCGACAGCTGATAGGCGCTGCCGTAGGTATTTTCCGGATTCCACGGATCCAGATACACGAACAGCCGCTCACGCCTCCAGGGCGACATCCAGATGAGCAGCAAGAAACTCGACACCATGACGCCCAGCAAAATAGAGAAAAACTTGCCGTTGATGCCACCGATGAACAGTATTCCAACAGCAATGGCAACGATGACCATGAAGGCCCCCAGATCGGGCTCCAGGAGCAGCATCACGCCGACCAGCGCCAGACTGAAAGCCATGGGCACAAAACCGCGCACGAAGCTTTGCATGTGTTCGCGCTTGCGCACCACATAGTCGGCGGCAAACAACACCATGCACAACTTCATCAGTTCCGACGGCTGAAAATTGACGATCCCCAGCGGCAGCCAGCGGCGTGCGCCGTTGACTTCCCGCCCGATGCCGGGAACGAGCACGATCGCCAGAAGCAGCAGGCTGAACAGAAACAGCGGTATGGAAAGACGTTGCCAGACATCCATCGGTACGCTGAAGGCCAGCAGCGCGGCCGCCAGGCCCAGAGACAGGAATATGCCGTGCCGGATCACAAAATAATAGCGGCCGTAACTTTCATACCGAGGACCGTCAGCCAGCGCAATGGAAGCCGAATACACCATGAGCAGGCCGAACAACGCCAGAATGAGCACCGAGACAATCAGGGCAATATCCACGGCGGGCATGGTGGTGCGGCCCGGACGCACCGCGTTCACGCTTGAGGTCAGATCGGCAAACACGCTCATATCACCTCTCCCTGCTGCAGTGCCAGCTCCTGAACGGCCTGAACGAACGCATCGCCCCGGTGTCCGTAGTTGCGGAACATATCCATGCTGGCGCAAGCCGGCGACAACAATACAACGTCACCTTGCCGGGCCTGCTCAAACGCCGTGTTCACGGCTTCGTCCAGGGAACGCGCATGCAAAAGCGCAACGCCGGCGTCCTTCAGGCGGGTTTCCAGCACCAAAGCATCCCGACCGATCAGCACAACGGCGCGAGCGTGATGCCGTACCGCCGTACACAGCGGGGAGAAATCCTGACCCTTGCCCAGACCTCCGGCAATGAGCACGACCTTCGCCCCCATGCCCTCGAGCGCGGCCACCGCCGCACCCACATTCGTGCCCTTGCTGTCGTTCACGAAGTCGACACCGCCAACCGTGCGCACGAACTCCGTGCGATGGGGCTGTCCAACGTAGTTGCGCAATGCATTCAGCGATTCGGCCCAGCCCAGTCCTATGCTGCGCACCAGCGCCAGTGCGGCCAGGGCATTCAAGGCGTTATGCATGCCGCGTACCCGCATGGCGTCGACAGGCATGAGCGGCGACAGCCGGCCCGGGGTACGCAGCAACTCGGCCTGCCGCCGACCGCGCGCCTGTTTCACGGGTTCACGGTCGAAATCCAGCGACTCGCTGGCCGCCAGCCATGTCACATCGTGGTCGGCATACAGGCCAAGATCGCCCTCCAGCTCGGGGAGCCCTTTGCCGAAACTGCACACATGTGTGGCCTCGATACGCGGGACCATCGCCGCCACCACAGGATCGTCGCGATTGATGATCGCGCATTTGGCCATGGAAAGCAGCGACGCCTTGGCGGCTGCATAAGCCTGCATGGAGCCGTGCCAGTCCAGATGATCTTGCGTCACATTCAGAACGGTCGCCGCATCGGCCACCAGAGACTTCAACGTATGCAGCTGAAAGCTCGACAATTCGAGCACCCAGACATCCGGCAGCGCATTTGTGCGCAGCGCTTCAGCCAGTGCGTCCAGCGCCGCCGGACTGATGTTGCCTGCCGCCACTGCCGACAGCCCGTGCGCCTGCACCAGCTGGCGCGCCATGGCGGTAACCGTCGTTTTTCCATTGGTACCCGTCACTGCCAGCACCTTGGGCTGGTAGCCCGTCGCCGCCAGATCACGCAGAGCGCGCGCAAACAGCTCGATCTCGCCCACAACCTCGATTTCGCGCGCGGCCGCCTCGGCCAGCAAATCGGCGACCGGCGACTCGAAAGGGCTGAGCCCGGGGCTGAGGATAACCGCATCGACCCCGTCGAGAACCTGCGCCGACAACGCCTGGGGACCGCAATGAACGTCGACAATCGCGTCGCCGGCCCGCTCGCGCAGCACGTCAAGCCCCGGAGGGTGTTCCCGCGTATCGGCCACGCGCAGACGAACCCCGTAATGCGCGCACCAGCAGCCGGCAGCCAGGCCGGTTTCACCCAGGCCAAGCACCAGGTAAAGCCCTTGAACGGGCAGCGAGGTCAGGGTTGGCTCGTTCATCGCAACTTCAGACTCGCAAGACCGATCAGCACAAGCATCATGCTGATGATCCAGAACCGTACGACCACCTGGGTTTCTTTCCACCCGGTCACCTCAAAATGGTGATGCAGCGGTGCCATGCGGAACACGCGCCGTCCTTCGCCATAGCGCTTTTTTGTATATTTGAACCAGAACACCTGGATCATGACCGAACACGTTTCCACGACAAACACACCGCCCATGATGAACAGGACGATTTCCTGACGGACAATGACGGCAATCGTGCCCAGCGCGCCGCCCAGGGCCAATGCACCGACGTCGCCCATGAACACCTGGGCCGGATACGCGTTGAACCACAGAAAGGCCAGGCCTGCACCGGCAATGGCAGCGCAAAGCACCATGAGCTCGGCGGCGCCCGGAATGTACGGAAACAGCAAGTACTTGCTGTAATCAACCCGGCCGACAACGTAGGCAAAGATTCCCAGCGCGCTTCCCACCATGACGGTCGGCATGATAGCCAGGCCGTCCAGACCGTCCGTGAGGTTCACGGCATTGCTGGAACCGACAATAACCAGCCATGTCAGCGCGACAAAACCAAAAACACCCAGGGGATAACTGACACTCTTGAAAAACGGCACGATCAAATCCGCCCGCGTGGGCAACGGCATGGTGAAGCCGCTGGCCACCCAATCGCGGAACAGCGGCCAGAGATCGGCATTGGCGGGGGCCGATACGGCAAACGCCAGGTACACGGCGGCAACAATGCCGATAATGGCCTGCCAGAAAAACTTCTGCCGCGATGACATTCCTTCCGGATTACGATGAACAACCTTCTTGTAGTCATCCGCCCAGCCTATCCACCCAAAACCGAAGGTAACCAGCAACACCACCCACACAAACCGGTTCGTCCAGTCGGCCCACATCAATGTACTGATACCGATAGCGATCAATATCAGGGCGCCGCCCATGGTGGGTGTCCCGTTCTTCTGCAAATGCGACTGAGGACCATAGCTGCGCACCGCCTGCCCGATTTTCAGCTCGGTCAGTTTTCGTATGACAAAAGGCCCGGCGATCAGTCCGATGGCCAGGGCGGTGCCGCATGCCAGCACCGCGCGAAACGTGATGTACTCCACAACCCCGAACGCACTGAGTTCGGGGAAGCCCGACAGCCAGCGAGCAAGTTCAAGCAGCATGATGTCCCCCTTCCTGAGCGGGCAAATGATGGGTTAATGCCTGAACAACGCGTTCCATGCGGGCACTGCGAGACCCTTTGACAAGCACATTGGCCGGCAACAAAGGCTCGAGCTCTGCAACCAGCTCGGAAATACCGGCATAACTTTTGCCGCCGGGGCCGAAGGCCTGAACGGCATTTGTGCTGGCGCTTCCCACCGCAAGCAGGCGATCCACCCCCTGCTCCCTGGCATACGCACCCACCTCGGCGTGCAGCGCACGGCTGTTGTCGCCCACTTCGGCCATATCACCCAGCACCAGAATTCTCATTCCCGAAAGCTGCGCCAGAACGTCGATCGCCGCCCGGACCGAATCGGGATTGGCATTGTACGAATCGTCAATCAGCTGGAACCCCTGCGACAGCAGATAAGGCTGCATTCGTCCGGACACCGGGCTGAATTGCTCCAGACCACGCACGACATCCGCCAGCGAAACACCGGCACTCAGCGCGCAGGCCGCGGCCGCCATCGCATTGCGCAAATTATGGACACCCGGCGCATTGATCCGCATGGGGGCCGATCCGTCGGGCGTATGCAACTGGCAGGCCGTCCCCCCTTTCGCAGCGTGGATCATATCCGCATGAATATCGAAATGCGGCTCAAAACCAAACCGCATCATGGGGCGCGAACCCGCCAGCAGCTGCCACAAAGGCGTGAACACATCATCACCGGGGAAAACCGCCACGCCGTCTTGCGGCAGCGCGGCCAGTACCGCGCCATTCTCGCGGGCCACGGCCTCGACGGTGTGCATGAACTCCTGATGTTCACGCTGGGCATTGTTGACCAGGGCGACGGTCGGACGGGCGATATCGGCCAATACCTGAATTTCACCCGGGTGGTTCATGCCCAGTTCAACCACCGCGGCGCGGTGCCTGGCGCGCAACCTCAAAATAGTCAGCGGTACACCAATGGCGTTGTTCAGGTTGCCTCGCGTGGCCAGAGCCCCCTCTTCACCATAGGCACGCCGCAAAATGGCGGCAATCATTTCCTTGGTTGTTGTCTTGCCGTTGCTGCCGGTGACGGCAATCACGGGCCCATGAAACGTTTCCCGCCAGGCCGTCGCAATGCGGATCAATGCCTGACTGGTGTCACCCAGTGCAAACTGAGGCAAGTCAACGTCGGGGTCGGCGGTTTCCACAAGGGCCGCACATGCTCCGCGCTCGCGCGCCGTGTGCAGAAAAGCATGCCCGTCAAACGTTTCCCCTTTCAGGGCAACAAACAAGGCGCCGGGATGCAACGTGCGGGTATCCGTGGAAATGTCCAGGCCATTGCGCCAGCTCAAGGCAAAACGGGCCCATTCGCGATCATCAAACGGAACGCGATAACCGTCGAATTCCTGATACGTTTCGTGCCCTTTACCGGCCAGCAACACGACATCGGCCGAATTCGCCCGCCAGAGCACTTGCAGGATCGCATGGGCACGATCCGGTTCCACCACTGGCCGCGACGGCATACCGGCCACAATCTGTTCAAGAATAACGCGGGGATCCTCCCGGCGGGGATTGTCGCTGGTCAGAATGACCGCATCGGCCAGCCGGGCGGCCAGCCGCCCCATGACCGGCCGCTTCAGGGTGTCCCGCTCGCCACCGCAACCGAACACGCAAATCAGGCGCCCCGATCGGGCACTGGCCACATCACGTAAGGCCATCAAGGCGCGCTCCAGGGCATCGGGCGTATGGGCGTAATCCACCACCACCAGCGGACTGGCTGATGGACGGGGCGAAGGCACGGCGGGCTCGACCGCCTGCAAGCGGCCTTCCACCGGCCGCAAGCTGGCCAGCACACGGGCAATCCGGGAAAGATCCCAACCGAGCCAACGCAGTATGCCGGCCACCAGCAACACATTCGAGATATTATGCTCGCCCACCAGCCGGGTCAGCAGCTGAGCCGTGCCATCGGGCGTCACCAGATTGAAGATCAAACCATCGCTGCCGGCGTGAATGTCGTCGGCACGCAAGGTTGCGCCCGGCTCCGACTGTATTGAATAGGTGACGTTAAGGCAGTCGGCGCAACGGGCAAGCAGCTCGCGCCCCGCCGCATCATCGATATTGACGATCGCCGCCTGCAGCCCCGGCCAGGCAAACAAGGCGAACTTGGCTTGCTTGTAATTGTCAAACGTCTGGTGGTAGTCAAGATGATCGTGCGTCAGGTTCGTGAAGCCTGCCACGGCAACATGAATCCCGGCCATACGCCCCTGCTCGATACCGATCGACGAGGCCTCCATGGCCACCACTTGAGCACCGGCATCACGCATGGCAGCCACACTGCGATGCAGGGTAAGCACGTCGGGCGTGGTCAGTGCCCCGCCCAGATTGCGGCCGTTGGGCAGGCGTACACCCAATGTGCCGATGGCCCCGCAGGCAATCGACTCAGCGTTCAGGGCAGCCGCGATCCAGTTCACGCAGCTGGTTTTGCCATTGGTGCCCGTTACCGCAATGACCGAGACAGCCTCTGACGGGCGGCCATACCATTCGTGCGCCACCTCGCCCAGACGGCTGCTCAACCCGTCATACTGCAGCACGGGAACGGATACGCCCGGCGCTCCGTCGGGATGACTCTGCATAACGACAGCCGCCGCGCCGCGCTGAACCGCCTGGACAATATAGTCACGACCGTCGCCCGAGCGTCCCGGACATGCCATGAAAACATCCCCGGCCTGGATTTGCCGGGAATCCATACATAAATGTGCCGTGTCGGGCACCTGCGCGTTCAACCAGGCAATGATGTCATGCGCGCTCATTGCGTACTCCTTGCGTCGGATCCCAACGCAACCACAGACTCGACAGGAACATCGGGAGGCACACCCAGTCGGCGCAAGCTGCGTGCAACCACCTCGGAAAACACCGGTGCCGCCACCCTGCCACCGTAATATTCTTTGGAATGGGGCTCGTCGATAGAAATGGCCACCACGATGCGCGGGTTGGACGCGGGAGCAAAACCCACAAATGAACTGCGATATAACGATTTACTGTACTGACCATTGACAATTTTCCGTGCGGTGCCGCTCTTTCCCGCGACACGGTACCCCTGAACCTGCGCCAGTTTGGCGCCGTCAGGCCCGGCCGCTGCTTCCAGCATGGTCCGAATCTGTTGCGCCACCTTGGGCGTATACACCTGAACACTGGTCGGCTTGCCCTCACGGCGCAACAGCGACAGCGCCACCATATCGCCCTGTCGCGCAAATGCCGTATAGGCATGGGCGATCTGCAACAACGAGGCCGACAGCCCGTACCCATAGGACATGGTGGCACGCTCGATCGGGCGCCAGCGATCCCAGGGGCGCAAACGACCTGACGCAACGCCGGGGAAGTTGGCCTGCGGCGCCCGGCCAAAGCCAAGTTCGGTAAATTTTGTCCACATTTCTTTCGAGGACAGACGCTCCGAAATCATGGTCATCCCGATATTGCTTGAGCGCCGCAAAATGCCGGCGACATCCAGCACGCCATTTCTGCTGACGTCGGAAATGACCGCGCCCTGATAGCGATACTGGCCGCGCCCGGTATCAAATTGCGTTGTCGTGGTTACCTTGCCGCTGTCGAGCGCCAGTGCCACGACAAACGGCTTCATAATGGAACCGGGCTCGAACGTGTCGGTAATGGCCCGGTTACGTAATGCGGCGCCCTTTCTTGCCAGCGGGTCGTTGGGATCGTACGTGGGCAAATTCGCCAGCGCCAGCACCTCGCCCGATTGCACGTCGATAACGAGCCCCGTCACCGCCGTTGCCTTGAAATCCTCGCGCGCCTTCTTCAGGGCCGAATACAGCTCGAACTGCAGACCGCTGTCAATCGACAACCGCAGATCCTGGCCATGCACCGGCGGAATGACAGCCTGCACGTCCTCCACCACGCGACCTAACCTGTCCTTGATCACCCGCCGCGACCCCGGCTGGCCGGACAAGGCCTGATTGAACGCCAGCTCGACACCCTCAATACCCTTGTCATCTGCATTGGTGAAGCCGATCAAGTGCGCGACCACTTCACTTTCGGGGTAGAAACGGCGCATCTCGGCTTGCTGATGAAAGCCGGGCACGCGCAACTTGTGAATTTGTTCGGCAATATCCAGTGGCACCTGGCGTTTGATATAGGAAAAACGGCTGTCAGTGTCGGTAATGCGCTGCCGAATGTCCTGCACTGACATTTCCAGCAATTTTCCCATTGCTTCGAGCTGGCCATCGGTGGCCTTGCGCGCATCTTCGGGAATCGCCCAGATCGCGCGCACCGGAATACTGGAAGCAAGCACAACCGTACCGGTGCGATCGAAGATCTTTCCGCGTGTCGCCGGCAAGGTCAATGTGCGCTCGTACCGCCGCTCACCTTGCTCTTGCAGGAACTCGGTGGAGATAGCCTGAACATGAACGGCTTTCGCCGTGAGAGCAAGAAAACCCGCCAGCAGCAGAATCAGCACCAGACGCGACCGCCACACAGGCATCTGCACATTCAGGACCGGGCTATCGAAGAACCGTACGCGCTTCATCGGCCACGCCCTCCCGATAACTCAGCAGTCGTGGCCGGCGTCGTCAGATAGATGGTGCGGTCGATACCGGGCGACACCATACCGAGCTCTGTGCGCGCAATATCGTCGATACGGGCGTTGCGGGCAAACTCGGCGCGCTCCAGTTGCAAACGGCGCCATTCGGTATCCAGATCCTTAGCCTTGGTTTGCAAGGATTCGAGCTGAACGAACAGTTGACGTGACTGAAACCGCGCCGTCACCAGCGAGAAGGCGGACACCATAAGCACTACGGCAAGCAGCATACTGACGCGTCCCATCAGCTTCGCCTCCTGCCATGATCGCGCCGGCCCGACAGCAATTGCATGGCCTGAACAAACGACGCACCCTGATCGTCGGGTAATGGCGTGGCTGTGCGCTCGGCCACACGGAGCACGGCCGATCGGGCCCGGGAGTTGTCACGCGCCTCGTCGGGTGCAGGCAAAACCCGGCCCAGATTCAGCAGCACGGGGCGCGGCATATCCTTTTCGGGAATCGGCAAACGTGCCAGCGCCTGCTGCGGCCGGGAGGCCGCTGCAATGCACTGCTTGACCATTCGGTCTTCCAGGGAGTGAAAGCTGATCACCGCCAGACGTCCGCCGGGAGCCAATACCCTTAAAACTGCCGCGAGGGCGCGCGCGAGCTCCTGGAGCTCTTCATTGATGTGAATCCGTATAGCTTGAAAGGTGCGAGTGGCCGGGTGCTGGCCCTTTTCGCGCGTACGGACGGCGCTGGCGACGAGCTCGGCGAGGTCGAGCGTTGTGCACAGCGGCCGGGATTCGCGGCGATTAACAATCGCCTTTGCAATCTGGAAAGCAAACCGTTCTTCGCCATAGTTCGCAATGACCTCCCTAATCTCATCGATGCCGGCCTGCGCCAGCCATTGTGCAGCGGTCATTCCGCTGCTCGTGTTCATGCGCATGTCCAGAGGACCGTCGCGCATGAATGAAAATCCACGGGATGCGTCGTCGATTTGTGGCGACGACACGCCCAGATCGAGCATGACGCCGTTTACGTGCTCAATACCCAAGGCTTGCAAATGCTCCGGCAACGTGCCGAAGGCATCGTGCACAACCGTGACCCGCGCATCTTCCGCCTGCAAGGCGCGCGCCACCTGTATTGCCTCGGGGTCTTTATCAAAAACCAGCAAACGCGCATCAGGCCCAAGCTGCTCAAGCAAGCGTCTGCTGTGACCGCCCCGCCCGAACGTGCCGTCAACGAAAATGCCGTTCAGACGATCCGGCGGCACGAACGACTCGGCCTGCGCGCGGCTCTTTTTCCCGAACATCGGGTCTATGAGCGCTTGCACCGTAGGCTCTAGCAGTACGGAGGTGTGGGTGAAGTCCATGACGTTCCTTAGAAAGAGAACTGCTCAAGGACTTCCGGCATGCCTTTTGCCAGATCCTCGGCCTCTCGCCGCGCCCATTCGGCCGCGTCCCAAATCTCGAAATGACTTCCCATGCCCAGCAACATGACATCGCGTGTCAACTGGGCTGCAGTACGCAGCTCGGGGGACACCAGAATGCGCCCCGAACCGTCCATATCCACATCGCTTGCATTGCCCAGCAAAAGACGCTGCAAGGGACGCGCGCTCATGGGGAAATTGGCGATTTGCTCACGCTTCTTTTCCCACACGTTGCGCGGGTACAGCAAAAGACAACCATCGGGGTGGCGAGTGAGCGTCAAACGCCCTTCGACCTGGGAAACGAGCGCGTCACGATGCCGGGCCGGAATCGAAATCCTTCCCTTGGCATCCAACGTGAGAGCGCTGCATCCCTGAAACACTAATATTCCCCACTTTTTTGCACATTATCCTACTTTTTCCCACTCTACGGGATAGCGCGCGCCGGGTCAAGCGCGAAAACGCGTTTTTTTCAATAACAACAAGTACTTACAGTCACTCACGAGAATTTTTAAAATAAAATTTCTCTGTTAAATCAATATCTTGGAAAACGCTTTGGAAGCGAAACATGAGGATTGGAGAGCCTGAAGCAATGGCAGCGGCGCGGAAGACCGCCACTTGACCGTGGAGCGCTCACGAAAAGGCGCCACGCGGATACGTCGCACGACGACGTATCCCGTCGACCTTGCACTAAGACGTTGCACGAGGAAATAAAACAAGAAGAAAGCGAGACAAATCGATAGGCCGGATTCTGTAGCCCGGGCAAGCCCGGGCGGCAATCATTCCTCTGGGCGCTGTATTGCTACAGACGCTCATGCCACCTACCCGCGTACTTGGGCGGGCCGCCCTTCATGGCCTATGGCCACACGTACGCCTATTTGGTGTTGCTCCCGATAGAGGTTACCGCGTTTCACCCTGCAGCACCGGTTGTGAGACAACCGCAACACGGAGATGGCCGTGCCGGTGCGCACAATGTGCGCCCTTGCTGCAGACTCGTCTCTGTGGCCCTGTTCCTCGGCTTGCCGGTTACGGCTTGCCGGACGGCTGTTAGCCGCTATCGCGCCCTGTGGAGTCCGGACCTTCCTCGATGCCAATGCACCGCGATTGCCTGATCTGCCTCGCTAACTGCATTGTAACCTGCGACAATGCTAAGGTTTCACCCGGCGACCCGAATTCACGCACTTTGTTTGTGAAATTCGTTACCGCGGCTTTCACCCTATTTTTTCCCTGTGTTGTTTATGGCTTCAAGCTCCCTGATTACCCTCTCACAAGCGCAACTGGCCTTCGGCCATCACCCTTTGCTCGATAACGCCGAGCTGAGCATTCAGGCCAGCGAGCGCATCGGCCTGATCGGAAGAAACGGTGCCGGCAAATCGTCATTGCTGAAGATACTCGACGGCCGACTGCTGCCGGATGACGGGGAAATCATGCGCATCGGCGGTTTGCGGGTGGCCACGGTCGAGCAGGAACCGGAGCTCGACGATACGGCCACCGTTTACGATTGTCTGTGCGGCGACGTCGTCGCCTCGGAAGACTGGGAACGGCCTTCGCGGGCAAGTGCATTGATTGACCAGATGGGGCTGGAGCCCAACGCTCCG
>JBFWLP010000008.1:0-55103 GCA_050252075.1 Burkholderiaceae bacterium | reverse complement strand
AATTTACGCCCGATCAAGCGCTTTACCGCAAACAATGTGTTCGTCGGATTCGTGACTGCCTGACGTTTTGCCGGTGCTCCGACCAGAATTTCGCCGTCGGGCATATAATCCACGATGGACGGCGTCGTACGGGTACCTTCAGCGTTTTCAATGATTTTGACGCTGTTACCTTCCATGACAGCAACGCAGCTGTTGGTGGTACCGAGGTCAATACCGATAATCTTGCCCATGATTTATAACCTTGATGAAAATTCGAGAAATAGTTGCCTTGATGGCTTGCAATTGGGGGCTGGCGAAATGATTTCAACCCTGACGGGGAAATTTTTTAGTTCGCTTTCCCGGCCGACACCACCACCAGGGCGGGACGCAATACACGATCGGCAATCAGATAGCCCTTTTGCAGCACCTGAACGATTGCCCCCTGATCAAGATCAGACGGCACCGAGGAAATAGCCTGATGCTGGTGCGGGTCGAATTTGTCACCCGACGCCGGGGCGATTTCCTTCATTTGATTCCGCTCAAATGCAGAATTGAGCTGGCGCAGCGTGGCCTCGACACCCTCACGCCACGCCTGGGCGGTTTGTTCCGTCAGGGCCAGCGCGGCCTCCAGGCTGTCATGCACAGGAATCAGGCTTTCTGCAAAGGCCTCGGTTCCGAATTTGCGTGCCTTCGCCACGTCTTCTTGCGCGCGGCGGCGCACGTTCTCGACTTCGGCCCGGGCACGCAACAGCTCTTCATGGTACTGGGCAACCTGGTTCTGGGCCTCTTCGAGCAGCTTTTGCCAATTTTCAGATGATCCCGATTCCAGCGTCTGTTCAGCGTCTGAAGACGCCTGGCTCGCTGCATTTTCCTCCAGCTGCTCCGACGTATCGGTCGACGCGCCGTTCTTGTTCGGATCGACGGGTTCCTGGGGTGCTGACATACGATTCTCCACAACAAAATAGATGCAATTCACCCCACATGGGGGCGTACCGACATATTTCAAGAGAATCGAACAAAGGCGTTACAGCCACCCGCCCAGGTGACGTTGGACCAGCCGGGTCAGCGCATCGATCCAGCGCTCGTCGTCGTTCAGGCAGGCAATGTATCGAAACTGCTGCCCGCCGGCGTGCAGGAAGGCCTCGCGGCACTCTTCCTGGATTTCCTCCAGGGTTTCCAGGCAGTCGGCAAGAAACCCGGGACACATGACATCCACCTGTGTAATGCCCTGCCTGGCCCACTCCTGCAATGTGGGTTCGGTGTAGGGTTCCAGCCATTTTTCGGCGCCAAACCGGCTCTGGAAGGACACGAAGACCTTGTCGGCATCCTCGCCCAGCCGCTGCTTCAGGGCAGCCACCGTTTCCATGCAATCGCGAAAATAAGGATCCCCCTGAACAATGGTGCGTTTGGGCAGCCCGTGAAAACTGAGCAGCAGGCGCTGCGGCTTGCCATTTTCCTGCCAGAACGCCTGCACTTTCGCCGCGAGCGCGTCGATGTACCCCGGCTCAGTGTGGTAACGCTTTACAAACCGCAGCTCGGGCTGGTTACGCAGCTTTGCCGCATAGTGCGTGACGGCGTCCACCGCCGTGGCAGTAGTGCTGGCGGCATATTGGGGGTACAGGGGCACCACAAGTATGCGTTCACACCCCAGTTGCCGCAGTCGCGCCATGCCTTGTGCCACAGATGGATTGCCGTACCGCATGGCCAGCTCGACATGAACGCCCCCAACGGCGCCGGCAAGCCGTTGCTGGACGCCCAGCGCCTGGGCCTGGCTGTAAACCAGCAGCGGCGAGCCCTGCTCCAGCCAGATGCCCTGGTAGCGGGGCGCCAGTTTGCGCGGGCGGCCCGGCAGAATGAAGAGCCGAAGAATGATCTGCCACACCACTTGCGGAATTTCGATCACCCGGGGATCGGACAGGAACTCGCCCAGATAGCGACGAATGGCCGCCGGTGTCGGGTGATCGGGTGTTCCCAGATTCATCAGCAAAACCCCCACCGGCCCCTGAACACGGGTGGGGGGGGTCGGGTCGAGCGCATGGGGATCGGCGGGCTCGGGAAGATAACGCGTGGGCAGAAAGTTGGGCATATCAATGCAAAAGCGAACAGGTGTTGGGCAGAAAGCAGCCGTCTGCCGATACGACAAAACTACGAGGCACTTTGGCTTAACGCGTTGGATAGCATGCGCGCCGTGATATCGACAATGGGAATCACCCGTTCATAGGCCATGCGCGACGGGCCGATCACCCCCAGGGTTCCGACTATTTTCCCGTCGACACCGTAAGGGGCCGTGATTACCGAGACGTCATCGAGCGGCACCAGTTGCGAATCGCCTCCGATGTAGATCTGCACTCCTTGTGCACGAGTGGAGACATCGAGCAGCTGCAGCAGATCGGTTTTCTTTTCAAACAGCGAGAACAGCCGGCGCAAACGCTGCATGTCCGAGGCGATATCCGAGACATCGAGCAATTTGCTTTCGCCGGAAATCACCACGCCGTCGTCGGAGTCGTCCTGGGTGGTTCCGGCCTCGACCGCCGCCTGCATGAGACGCGAGATGTCGACCTGTAGCGAGGACAGCTCGTCTTTGATGGCCGCCTTGACGGCATCGAAGGACATGCCGGCAAAATGCTGATTGAAGAAGTTGCTGGCTTCGATCAGTTCGTGCTCCTGGTAATCGCGGCTGACAAACAGAATGCGGTTCTGCACATCGCCGTCGGGGGTCACGATAATGAGCAATACCCGCTTTTTCGACAAGCGGATGAATTCAATCTGGCGAAAGACCTGCGCCTTTCGGGGCGCCAGCACCACACCGGCAAACTGCGACAAATTCGACAGCAAGGTTGCCGCCGCGTTGACGGCGCGGCTGGGCTCGGTGGCGGGCAACAGTTCGCGCAACTGGGCCGACGGCAGCACGTCGAAACGCTGCACCGCCAGCAGGCGGTCGACAAACAGGCGATAGCCTCGCGGCGTGGGTACGCGGCCGGCCGACGTGTGCGGGCTGTGAATAAGGCCAAGATCTTCCAGATCGGCCATGACATTGCGGATGGTGGCCGGTGACAGGTCGAACATTTTGGACAATGTTCGCGAACCCACCGGCTGGCCGTCGGCAATGTAGCGCTCGATGAGCGCCTTCAGCAAGGCATTGGCACGGTCATCCATAGCTCTATTCTAGGCAATGTTGAAGTCATTTGTTAGTTCTACCTGCAGCCAAACAACGGCCGGAACCCTATAATTCCCGAATCGGTATTATTCCATCAAAACAAGGTAACCATTCATGCACTTCAAAACCGTTGCAATTGTTGGCCGTTACCAGGATGCCGGCCTTGACGGCCCGTTACGCAAACTGGCCGCCACGCTGCAACAGGCCGGTTGCCGGGTGCTCATTGAAGCCGATACCGCCCGCAATACCGGCATTACGGAATACCCTTCGGCCTCTTACGACGACATCGGCCGGCAGGCCGACCTGGCGGTCGTCATGGGCGGCGACGGCACCATGATCGGCGCGGCACGGCTGCTGGCCAAAAGCAAGATCGCCCTGATCGGCATCAATCACGGCCGGCTTGGCTTCATTACCGACATCCCGTTGCACACGGCCTGCGATGCCATTTCGGGCGTGCTGAACGGCGACTATACCCTTGAAGAGCGTGTCATGCTCGAAGGTCGCGTCGTGCGGAACAATGACACCCTGTTTTCCGGCCTGGCGCTGAACGATGTCGTCATCAACCGTGCAGGCCGGGGCGGCATGATCGAATTGCGCGTCGAACTCGACGGCAACTTCATGTACAGCCAGCGTGCCGACGGCCTTATTGTTGCCACGCCCACCGGCTCAACGGCGTATTCACTGTCAGCCAACGGCCCTATTGTGCACCCCAGCGTTCCGGCCATCCTTCTGGTTCCGGTGGCGCCCCAAACGCTTTCGAACCGCCCCATCGTCCTGCCCAACACCGGCGTGCTCAGCCTTACCATCACGGCGCTTGGCCGGGTGGAATCCGGCGCCAGTGTGCACTTCGACATGCAAACCTGGTCGGAATGCCAACCGGGCGACCGCATCGACGTTCGCCGTGCCGACTGCAACGTCCGGTTTGTTCACCCCAACGGCTACAGCTTTTTCTCCACGCTCAGGCGCAAGCTGGGCTGGAACCGTATGCCCCAGCCCACCGACGACATCGAGTAATCCGGACACCACCCCCATGCTGCATACCTTGCACATACGCGACTTCGTTATCGTTGACGACATTGAACTTCATTTCAATGCCGGCTTCACGGTTTTCTCCGGAGAAACCGGTGCAGGCAAATCCATCCTTTTCGATGCGCTCGCCCTGGCGCTGGGCGGCAAAGGCGACGCCTCACTGGTCAGGCATGGCGCGGCACGCACCGACGTCACAGCCATCTTCGACACCCCCGGCTCCCTGCTTCCCTGGCTGGAAGAAAACGCGTTGGAAGCCGACGATAATCTGGTGTTGCGCCGCACGCTCGACACGCATGGGCGCAGTCGCGCATTCATCAATGGCCAGTCGGTGCCGGTTACGCAATTGCGGGCTCTCGCCGATTTTCTGGTCGACATTCACGGGCAGCACGCCCACCAAAGCCTGCTCAAGGCGGCCAGCCAGCGCGAACTCCTTGATGCGCACGGCAGGCACTTCCCGCTGGTCGAGCAACTGCAGGGCGCCTGGAAACAGTGGCAAGCGGCCCTGGTCGCCTTGCGTTCAGCCCAGGAAAACAGCGAAGCGCAAGAACTGGAACGGGAACAACTGGCCTGGCAGGCCAACGAACTTGACCAACTGGCCCTGCAAGCCGACGAATGGGAAACCATCAGCACCGAGCATCAGCGGCTGGCCCACGCCCAGGCCCTGCTGGAAGGCGCCACCGGCGCACTATCGCTGCTCGACAACGACGACTCGGTCAGCGCCCGGCGGCAACTGAACGCCGCCACGCAGCATCTGCAGAAAATTCTGGCGCACGACCCGCTGCTGCAACCCATATTGGAAAGCCTGGAGTCGGCGCGCATTTCGCTGGCGGAAGCCGTCTCCGACCTGAACAGCTACCTCGATAAAATCGAACTGGACCCCGACCGTCTGGCGCAGGCCGAGCAGCGCATGTCCGCCATCTTCGACACCGCACGAAAATTTCGCTGCGAGCCCACCGATCTGCCGGCACTGCACGACAGCCTGACACGGCGGCTGGCCGCCCTGCAGTCTGCGTCCAACCTGCACGAACTGCAGGCAGCGGAACAAAAAGCGCACAATGCCTATCTTATGCTGGCCGGGAAACTGTCGCAGGCACGCCGCGAAGCCGGGGTGCGGCTGTCCGGCGATGTCACACAAGCCATGCAAACCCTGGCCATGCAGGGCGGCAGCTTCCAGGTCGACATCACCCCTGCCGAACCCGGGCCTTTCGGCACCGATGCCGTTCAGTTCCTGGTGGCGGGGCATCCCGGCACCCCGCTGCGGCCACTAGCCAAGGTAGCGTCAGGCGGTGAGCTCGCACGTATTTCGCTGGCCATCTCGGTGATAGCCAGTCAGGCGGCCCGCGTTCCCACACTGCTCTTCGATGAAGTGGATGCCGGTATTGGTGGCGGGGTTGCCGAAGTGGTGGGCCGTTTGCTGCAGGAACTGGGTGAGCGGCATCAGGTGCTGTGCGTTACCCACCTGCCCCAGGTTGCCGCGCGCGGCAACCACCATTATCAGGTGTCCAAACAAGCGTCGGATAACGGTACCGTGTCGCGCATTCAGGCACTTGATCTTGATGCGCGCGCCCAGGAAATTGCCCGCATGCTGGGCGGCCTGACCATTACCGAAACCACCCGGCGGCACGCCCGGGAAATGCTGGGCTAGGCGTTGGCCCGGCCACCCTTTGCGCATGCCGGGCAGGTACCGTACAGCAGCATGGTGTGGCTTTCCAGAACAAAGCCTTTGTCTTTGGCCACCGCACGCTGGCGTTTCTCGATTTCGGGGTCGGTAAACTCAACCACCTTGCCGCAATTGGTGCAAATAAGGTGATCATGATGATCGCCGTCGTTCAGCTCGAACACCGCCTTTCCGCCGTCGAACTGGCTGCGCACCAGGATACCCGCCTGCTCGAACTGGGTTAACACGCGATACACCGTGGCCAGCCCGATATCGACATCTTCGGCGATCAGGGTTCGGTACACATCTTCCGCGCTTTGATGCCGCTGATCGGCGCGGCGAAAGACATCCAATATCTTCAGGCGCGGAAACGTCGCCTTCAGACCCATATTCTTAAGCTCGGCTTGATCGTTCATGTCGTCGTTCCCTGGTGGCTGGATTTGTAAAAATAATGCGGCGATACGGCATGGCGGTGCACGTGCCATTAACTAACGCTATGATGCGTTTACTCTTAAACCTTTATCATAACGGTTTTACGTCATCGTAATCACAGGGGCACCTAGTGCGAACCACTGCTAAACCTCGTCTGTCACTTGCCCGCGCCGGTCTGGCGGCGGGTGTGCTGGTCTTTACGCTTGCTGCATGCGGCACCTCGAAATGGGGCCTGCCTTATCGTCCCGATGTCCAACAGGGTAACTGGATCACCGCCGAACAGGTCGCCCAGTTGCAACAGGGCATGTCCCGCGAACAGGTGCGTTTTGTTCTTGGAACACCCACACTCACCGATGTGCTTCATGCCGATCGCTGGGACTACCCCTATTTCAACAAACCCGGGTATGGCGACATCCAGCAACGCAAGTTCACAGTCTGGTTCGAGAATGATCGCCTGGTGCGCTGGGAAGGCGATCCACAGCCCGACCGGCAGCCTTTCGAGCCTTCCGATACCGGCATGACCGCCACACCCGGCAGCGACGCCACGCCCGACAACGCACGCCGCGACGAATCGCAAAGCATGCCCGCCGACCAACAGGCAATCGAGTCCGGACGAACCACCACCCAGCCCGACACCATTCCGGGCAGCCCTCGCCCGCTGATCAACACCACGCCGCCCCCCGACACGGCACCGGGCGCACCCACACCTACGGGCCAAAACCCCGTTAAAGTACTCATGTAGGAGCCAGAATGCGTATTGCAATTGCTGGAGCCGATGGTCGAATGGGCCGCATGCTCATCGACGCGGTTCTGAACAGTCCCGACCTGACCCTTGCCGTGGCCCTTGATCGCGCCGGATCTCCCGCCATCGGCCAGGATGCCGGAGCCGCACTTGGCCGTACCACCGGGGTCGCCATCACCGACAATCTGGATGCCATCGCCCACGCCGACTGCCTCATCGACTTCACGCGCCCGGAAGGCACGCTGGCGCATTTGAAAGCCTGTGTGGAACACGGCACAAAATGCATCATCGGCACCACCGGGTTTTCCGACGAGGGCAAGGCCGCCATTCAGGCCGCCTCCCGCAAAATAGCCGTGGTCTTCGCACCCAACATGAGCGTCGGCGTGAATGTCACGCTCAAACTGCTGGAGCTGGCCGCCCGCCTGCTGAACGAAGGTTACGACGCCGAGGTCTTCGAGGCCCACCACCGCAACAAAGTCGACGCGCCGTCCGGAACCGCGCTTGCCATGGGTGAAACCGTTGCCGCCGCCTGGGGCAAAAAACTCGATGACATTGCCGACTGGGCACGCCACGGTGAAACCGGCCCCCGCGAAACCGGCAAGATCGGGTTCTCGGTGGTGCGCGGCGGCGATATCGTCGGCGACCATACGGTGTATTTTTGCGGCACCGGCGAGCGCATTGAAATCACACATCGCGCCGGCAGCCGCGTCACCTACGCTCAGGGCAGCTTGCGTGCCGCGCGGTACCTGGCCCGCAAGGAATTCGGCTTGTTCACCATGCAAGACGTGCTGGCTCAAGGCTGATCACCACAGAACGGCGCAGCAATTGCGCCGCGCTTCTACACCGCCACCGGCTCCTGCTCCAGCATTACACCGAACCGGTTCGCCACATCATTGCGTATGTCGTTTGCCAGTGTGCTGATGTCGCCGGCAACGGCGTTGCCCAGATTGACCAGCACCAGGGCCTGCCGGCTGTGAACACCAACCCGCTCGCGCCTGTGCCCCTTCCAGCCGGCACGGTCGATCAGCCAGCCTGCCGCCAGCTTCCATTGGGCATCGGGCAATTCATACGCGACCAGGTCGGGATAACGCGATTTCAGCCTGTGGCAGGTTTCGGCCGAAACCACCGGGTTCTTGAAAAAGCTGCCCGCATTCCCCACGACCGCAGGATCGGGTAATTTCGCCCGGCGTATCTCGCACACGGCATCGAACACCTGTTGTGCGCTCACAGGATCGCCCCCCGACAACACAGGGTGGCGCTGAAGATCAGGATAGCTGAGCACCGGCTGCCATTGCCGGGGAAGCGCAAAGCGCACCCGCACGATGATCCAGCGGCCCATGGGCTGGCGCTTGAAAAAGCTGTCCCGGTACGCAAAAGCGCAGTCGGCCGGACCGAATTCCATATAACACGCCCGATGCACGTCCCAGGCCAGCAAGCTGTGGAAACGCTGATCAAGCTCCACGCCATAAGCACCGATATTCTGCACAGGCGCGGCACCCACCGTACCGGGAATCAGCGCAAGATTTTCCAGCCCCCGCCAGTGCTGTTGCAAACAATAGCCGACGAACCGATGCCAGTTTTCCCCTGCCTGCGCCTCGACAATATGATGGGAGGCCGTGGTATCGATACACGTGCAACCTTGCGTTTGCATATGCACAACCCATGGGGCCACCTGCTCCGACAGCACCACATTGCTGCCGCCCCCCAACACAAACAGCGCCGGCTTGTCTCGCTGCCAAAGCTCACTGAGCTCCACCAGCTGGTCGGCATGCGTTATGGCAAGATACCTGCCGGCCCAGGCGCGCAAGCCCAGTGTATTGAGTAACTGAAGGTCTTTTGGAGCAGGAGACAACACAGGAATCAGGGCAGCTTGGCCGTACACAAAGAATAAGAGGTCAAGGGAAAATCAGGGATTAGATTAACCCAAATTTGACATACCCCCCGGTTTTCATGCTATTATTTATTTCTTCGCAGCAAACGAAGCTTTATTTACCCCGAACAACACGCAAGCGCAGCAAACAAGCCCCGCCCAGCAAGTTGCAAAGGAAAAAAATACAGCTTATAATGCGAAGCTTCTTGAAACGGCGGCAGCTGGTTTAAAGAGAAATACGCGGGAATAGCTCAGTTGGTAGAGCGCAACCTTGCCAAGGTTGAGGTCGCGAGTTCGAGACTCGTTTCCCGCTCCAGAATTCGAAACAAGGGAAGCCCGGCGCTTCCCTTTTTCATATCATGGGTTTATCTGCGGCGCAATGGCAGAGTGGTTATGCAGCGGATTGCAAATCCGTGTACCCCGGTTCGATTCCGAGTTGCGCCTCCAGTATCATGGAAGCCTCAGGCAATTTGTCTGAGGCTTTTTTATGTGTGAGCCCGATGCGACTACACCCCTCTCACCGGCCCGACGCCATCCGGTACCTTGCCATTCTTGGCGGGCTGTTTGTGGTGCTGGTTATCGTTGCATCCCTCCCTTTACTGGGAAGCATGCCGCAAATTCCCGCCTACATCTACATCCACGCGGCGCTGGAAATGATTGCCATAGCCATTGCCGCCATGATCTTCGGCATTGGCTACAACATTCCCAAAGACCGTGCCCCCTGCATTGCTTGCTGGCTGGGCAGTGCGTTTCTGGGTGTCGCCCTGCTCGATTTTTCCCACACCATGGGCTTTCCAGGCATGCCCGGGCTGTTGCAGCCGGGAAATATTGAAACAGGCATTGCCTTCTGGTTCGCCGCCCGCACCCTGGCGCTCGCCGCCATGCTGGCCGCCGCCCTGGCGTCGTGGGAACGTACGGAATGCCGCTATCGGAAAAGCATGCTGGCAGGCACGCTGCTTGTGGTTACCGCATGCCACATTGTTTTCTTCGGATTCCCCGAACTGCTTCCCGAAACGTTCTCGCCGCAAACCGGTCTGACCCCGTTCAAGATTGCCTACGAATATGCATTGATGGCTGGGTATGCCGTCGCCGCCCTTTTATGTGCCGTACGGCTGAAAGAAACGCGCCGCGTCAACTTGAGCGCGTTTTTTGCCGCCTGTGCCACCATGGCCATGAGCGAATACTTCTTCACGCTGTATTCGAGCATTACCGATATCTACCACCTGGCGGGCCATCTGTACAAGGTCATTGCCTATTTGTTCCTTTACCAGGCGCTGTTTACGGAAACGGTTCATGCCCCGTACCAGGACATAAAAGCGTCCAGGGAGCAGCTGCAGCAAGCCCTGGACCGCCTGTCGCAGGCCATGCGTGAACGCCAGGAGCTCGACGACCGGCTGAGCAAGCTTTCGCTCGCGATCGAACAGAACCCGAACCCGGTACTGATTACCAGCCGGGATGGCCGTATCGAGTACGTGAACCAGGCGTTCATTGACAGCTCCGGCTACAGCCAGAACGAAATTCTGGGCAAAAACCCACGTTTTTTGCGCTCGGGGAAAACACCCATGTCAACCTATCAGTCAATGTGGGCGGCGTTGTCACAGGGCAAGCTCTGGAAGGGCGAGGTGATCAACCAGCGCAAGAACGGTCAGGAGTTCACCGAACGGCTGCTTATTTTCCCCATTAAAGATGCCTCGGGGGCCGTCACCCATTTCCTGTCGCACAAAGAGGACCTTACCGAACACAAAGCGGCGGCCGAGCACATCAGGCGGCTGTCGCAGTACGACACGCTTACCGGCCTTGCCAACCAGGCCTCCATGCGGGTGGCGCTGCGACACACCATTGATCTTGCACAGCATCACCGCGACCCGTTCGCCGTCATGAGCGTGAATCTGGATAACTTCCGTTTCATCAACGAGTCGCTCGGGCACCTGGTGGGCGACCAGGTGCTTGTCGGCACCGCCGGACGGCTTTCCGCCCTGGTTAACGACCGCGACGTGCTGGCACGGATATCCGGCGACCTTTTTGTGCTCGTATTCCCCGGCATGGACCAGCGGGGCGCCACGCTGAAAGCCTCGGAAATCGTTCAGGCCATGCAACAGCCGCTGATCGTGGAGAACCACACCCTCATTGCCACCGTGTCCATTGGCGTGTCGCTGTACCCCGATGACGGCACCCACTCCGAAACGCTGCTTACCAGCAGCGAAGCAGCCATGTACTACGCCAAGGCCGAAGGAAAGAACAACTTCCGGTTCTTTGCGCCGGGGCAGCAGCAAAGCTCCACACGCATGCTGGCGCTGGGCGCCGCCCTGCAACAAGCGGCGCAACGCGACGAGCTGCGGCTTGTCTTTCAGCCACAGCTGAATCTGCATACCGGTCGTATCGACGGCGCCGAAGCACTGGTTCGCTGGCGCCATCCGCAACTGGGAGAAATCGGCCCTGCCGAATTTATTCCTTTGGCGGAAAACTACGGCCTGATCGCCGAAATAGGCGAGTGGATTTTACGCAAGGCCCTGAAACAGACCCGCGCCTGGCAGGATGCGGGCCTGCCGGGGCTGACCGTAGCCATCAATTTGTCTGCCACGCAATTCAACCAGCCCGATCTGGCCCGCACCATACTGGGTATTGTGCAGGAAACTGGCGCCGATCCGGCCACCCTGGAACTGGAACTCACCGAGGCTGTAGCCATGCGCGACCCTGTGGCGGCCGGCAAGGTGCTGACCAGCCTGGCCGAACAAGGGTTCCGTATTTCGATCGACGATTTTGGCACAGGCTATTCGTCGCTCAGTTATCTGAAACGGTTCAACATCGACAAGCTTAAAATAGACCGGTCATTTATCAGCGACTTGACCAGCAGCACCAACGATCAGGCCATTGTCACCGCCATCATTCAGATGGCACACGGCCTGGGCATGCGCACCATCGCCGAAGGCGTGGAAACCAGTGAGCAGCTCGCGGTGCTGAAAGACAAGGGCTGTGATGCAATTCAAGGGTACTGGTGCAGCAAACCGCTCAGCCCCGACCAATTCGAGGCATTTGTCAGAGCACATCATGGATGAATCCGTTATTGCCGCCATGGCCCGATGGCCGAATGTACCCGCCGTGTTCGGCTGGCTGTCGCTGTCAGCGCAGGGCCGATGGAAACTGCACCCCACGGGCAACGCCTGCCGGCCCGACGCATCGGGCGTCCTGCCGCCGGGGGAAGATATCACCAGCCCGCCAATTCTGGCTTTCATCAACCGCAATTACGCTGTCGATTCGCACGGCCGATGGTATTTCCAGAACGGCCCGCAGCGGGTGTACGTGCGCCTGGACGCCGCCCCCTACGTTCTGCACCTGCAAACAACACCCCATGGTGTTCAGCTCGTGACACACACCGGTCGGGTTATTATCGATGTGCTTGAGTGGCTGCTGGACGAGCAAGGCCGTGTGTATGCCCGCACCGATCTGGGCGGTGCACTGCTGGCCGGGCGCGATCTGCCGGAACTGCTCGGCCTCCTTACCGGCGAACAAGGCGAAACACTGGACACGCTTTGGCCGGATAACTTTATGGAAGCCATCTCAACAAATCGCTCTACGCAAAAACGGAAACTTCGTTTACGCTTGGTGCTGGCGGACGGTACCGCGGAAACGCTGATCCGTCCGCTTACACTGTGCAAGGCATGCGCCCTGCCGGACTACCTTGGCTTTGTTCACGCGCCCTCGCCCTGACGGTTCGCACGTACTTAAAAGTTACTCATGACGACACCTGCGCCTTCCTTTTATTTCCCTGCTCCTCGC
This sequence comes from Burkholderiaceae bacterium, assembly GCA_050252075.1. GTDB lineage: Bacteria > Pseudomonadota > Gammaproteobacteria > Burkholderiales > Burkholderiaceae_B > JAAYGT01. Next base: position 42,460 of record JBFWLP010000008.1, on the reverse strand, counting down.
AGCCAGAAGTTCTGCAGCCAGTGCGGCAGCACGCTTGCACGAAAAATTCCGCCCGACGACAACCGCCTGCGCGATGTCTGCGATCAATGCGGCGCCATTCATTACCAGAACCCTCGCAATGTCGTCGGGGTGCTGCCGGTGTGGAAAGATCAAATCCTGCTGTGTCGCCGCGCCATCGAGCCACGCTACGACAAATGGACATTGCCGGCGGGTTTCATGGAACTGGGGGAAACCACGGCACAGGGCGCCATGCGTGAAACACAGGAAGAGGCCGGCGCGCAGATCGAACTGGGCCCGCTGTACACGGTAATCGACGTCCCTCATGCCGAGCAGGTCCACTTTTTCTACCTTGCCAAGGTTCTTAGCCAGGAACTTTATCCCGGTCCGGAAAGCATCGAGGCGGCTTTCTTCGACATCGACAACTTGCCGTGGGACGAGCTTGCTTTCCGAACGGTGACCACAACGCTTGAGCACTACGTTGCCGACCGCGAACGCGGGGTTTTTCCCTTGCATCACTACGGCATCCCGGCGCACACTGCAGGCTGATTTTTCACACGCCATGTCTACCCTGATCTGGCTGGATCCCGGCGATCCTTTTCCTGAACCGCACTGCGCCCTGCCCCAGGGCCTGCTGGCCGTGGGCGGCGATCTCAGTCTCGCCAGCCTGACAAAAGCATACCGCCGCGGTATCTTCCCCTGGTTCAATCCCGGCGACCCGATACTTTGGTGGAGCCCCGATCCGCGCATGCTGTTGCAAACCGCCAACCTGCACCTTTCCCGTTCGCTGGCAAAGCTGCTGCGGCAAATGGCACGCCGGGAAGCGGCAGGGGCGGGGCCGGTGCAGGTCACCATGAACACCTGCTTCGATGCCGTCATCCAGGCCTGCGCCGGCCCGCGCCAGCCCGGTGGCCAGACCTGGATTTCCCCTCACATGCAACACGCCTACACGCAATGGCATCGTGCCGGCGGGGCCCACAGTATCGAGGTCTGGCATGGCGATGAGCTGGTCGGCGGCCTGTATGGTGTTGCGCAAGGCCGTTTTTTCTTCGGCGAATCCATGTTCAGCCGCCGCGACAACGCCAGCAAAATCGCGCTGGCCTATCTGACACGGTTCCTGCAATGCCATGGCGTGCAGTGGATAGACTGCCAGCAGGAAACCCGCCACCTGGCGTCGATGGGAGCCCGTCCGGTAAGCCGCGATTTCTTTCTGCAAGAGCTGACCAAGGCGGTTACACTGCCTGGAATACCATGGACACGCGGCGTGCTCCGTTCCAACGGCAGCGTCGCTCCAACGCCTGAATTGCACCACGCTCCAGGAGCTGCATCATGAGCCACCTGACCGGACAAGGCCTGAAAACCCTGCAGTTTTATTCCACGGCCAGTTATCCTTGCAGTTATTTGCCGGGGCTGGACGCCCGCTCCCAGGTTGCCGCCCCCACTCACCTGATCGACACAGCCACTTACGGTTCCCTGGTGGAACGGGGCTTCCGGCGCAGCGGGCTATTCACCTACCGCCCCCATTGCGATCAATGCCAGGCCTGTCTTTCCGTTCGGGTTGACGCTCAGCGCTTCCAGCCCTCGCGCACACAACGTAAAGTGTGGAACCGGCATCAGTCGCTCGTTACCCGGATCCTTCCCCTGCACTGGAATCCGGACCACTTTGCTCTGTACGAAAGATATCAGCATGAACGCCATCGCGGTGACGGCATGGACGACGACAGCCGCTCCCAGTACACCCAGTTTTTGCTGGCAAGCCGCGTCGACTCCCGCCTGATCGAGTTTCGCGACGCCCACAACGCGTTATGCATGGTCGCCATTGTTGACCTTCTTTCCGAAGGCTGGTCGTCGGTATATACGTTTTTCGACCCCGATTACCCCGGCAGCCTGGGCACCTACGGCATTCTCTGGCAGTTGAAAGCCTGTCGCGACCGCGGGCTGCCGTGGCTTTATCTTGGATACTGGATACGCGAAAGCCGTAAAATGGCGTACAAATCACGCTTCCAACCGTTGCAAATGCTGAAAAACGGTTGCTGGCAAGACGCCCCTATCGCCTGACTCTTCCCATGCCCCTGCTCTATTCCGCTTATCCGCTCGTACGTCCTGCTCTCTTTGCCATAGAGGCCGAGGCTGCCCATAACCTGACGCTTTCCCTGCTGCAGAAATCCTATCGCTGCGCCCTCACGCGATCCATGCTGCATAGCGCCCCGTCCCTGCCCGTCACGCTCATGGGCATGCCGCTTCGCAACCCGGTCGGTCTGGCTGCCGGGCTCGACAAGAACGGCGCCTGCATCGATGCCCTGGCCAACCTGGGATTCGGGTTTGTGGAAGTGGGTACCGTAACGCCACTGGCCCAACCGGGCAATCCCGGGCCCCGCATGTTCCGCCTTCCCGCCGCCCAGGCGCTGATCAACCGGCTGGGCTTCAACAACCAGGGGCTGGACACCTTCATCCGGAATGTTCAACAAAGCACATGGCGCAGCCAGGGCGGTATTCTTGGCCTGAATATTGGAAAAAACGCCGCCACGCCCATTGAACGGGCCGTCGACGATTACCTCATGGGGCTGGAAGGGGTGTACCCGCATGCCGATTACGTCACGATCAATATCTCGTCGCCCAACACCCAGAACCTGCGCGCCTTGCAGGAACAGAACGAGCTCGAAGGCCTGCTGGGCGCAATTCAGGAAAAGCGCAAAGCACTGGCCGACACCCATGGCCGCCACGTACCCGTGGTGGTCAAGATCGCTCCCGACCTGACCACTACACAAGTAGACAACATCGCCGCGCTGCTGCCGCGTTTCGGCATTGACGGGGTTATTGCCACAAACACCACCCTGGCGCGCGACGCCGTCCAGGGGCTGGCCCATGCCGATCAAACCGGCGGCCTGTCGGGCCCGCCCGTGCACGCCCTGTCGCTGGGCGTGATTGCCCGGCTGCGCGAACAGCTGGGCCCCGACTACCCCATTATCGGCGTGGGCGGCATTACCTCCGGGAAACAGGCACGTGAGAAAATAGACGCCGGCGCCAACGCCATACAGCTTTACACCGGTTTAATTTACCGGGGGCCGGCACTGATCGCCGAGTGCGTCCAGGCGCTACGGTAGCGGCCCGCCCACGCGCACCACGCCGTGGGCTGGAAATCGTCAGGAAACAGTTGCGCAAAAAAACCAGAGCCACCCCGAAGGGTGGCTCTGGCTGCTCTGCTATCGCGACGTGCCGGTATCTACGGTAACCGGCGCCTCTAGAATAGCTTAAGCTGTTGCGTTACGGCGTGCGGTGGTGCGCGACGCGGCCGCTGCACTTTTAGACGCCGCTTCAGCAGCGTCGGAAGCCGCTTTGAATGTAGCGTTGGTGGCAGCCGTTACATTCTTTTCAGCAGCATCGGCCGCCTGGCGAGCCACCTTGGCCATTGATTCGTAAGCACTGTTGGCCGTTGCCAGCGAAGACTTCATCAGGGCAACCGCGCCTTCCGAGCCTGTCGGTGCGTTTTTGGCCACCTGGTCAATGGCATCGGTCATTTGCTGACGGCCCTGGGCAATTTGCTCTTCGGTGAGCTTGGTGATGTCACCCTGCACACCGGCAACGATGTCATATACATGCTTGCTGTATGCCAGCGCCTTTTCGGCACCGGGTTGTACCAGCGAAGAAGCAAAAGCAGCCGCTTCCTGGGCATCTTTGACTTCGATGGCTTGCTGCGATTTTTGTGCCACATCGTCAAGCGTGGCTTTCATAACCTTGAGATTCAGGTCGACGAGCTTTTCGAAACCTTCGAAAAAGGCGCCCTGGATGGCCAGTACATTGTCGAGTGTCGCCTTTTGGCCGGCGAAAACGTGTTGAGGGATTGCGCTCATAATCTTTCCTTAGTGGGGTTGAGTCGAGCGAAGCAACGCCGGACTCGTAATGGTTGAACACTGTTCAAACGTAAAAATTAAAGAAGGCTAAGCAAATCACCTGTTGTACGTGAAAACCTTCCATGCTGCATTGCACAATCACAATTGTACGCTCGACGTCGACGAAGTCAAGGATTATTTTGTTGCAACGCAACAATCAGTTTGACGATTCGTAACCCAGGGCTTCGGAAATCTGGTTCGCCGTACGAGTCAGCAGCGGAATCCATTCGTCGCGCATGCGCTCGGAAGGCGCCGAAATGGACAATCCGGCCTGAAGCTTGCCGGCATCGTCGTAGATACCGGCCGCAATGCACCGCACGCCCAGCTCCAGCTCTTCGTTGTCGCGCGAGTAGCCGTGCCGTCGCACCAGGGCCAGATCGCGCTCCAGCTGATCAACCTGGGTGATACTGTTGCGGGTATTGCCGGCAAGACCGGTGCGCATGGCGTACGCACGAACCTGGCGCGGCTCGCTGACCGACAGGAACAGTTTGCCCGTTGAGGTAAGGTGCAGGGGCGCACGCCCGCCGATGGCGCGCACCACCTGCATACCGGACCGTTCGCTCCAGGCCCGCTCAATGTAGACGATTTCATCACCCTGCTGAACCGACAGGTTGACGGTCTGGCCGGTAACCTTGTGCAGCTCACGCATGGGTTCAAGGGCGGCATCGCGCACATTCAGGCGACCTTTCACCAGCGAGCCCAGTTCAAGCAGGCGCATGCCCAACTGATACATGCCGCTGTCGATACGCTCAACGTACCGACCCACGACAAGATCGTTCAGAATGCGATGGGCGGTGGATGTATGCAAGCCTGTGGCGGCCGCCAGATCCTTTAACGCCACCGGGTCGGGCTGCTGTGCCAGGGCGTCGAGCAGCGCCATTGCCCGTTCAAGGACTTGAATGGTAATGGGTGAATCCGACGCCGCTGTGATGTTATCGGAGCGGGTGGCTATCAGTGATGAGCGTGCCATAGGGGAGTTTGACGCAATGCAACATTCCCATATTATGAAAAAATGCGCTCTGTGACAAGCCCTAATTTTCCGGTGGTGTCAGTTTGCCGCCCAACCGCACGGCCTCGTCTTTCAGAAAAGCCAGTGCCTGTGCGGCCGCTTCCGGTTCGCCTTTCACCCCCAGGTCGATGTGGGCGTGCCCGGTTTCCCCCATACTGGGCAAGCTGAAGGCCTTCACCCCCGGCCAACGCTCTTCCAGCGCTTCGAGCGCCGGCGTAATACGCGACTCGGGCAGCCCGAACACCAGGAACGAATGCTCGACGCGCTTGACCCCGTGATGCAAATGACGATAGCGGTTGTCCAGCGTCCATTCCATCATGGGCCACGCCATTACGGGAAAACCAGGCATGAACGTATGGTTGCCGATAAAAAACCCGGGAATCTTGTTGTAGGGGTTCGGCACAATTTCCGCCCCCTGGGGAAACACCCCCATTTGCAGGCGTTGCTGGTTCTCGGGCGTGCTCATGTCGGCGCTACCCTGCCCGCGCCGCGCCGTGTCGGCGCAACGCTCCGCAATAAGGCGGGCGGCCTCGGGGTGTAATTCCAGCGCAAGCCCCAGCGCCTGCGCCGCCGACTGGCGGGTTTGATCGTCGGGCGTGGCCCCAATGCCGCCGCAGCAAAAAACAATGTCGGGTGTGGCGAAACTGCGCTTGAGCGTTTCCACAATGGTAGAGCGATCGTCGGAAATGAGCTCGGCACCGCCGAGCTGCATTCCGCGCTGTGCCAGCAGCTCGACAAGCTTGGAAAAATGCTTGTCCTGCCGGCGGCCCGAGAGAATTTCGTCGCCAATGATGATCAGGCGGATTTTTGGAATGGGCGTAACAGTAGTTTCCACGTTTCAGTTGTCCTTGTTGGTAGTGGAACGGGGGTAATTACACATCGATAACGTCGCTGGCACGCAATTGCCGTAATGCCTCCAGACAAAAGTGAGCGAACACCAGCGCCGAAAACACCGGCAGCACCAGCCAGGCGGGCGGGAAAAGATTGACGAGCGACAGGATAAGACCGATTGCCCAGAACTCGCGCCGATAGCGCTTCCAGATGAGGCGGCGCTCCGGCGCACTGCCGTGCTCGATAATGGCGTCAACGCGCAGCATGCGGTTAAAGGCGAAAGCCCACCAGACCACAGGCAAAATGACCGGCATGGGCGGAATAAGCCAGAGCGGCATGGTAACCAGCCATCCGGCCACGAACAGGGTACCCACCCAGACCGCATTCCACGAGCTGACCGCCGTGGCGTATTGCCCCTGGCGCTTGAGCCCGGGGTAATTGTGTTTCTCAAGGTGCCTGAGCACCAGCGGCATGACAAACACAGCAGCAATGACCAGGCCAAGAATGCCCGACAACGGCAACAGTATGGCAACCGCCAGCAACGGCACCATGTACAGTTTGATCGAAAACAGCCCGATCGCCAGCAGCCACTGGTCGACCTGGTTCACAACTTCCCACCCGGCCACCTGCGCATCCAGCCATTCGGTCAGCGGCGTCCAGAACGCCCACAGCAGCACAATACCCCCCAGCAAGGCGATAATGAAGGGCAGGAACAGCGCAAACAACATGCGTGGATGCAGCTGCGACACCAATGCCCGTTTGAAGGCTTGACTCACCAGCGACGCGCCGCGTGCGGGGGCGGCGGAGTCGCGTACGGCAACACGGGTATCAATCATCACAACGTCCTGAAACGGCAAAGAAGGCTATCATAGTCAAAAACTTTTATGTGTGGTTTGAATGACGCTTTACAACCCCTCGAACGATTCCGGCGCGCTGCTTTCGCGGCTGCGGGAAAACCATCACTGGGTGGTCGTTTGCTATTGCGCAGCGTGGTGCGACACGTGCGCAAGCTACCTTCCGGCGTTTGCCGGATTGGCCGCCCGACGGAGCGACGATGTTTTCGTTTGGGTGGATATCGAGGACCACGAGGCGTTGCTGGATGACCACGATATCGAGAACTTTCCCACCCTGCTGATCCAGGGGGCAAAGGGCAATGTGTTTTACGGCCCCCTGCTGCCCCACATACATCAGCTGGAACAACTGCTTGGCGCCTTGGGAGCACACAGCCCTGTGGTGGCCCAGGGCCCTGGGGCCCTGGGTGATTTGCTGGCAGCCTGCTAGCAAATTAACCGGCCTAGCGACCGCCCAGCAAAACGCCTACCGACCGCTTCTCGGCCGTGTTGGGGCGGTCCTGGGTGGACGCCGACGGCGCCGGCGACGCAGCCGGAACATAAGGCTTGGTGAAAAAATCGTCGATCGGGGCCCTGGACCCGCGCGACCGGTCACTGCGAGCGGCAGCACCCGCCGAGCGACGAGGCTCCTGCGGCAGGTCGAGATTCCCGCGCGGAATACGCGTTTTGATCAGTTTTTCGATGTCTAGCAAGTAACGCTCTTCATCGGGCGCATAGAACGAAATTGCCGCGCCCTCTTTGCCGGCCCGGCCTGTACGGCCAATACGGTGAACGTAATCTTCGGCATTGAACGGAAGGTCGTAATTGATGACGCACGGCACACCGGCAACATCGAGACCCCGTGCGGCAACGTCGGTGGCAACCAGAACCTCGAGCTCACCGGCCTTGAACGCCTCGAGCGCCTTCATGCGATCGAGCTGGCTTTTGTCGCCGTGTATTGATTCGGCCTTGACGCCGTCGCGAACCAGCTCGCGGGCAAGACGGCTGGTTCCGATTTTGGTGTTCGAGAAAACGATGACCTGGTTCAGGTTCTTGGACTTGACCAGATGCACAACGGCCGCACGCTTCTGGCTACCCGAGAGCGGATAGGCCAACTGGGTGACGGTATCGGCCGTGGCGTTACGCTTGGCCACTTCGATCTCGATGGGATCCGTAAGATAGGTGCGGCCCAGCTTGCGAATTTCGTTGCTGAACGTTGCGGAAAACAGCAAACCCTGACGCTTGGCCGGCAGCTGGCGAACGATGCGATCCAGGTCGGGCAAAAAGCCCATGTCGAGCATACGGTCGGCTTCGTCGAGTACCAGAATGCCCACCTGCCCCAGATTCACGGTTTTTTGCTCAACGTGATCCAGCAGGCGGCCCGGCGTTGCGATGAGAATTTCGCACCCGCGGCGCAATGCCTCGCGCTGTGGCCCGATGTCGACGCCGCCAAATACCACGGCGGCACGCAGTGGTGTGGACTTGCTGTACGTAACCACGCTTTCGTATACCTGGTCGGCCAGCTCACGCGTGGGCGTAAGAATGAGGGCGCGCACGGGATGGCGCGCCGGCGACGCGCTGGTGTTCGCGAACGCCATGAGCCGATGCAGGATAGGCAAGGTAAACGCCGCTGTTTTGCCTGTTCCGGTTTGCGCGGCGCCCATGACGTCCCGCCCGTCGATGACGGGAGGAATTGCTTTGGCTTGTATGGGCGTGGGTACGGTGTAACCGGTTTCGGATACTGCCTGCAAAATACCGGGATGCAAGCCGAAATCGGAAAAGGAGGAAACAGCAGGCTCGGGTGTGTTCTGTGTAGTGTCTGTCATTGAGAGTGGTTTGCGCTGCGCGAGAAAACCCCGCCTGCAGCCATTTAACCGCGGTATTTTAACGCAGCGCACCCCGACTACCCAATACCGGCCGGAAAAACATGCATGCCACCGGGGCGAATGCGCCCAATGTGTCGTTAATTAAACACGGCGATTGCTTTCAGCAGCCAGAAAACCACCATGCCGGACACTATGACCAGCAACGCATTACGGGTGCGCAAAAAAACAATAAAGGCCACGATCACCGCGAAAAACTTCACGCCCAGCAAGGCGCCGGCCCCCTGACTGTACGGAAGCACTTCGGGCACAATAATACCCACCAGCGCCGCCACCGGCGCATAGCGCAAGCTTTGCCTGACATTTTCCGACAGGGGTATGTGATCACCGAACAGAAAATAAGTGGTGCGGGCAATAATGCTGCACAGCGTGAGCAGCCCAATTGCCGACAGCACGTAAATATCGGTCGAATCCAGAGCCATGTGCACTACCCCTTTTTGCGCCGTTGCGGCGCCATGCGTTCGGCCAGAAGGCCGGCAACCACGCCGGCCACCACGGCGGCGGCCAGCCCCAGACGCAAGGGCAGCGGCTGCCCGAACCACGCCACCACGGCCGCGACCAGCATGCAGACGATCATCGGCTTGCTTTTGATCAGGGGAATGACCACCGCCAGCAGCGCCAGCGTGGCGGCAAATTCCAGCGACCAGTCGGCCGGAACGGCCCCTCCCAGGAAAATTCCCAGCAGCGAGGCGCTGACCCAGCCCGGCCAGCCGGGCACAATAGTGCCCAGGTAATACCAGAGCTGGTCATTCGTTCCCCGAACCTTGGCGTCGGCGTACTTGCTCATGAAAACCACAAAACCAATGTCCGTGCTGAAATAGCCCAGCAACAGGCGGCGCCACCAGGGAAGGTGACGAAAATACGGAAACAAGGCCGCCGAGAAAATGATGAAACGCAAGTTCACCACCAGGCCGGCGGCGAAAATCAGCCACACCGGCGCCCCCGCCTGTATCAGGGGCAAGGCGGTCAGTTGCGCCGACCCTGCATACACGGTCAGGGTCATGAGGGTGGCCATACTTTCGGTAAGCCCCGACTTCACCATGGCAATACCCGTCACAAAACCCCAGGTCGCTGTGGCGATCAGCCCGGCCAGGGCATCGGAAAGGCCATTTTTGAAACTGCGTTTCTGGTTGGCATCCGGCCACCAGCGCACTCTGTTTGAAGCAAGCACGACTACAGCTTCCTACACGCAAAAAGCGACTATTGTAAGCCCCCGCGGCTTGCTACAATCAAGCCCTGTTGAACGGAGGAATTCCCCATGTCCATGTCTGACCGCGATGGCGTCATCTGGTATGACGGCAAGCTCGTACCGTGGCGCAACGCCACCACCCATGTGCTGACGCACTCGTTGCACTACGGCCTGGCCGTATTCGAAGGTGTTCGCGCCTACGAAACCGAACTGGGAACAGCCATTTTCCGGCTGCAGGACCACACACGCCGTTTCTTCAATTCCGCCCATATCTACCAAATGCCCATGCCCTATGATCAAGACACGATCAACCAGGCACAGCTTCAGGTGGTTCGCGATAACAAGCTGGCGTCATGCTACATTCGCCCGCTGGCTTTTTACGGCTCCGAAAAAATGGGCGTATCGCCCAAGGGGGCCACGGTGCACATTGCCATTGCCGCCTGGTCCTGGGGAGCCTACCTGGGTGAAGAAGCGCTCAAACAAGGCATACGCGTCAAAATTTCCTCCTATGCCCGCCAGCACGTCAACGTGACCATGCCGCGCGCCAAAGTTGCCAGCACTTACGCCAACTCCATCATTGCCAATGCCGAGGCACTTGATCACGGCTACGACGAGGCCATTCTGCTGGATACCGACGGCTTTCTCGCCGAGGGGGCGGGCGAAAACCTGTTCCTGGTGAAAGACGGGGTTATCTACGAACCCGAAATTGCCTCGGCACTCACCGGCATCACCCGCTCCACCTTGCACACGCTGGCAAAAGACCACGGCTACACCGTCGTGACAAAACGCCTTACCCGCGACGATCTGTACATCGCCGACGAGGCTTTCTTCACCGGCACGGCCGCCGAGGTCACACCCATACGCGAAGTCGACCGGCGCGTCATCGGAAAAGGCTCGCGCGGCCCCGTCACCGAAACCTTGCAGAAGGCCTTTTTCGACGTCGTCAGCGGCAAGAACCCGAAATACCATCATTGGCTCACACCGGTATAAAGGCCTGGGCCTGCCTTGCCGGCAGGCCTGCCCTTACCTTATTACCCCAATCAGGAATCACCATGAGCAGCACCTCATCACAGAATCCTTCCAAAGACGAGATCGTGTACATCGAGGCCAAAGACCTGCCCTTGTATTGCCCCGGCCCCAAAGCGCCGCTCTGGAGCATGCACCCCAGGGTCTACATTGAAACAGTCAAAACCGGCCTGGCCGTCTGCCCCTATTGCAGCGCCAGGTACCAGCTCAAAGAAGGCGAGAAAGCGCACGGCCACTGACACGAACGCGCTCAACGCGACCATCAGCGCGGCCATCATCGCGGCCGCTCACGCCGCCATTCAATGACTGACACCGGTTACGCCATGTACACCACTCCCCAGGAAGCCGAGCACGCCTTTTACGAGGCCATCCGACAGGCCGACCTTTCCATGATGATGAGTGTCTGGGCCGACGACGACGAAGTTGTCTGCATTCACCCCGGCGGCATGCGCACGATCGGCCACGCCGCACTCCAAACCACATGGCAACAGATATTTGCCGCCGGCCCGGTCGCCATTTATCCCATGCAAACACTCGTCATGACCAATCTCATGAATTCGGTACACATGGTCATAGAACAACTTGCCGTTTCGGCCGCACACGGCGAGGAAACGGCTCACTGCTACGCAACCAACATTTTCCAGAAGGGTCGCAACGGCTGGAAAATGGTGCTGCACCACGCTTCGCATGCCCCTTCCGACGCCGGTCTGCTTGATCTCCAAGACAGACCCGACACCTTGCACTGACCCGCCCCGTGGTCGCCCGCATTGACACCTCGCCCTGTCCTGCGCCAGCCTGGTTGCCCGGCGGCAACCTGCAGACACTTTATGGCGCGCTGGCGGCGCATCACCACACCATTTCATTCGTGCGGCACCGGGTCAACACGCCTGACGGCGACTTCATCGATTTTGACTGGAGCGGTCCCGGCCTGTTCACCGACCGGCTCGCCACGGGTGAATCCGCCCCCGGCGACACACGGCTGAACGGCACCGGCGCAAAGCGCTGGATCGCTCCGGGAGACTGGGCCTCATTGCCCGATAGCCGCGATACGCCTGCACTCATTCTGTTTCATGGTCTGGAGGGCAGCAGCCGCAGCCACTACGCACAGTCTATCGCCCAGCACTTTCGGGCGCGCGGCTGGGTGGTGGTCATTGCCCATTTCCGGGGCTGCTCGGGATTTCCCAATCGTATGGCACGCGCCTACTATTCGGGTGACACCGCCGATGTCCTGTTCATGCTGGACACCGTTCGCCACCAGTTGCCCAATGTGCGCTGGCACGCGGTTGGGGTTTCACTGGGCGGCAACGCCATGCTGAAGGCGCTGGGCGAACAGGCTGCCGACCTGCGCTGGCTTGACGCGGCAGCCGCCGTATCCGTGCCCATGGATCTGGTCTCCTGCGGCAATACGCTGTCGCAAACTCGCATGGGGCGGCAGGTATACACACGCTATTTTCTGAAAAGCATGCGGGCCAAAATGCACGAGAAAGCCCGCCGCTTCCCCGGAAACATCGACAGCTATCGCCTGGGCGGCAGCAAAACCCTGCGCGATTTTGACGACGCCTATACGGCACCTATGCACGGTTACCGCAATGCCCTGGATTACTGGACCAAAGCATCAAGCAAACCGGCCCTGAAAACGATACAAACGCCGACTCTGGTCTTGAATGCACGAAACGACCCCTTCGTTCCCGAAGCGTCGCTGCCGGGCACCGAAGAAGCCTCTGATGTCGTGCTGCTTCATCAGCCGGCCGAAGGGGGGCATGCCAGTTTCGTCACGGGCCCGTTCCCGGGACACCTGCGCTGGCTGCCGGTGCGCCTGGAACGATTCTTCGAGCTCAAGACTTGAATCGTTCCAGCAGGTCGCGCTGAGCCTGCAAACGCTCTTTGAGCTCGCGAATTTGCACGTCGAGCTCCGATTGCACATAAAAATCTTTACTCAGGCCGCGGGCTTGCATCAGCTGGTTCACTGCAGTGGGAAACGCCCCCACCAACTCGTAATACTTTGCCATGGCGCGACGCGATGCCACCGCCTCGCCCAGTCGCTCCAGACTGAACGCTTTCATCTGGTACAACTGCGGCAAGGCCGGCCATTTGGCGATGCGTTCGTCAAGAAAGGCAACAGCCTGCTTATCCTGCCCGGCTTTCTGCAATACCTGGGCACGCAGCAATGCCAGCGCCTGCCGGTTTGGCCAGCGTTGCACGGCATTGGCCGACGCCTGGCGAGCCTGCTCGATTTTTCCCTGCTCAAGCGCCACCGAAATTGCCAGCCCCTCGATTTCAGGCGATGCGGCAGTGGCCGCCTGACGGGCGCGTTCGATATCCTGAACGGCCGCTTCCTGGTCACCGCGTCGCCACGCCGCTGTTGCCAGGCCAAACCAGGCCGCCGACTGTAGGGCCCGACGCCCGTCGCGGGTTTCCTCGCGCAGTGCCACCAGCGCAGACTGCATGGCCTGACCGCTGCGGGCCTGCTCCACCCGCAATTTTGCGCGCAAATACCAGAAAGTGGGCGAATCGTCATGACTCACCCGACCCACCTGGGCCACCCGGTTCTGCATGTCGGACATGCGCTGCAACGACAGCGGGTGCGTGCTGGTGTAGGCATTGCCGCCCATACCCTCGTTCAGACGCGACGCGTTGGAAAGCTGCTGGAACATGCGAACCGCCCCCTCGGGATCGAAGCCGCTGCGCCGCATCATTTCAAACCCGGCACGATCCGCCTCTTGTTCGGCCTGCCGGGAAAAACCCAGCTGGCGATCCACAGCCGCCGCCTGACCAAAGGCGGCCACACCCATTGCCAGGTCTGCACTGCCCGCCAGCGCCGCCAGCAGGGCACCGGCCAGCGCCGCCATCATGACGCCGCTGCTTTGCGATTGCTGCGTCATGCCACGTGCAATGTGCCGCTGGGCGACGTGGCCGATTTCGTGCGCGATGACCGACGCCAGCTCGGATTCACTTTTGGCGGTTACCAGCAAGCCGCTATTGATGCCGATATAGCCGCCCGGCAGCGCAAAAGCATTGATCTGCGGATCGCGCACGCTGAAAACCGTGATGGGCTGCCCCACTCCGCCGGGGGCCTTGTCGGCCAGGCGACGGCCCAGATCGGTGAGATACTGATTGACATCGGGATCCGAGATGTAGGTGGGGTCGCGCCGGCCCTGCTCCATAATGGCATCGCCAAGCGTGCGCTCGATCTCGGGTGACAGCTCAACGGCGGATGCCGACCCCATGCTGGGCAGGCCAACCGGCTGCGCGTAAGCCGGCCCTGCCGATGACACCACGACAGAAAATGCAAGCAACGCGCCGAAAGCCCGGATGCCTTTTCCTGGTCGCATGGCAGGCTAGGCGACGGCCGCCGGAGAGCGTTGCCGGGAAGGCGGCGCATGCCGGCTGTTGGGAATACGGTTCTTGGCAGACAAACGCATAAGCGTGGCCAGGGCAAACAACAGGCCGAATACCTCGACGAACGCCGCGAGTATCCACATGGTCAAACCACCCAGCGCCTGATCCATCAGGGCGTTGATGCCCGGCAGCGCCCGCCCGCAAAGATCGAAAATGGGATAAAGATCATATTCGGTGAAGGTGATGACGGCACCCACCACCATTTGCGGCACCATGGTCACGATAGGCGAGATAACGCGCCCGCCCGGTGACAGCACGGCCGGAGGACTGGGGCGTCGGTCGAGAATGAGGTTCCAGTACATGAAACCGCTGATCACGACCGACCAGTTCATCAACCGGTACAAGCGCCAGTCGAGCATGGAGTAGAACTGAACCGCCGGGATCAGAAAACCAACCACCAGAATAACGAAAAGGAAAGGAACAAAAATCTTGTTCGTAAGCACCGCTTCGATCGCGCGACCGATACGGCCGGCGCGGAAATCACGCAGCTTGATGCGCAGCGGCATGGGCAGGCCGGCACGCAGGACCTGGCCCGGATAAGCCCCCATGATGAGCAATGGCCCCAGATGGTGAAGCACCAGATGCTGCAAGCGATGGATGAAGAACATTCGCTCGGCGTAGTAATCGACACGCGTGTGCAGCGACAAATACAGGAAGGCAACCCCCAGCCAGAAAAACAGCTGGCGTGTGAAGGTTACCTTGTGTACACGGGTGCCCCGAATGAACAGCCAGCACCCCAGAAAAAACATGAGCAGGAGCGTGGGCGAGAACTCCCACGGGGTGAGCCAGTCTAACAGTATCATGGGTGGAATCCGAAAAGCCGAAAAGCGCCAACCCCGCTAGTTTAATGCAACGGCGGCCGGGCGCACGGCGGCGCGGGTTCCCCAATGAACGCTCTGTACCCCGGGAATCTGCCCCAGCTGGCGCGCCTGCGACACCAGTGCCCGACGCTCGTTGGGGTTGTAACGGATCGTGATGCACGCCCTGGCCATATGCCGGGCCTGGGCGTGATCGATACTGAGCGACGCCACCTGCAAGCCCCGCCCGTCGAATTCGTGGTAAATGCGACGACGCAGTTCGGGGAGCACCTCGCGGGGACACTCGATGGTTAGCCGTGACACCGCGGTTTGACCGCGTACGGGAAGACCCTGTACACCGGCACGACGCAAAAACAGATTGAATAACCGCATACAACACCCCCATTATTGACGCGCGGCACAAGCCGGCGCGCGCGCACCGGACACACGACTGCACGGTGCAAACAAGAGAAAACGGCGGGAGGTTGGCCGAACCGGCCGGTAGACTTCCACGCCCTGAAACAACCCAGGGCGCAGACAAGCTATGCTTGAATCAGGCAGCAAAAAACACTGTTTTCAGTGTTGCTAGCCAGCGCACCTGGAATAAAAGTGATCGCGACACGATCGACAACTATCGCCGGGGTCTGAATTCACCACACAGCTCCTATGTAATAACGAAGCGCCAAGTTTAACCCGAGGACGCATTCGGGACAACCCTTAGTTCAGAATACGTAGCCATCCAGCCACCCCATGGCGATATAAACATGCATGACGATCATGGCAAGAAAAAACATCACCACGATGGCACCGATGAGGGTTGCAAAAATGGCTGCCAGCACGGCATTCCAGCCGGTTCGGGTGATATGTACTGAACCGGCGTTGTATTTCCGGTCAAACGTTGCGTCGGGTGTCAGGGCGTAGACCAATGCCTCGATATAGCCGGCCGTCAACGGAATGATGAGCGCCAGGAAGGCCGGATTGTCCCACCAGCTTGGATACAGCTGTGCCAGAAGCAGCATGAGCACAGTAAAGCCTGTGTAAAGCAGGGCATCCTTGCGCCCCATGTACCACGCGTGTGCGCCGATTACGCCGGCCACGCAGGCCAACCAGGCGGCGACCGCCTTGCTGCGATGCTTGTCTGAAACTGTCGTGACATCCATGTGTTGATCCCGATAAAGCCCGTCGCGACTCCCGCCCGGGGATACGCCGTAAAATGGATCGATTGTAGTAGAGGACAGCTTACCCACCATGCCGCATGCAGACTTCGATATCGTGATCAGCGGCGCAGGCCCGACCGGCTGCGCCCTTGCCCTGCTTCTGGCGCAAAAGACCCGCCGGCCAGAGCGCATTGCCGTTGTGGGCCCCTCGCCCGGCGCCACCGGCAACCGGGATAGCGCCGCACCCACGGACCCCCGTACGCTGGCGCTGAACTACGGCAGCCAGGCGCTGCTCGCAGGGCTGCAAGCATGGCCGGAAGCGGTCGCACCCATTACCACCGTGCATGTGTCGCAACAAGGGCGACTGGGCCGCACGCTCATCACCCCGCACGAGCTGAATGTTCCGCGGCTGGGCAGTGTCGTGGCCTACGACACGCTGTTACACGCCTTGCAGCACGCCCTTGACCAGAGCGGTGTCACCCGCCTGAATGACACCGTGACCGATCGCGAACTTATCGGCCAAGGGGAACAACTGCGCCTCACCACTCATCAAGGCCGGCATACCTGCCTTGTGCTGATTCAATCCGACGGCCGCAAGCCCCACGGCATTCGTCGTGACTACGACCAGCAGGCACTTCTGGTCACGGTGCGGGCCAGCCAGGCCCGGTCCGGCTGGGCATTCGAGCGGTTCACCCGCGAAGGGCCGCTGGCGATTCTGCCACATCCGTCACACGACGACGCCTATGGTGTGGTCTGGTGCGGAAGACCGCAAACGATCAACACCCTGTCAACCCTGGACGACACGGCACTGCAGGCGCGGCTGGGCGAGCAGTTCGGTTCACGGCTGGGCACCCTGACACCGGTGTCCCCGCGCCATGTGTACCCGCTGTCCATGTACGCAGGCCCGTCACTGACCGCCGCCCGTCAGGCCGCGATCGGAAACGCCGCACAAACCTTGCACCCGGTGGCCGGACAGGGGCTGAACCTGGGCTTGCGCGATGCCGCCCAACTGGCAAACAGCCTGGCCGGCTGGTTGCAACACCCGTGCACCGACCCGCACCCCCATCTGCAGCAGTTTGCCGGACAACGGCAGGCCGACCGCTGGATCACCGGGGCGATCACCGACACGTTGCCCCGGATTTTCACCACGCGGCAACCCGCCGTCGAACATGCCTGCGGTCTGGCCCTGCTGTCACTTGACATGCTGCCCACGCTGCGCACCCCCCTGGCACGCCATCTGCTGCAGGGCTTCCGGCACTAGCCGGCGCAGAGCTTTCGCAGGGGCCGAACAAGCCTCAGTTGTCCCGGCCCGGCAATTGCCGGTTAAAATCCCCGGAATGCGCATCGGCCCCTGGTCTCTTCCCAACCCCGTCTTCGTGGCTCCCATGGCGGGCGTCACCGATCGCCCCTACCGCAAGTTATGCAAGGCGCTGGGGGCGGGCTATGCCGTGTCTGAAATGGCCGCCAGCAATCCCAGGCTCTGGAACAGTGTCAAAACCTCGCGACGACTGGATCACGCGGGGGAAATCGACCCCGTCGCCGTCCAGATCGCCGGATCCGATCCCGACATGATGGCCGAGGCAGCGGTATTCAATATTCGCAAAGGCGCCCGGATCATCGATATCAATATGGGCTGCCCGGTAAAAAAGGTTTGCAATGTCGCCTCGGGGTCGGCATTGCTGCGCGACGAGCCCAGAGTCATCGACATTCTGAAAAGTGTTGTGCATGCCTGCCGCCCCTACGATGTACCGGTTACGCTGAAAACCCGCACCGGGTGGGATGCCGCCAGCCGGAATGCTCCCCGCATCGCCCGCATTGCCCAGGACATCGGCATCAGTGCCCTGATTCTGCACGGCCGCACCCGATGCGACCTGTACACCGGCCACGCCGAATACGACACCCTGCGCGAGGTCAAGCAGCTGCTGGAAATACCGGTAGTCGCCAATGGCGATATCGACAGCCCGGAAAAAGCCAAAGCCGTTCTGGACTACACCGGCGCCGACGCGGTCATGATCGGTCGCGCCGCGCAAGGCCGCCCCTGGATATTCCGGGAAATCAGCCATTTTCTGGCCGAAGGCACCCATTTGCCGCCACCCACGTGGGGCGAGCTGAAAACCTGCCTGCTCGACCATCTGGAAGATCACTACCAGTTCTACGGTGAATTCACCGGTGTCCGCTCGGCGCGCAAGCATATTGGGTGGTACCTGGAAAATCTGCCGAATGCGCGGCCCTTTCTTGATCACATCAACACGATTACCTCAACGGCAGACCAAAGCCTTGCCGTCGCGCGCTGGTTCGACCAGTACAACCCCAACGACCCCATTTCCGCCCATCAAGAATCCACGGCTTTCGCCGAAGCTCTTACTTTTGCCTGACACCATGACCCACATTACCCCTCTGGAGCAATGCGTACGCGAGCAGCTCGAACGTTATCTACACGACCTGGGCGACTCGGAACCGCGCGACATGCTGGCCATGGTCATTACCTGCGTCGAACGTCCCGTATTGCAACTGGCACTGGAGCAAGCCGCCGGCAACCAATCCAAGGCCGCAGAAATGCTCGGCATCACCCGGGCCACGTTGCGTAAAAAACTTCAGTCGCACGGTCTGCAACCCTGATTTCAAACCATCCCACGTACACCCATCATGAAAATTCAAACCGCCCTACTCTCGGTTTCCGACAAAACCGGTATTGTCGATTTCGCCAAGGCTCTGGCGCAGCGCGGCGTGCGCCTGCTTTCCACCGGCGGAACCGCCCGCCAGCTCATTGACGCAGGCCTTTCCGTCACTGAAGTCGCCGCGCACACCGGCTCGCCCGAAATTCTGGACGGTCGGGTAAAAACGCTGCATCCGAAAATTCACGGTGGGCTGCTGGCACGCCGTGACAGCGCGCAGCACCTGGAAACCCTGGCGCAGCACGGCATCGACCGCATCGATCTTCTGGTGGTAAACCTGTATCCGTTTCGCGAAACCATCGCCCGGCCGGACTGCACCTTTGAAGATGCGGTTGAAAACATCGACATCGGGGGCCCGGCCATGCTCCGTGCCGCCGCCAAGAATCACGGCACCCCCGAGGGCGGCGTGACGGTCGTGATCGACCCGGCCGACTACACACGGGTGCTGGCCGACATCGATAGCCCCCAGGGAGCCCCTTCCTACGGCTTGCGGCTGGAACTGGCGGCAAAGGTGTATGCCCATACCGCCGCCTACGACGGCGCCATCGCCGCTTATCTTAGCAGCCTGACGCAACGCGAACCCGAGCAGGACAAAACGCCGCAACGCGAGCCGTGGCCGGGTGTGCTCACCCTTCAGGCCAAACGGCAGCAGATTCTTCGCTATGGCGAAAACCCGCACCAGACGGCCGCCTTTTATGTCGATACCCCTGTGCGGGGCGGGCTGCTGGGCAGCTACCGCCAGCTGCAAGGCAAGGAATTGTCCTACAACAATATCGCCGATGCCGATGCCGCCTGGGAATGCGTGCGCAGTTTTCAGGCCGGCGCCTGCGTGATCGTGAAACACGCCAATCCGTGCGGGGTGGCACTGGGTGACACTCCGCTGCAAGCCTACCAGAAGGCCTTCAAGACCGATCCCACATCGGCGTTCGGCGGTATCATCGCGTTCAACCGCCCCGTCGACGAAGCTACCGCCCAGGCGATCAGCAACCAGTTTGTCGAGGTTTTGCTGGCGCCGGGCTATTCGTCGGAAGCTCTGGCTGTGTTTGCCGCGAAGAAGAATGTACGGGTTCTTGAAGTACCCTCCGGCAACGGACAAAACGATTTCGACGTCAAACGCGTCGGCGGCGGATGGCTGGTGCAGAACCCCGACGACTATCAAGTGCCCGACAATGCCTTCAAGGTAGTCACCACGCTGGCTCCTTCCGAGCAACAAATGCGCGATCTGCTGTTCGCCTGGAAAGTTGCCAAGTACGTGAAATCGAACGCCATCGTTTTCGTGGGCAACGGCATGACGCTCGGCGTGGGTGCCGGCCAGATGAGCCGCATCGATTCGGCGCGCATTGCCTCGATCAAGGCAGAGAACGCCGGTCTCACGCTGACCGGATCGGCAGTGGCGTCGGACGCCTTTTTCCCCTTCCGTGACGGGCTCGATGTGGTTGTCGACGCGGGGGCCAACTGCGTCATCCAGCCGGGTGGCAGCATACGCGACGACGAAGTCATTGCCGCCGCCAACGAGCGTGGAATAGCCATGATCTTTACCGGCACCCGCCATTTCCGTCACTGACCGAAATGCGTATTCTGGGCATTGACCCCGGGCTGAAGCGTACGGGCTTCGGCGTCATCGACGTTGACGGCCCGCGTCTTGGCTACGTAACCAGCGGCACGATCGTGGTTCCGCGCGATCAGGATCTTGCCCAGCGCCTGAAGGTGATCCTGGACAGCATCCGCGAGATCGTCCACAGCACACAGCCGGGGGTTGCCGCCATGGAGAAGGTATTTCTGAACCGTAATCCGGCCTCGACCTTGCTGCTGGGGCACGCCCGGGGGGCCGCCATGTGCGCCCTGGCCGATCTGTCTCTGGAAGTGCACGAGTATTCCGCACTGCAGATCAAGAAATCAGTGGTCGGCTCGGGCAGAGCGAGCAAGGAACAGGTTCAACTTATGGTGCAGCACTTGTTGTCTCTGAACGGTTTACCGGCGCCCGACTCGGCCGATGCGCTGGCCGGAGCGATCTGCCACGCCCATGTGGGACCGATAACGCAACGCCTGAAGGCGGCAGGCAATCTGGCGCAGGTGCGCCGCCGGCATTTTCGCGGCGGCCGCTTGCTGGACTAGTTTTTTTCGCGGATACAGGAATGATAGGACGAATTACCGGCACACTCATCGATAAAAGCCCGCCCATGGTGTGTGTCGACGTCGGCGGCGTAGGGTACGAAATCGACGTGCCAATGAGTACGCTGTACAACCTGCCCGAACCGGGCCGCAGTGTCACTCTGTTCACCCATCTGGCGGTGCGCGAAGATGCCCACACCTTGTACGGATTTGGCTCTGCCAGGGAACGCACGGCATTCCGGACACTGATCAAGGTGTCCGGCATAGGTGCCAGAACGGCACTGGCTGTGCTGTCGGGCATGAGCGTGGATGAACTCGCCGAGGCGGTGAGCCGCCAGGAAACGGGGCGCCTGACCCGTGTGCCGGGCATTGGAAAAAAAACGGCGGAGCGCCTGCTGCTGGAAATGCGCGACAAACTGGGAGGCGAGTTTCTTCCCGCCTCGGGAACGGCCTTCCAGGGCGGCAATGACGACGTGCTCAATGCCTTGATGGCCTTGGGATATTCGGCATCGGAATCGCAGGCGGCGGTAAAGAAACTGCCCGAAGGCCTGGACGTTTCCGAGGGAATCCGCCAGGCGCTGAAATCACTGGCTCGCTAAGCGGCCAGCAAACGGCCCAGAACAGCCAGGTCTACATTACCGCCACTGAGCAGCACGCCCACCCGTTTTCCGGCAACAGGCACGCATTGTTGCATGACGGCCGCGGCTCCCAGGCAGCCCGTGGGTTCAACAACCAGTTTCATGCGTTCGGCGAAAAACCGCATGGCGTCGCACAGCGCCGAATCATCAACGGCAAGAATGTCGGTGGCCATGGCCCGGATAATCGGGAAGGTGATCTTGCCCAGGGCCTGGGTCAGGGCGCCATCGGCCAGCGACCGGGGCGGATCGATGTGAACGATTTCGCCGCTGCGGAAAGAGCGCTGGCCATCGTTGCCTGCCTGAGGCTCGACACCGTAAACGGCGCAGCGCGGGCTTAGCGCACCAGCCGACAGCAACGTGCCCGACAGCAGGCCCCCGCCGCCCAGCGGCGAAAAGAGCATGTCGAGCTCGCCCACTTCGTCGAACAGCTCTTTTGCGGCGGTGCCCTGGCCGGCAATGACATGGGGGTGATCGAACGGCGGAATCAGAGTCAGCCCGCGCTGTTGCATAAGTTCCCGGGCAATGCTTTCACGGTCCTGGGTTTGCCGGTCGTAGTCAACGATGGTGGCACCGTAACCGCGGGTAGCCGCTTTCTTGGCCGCAGGGGCATCGGCAGGCATGACGATCGTGGCACTGACACCCAGCAGACGAGAAGCCAGGGCCACCGCCTGCGCGTGATTTCCGGAAGAAAACGCGATAACGCCCGCCTTGCGCTGCGCAGGCGTAAGACGCGCCACCGCGTTATAGCCGCCCCGGAACTTGAACGCCCCGATACGCTGCAGGTTCTCGGCTTTGAAAAAAACCTCGGCGCCCAACCGCTCGTTCAGCGAACGGGAGGTAAATACCGGTGTTTTATGAGCAATGCCGCGCAATAAGCGGGCGGCTTGTTCGACATCGTCAAAAGTGGGTGGTTGATTTGTCATCACGGCTTCCTGAACAAGGCGCCATTATGCGTCAATCGACGCCGGCGTGTCCAAACAGACTGCGTCTGGGTTACCATAATCACTGTAAATTCAACCAGCCCAGGCAACCATGGCCATACACTCCGATGCGCTCTCCAGCGTGCCCGCTCCCGAACGCCTTGTGGCGCCCCAGCGCGTTGCCGGCGCAGAAGACTCCATCGAGCGCGCGCTGCGCCCCAAATCGCTCAAAGACTATGTGGGCCAGCACCGGGCGCGCGAACAGCTGGAAATTTTCATCCAGGCAGCCCGGGGCCGCGACGAGGCGCTCGATCACGTGTTGCTGTTCGGTCCGCCCGGGTTGGGAAAAACCACCCTGGCCCATATCGTGGCCCATGAAATGGGCGTGCAGCTGCGGCAAACATCAGGGCCTGTGCTGGAACGCCCGGGCGACCTGGCCGCCCTGCTCACCAACCTGGAACGCAACGACGTCCTGTTTATCGACGAAATCCACCGTCTTTCGCCCGTGGTCGAAGAAATTCTTTACCCGGCACTGGAAGACTTCCAGATCGATATCCTGATCGGCGAAGGCCCGGGTGCCCGCAGCGTGAAAATTGACCTGCAGCCTTTCACGCTGGTAGGCGCCACCACCCGGGCGGGCATGCTCACCAACCCGCTGCGCGATCGCTTTGGCATTGTGTCACGCCTGGAATTCTACGATGCCGACGACCTGACACGGATCGTCACCCGCAGCGCGCAACTGCTGAACGCCCAAACCACCCCCGATGGCGCACAGGAAATCGCACGCCGTGCGCGGGGCACCCCGCGTATCGCCAACCGGCTTTTGCGACGGGTGCGCGATTACGCCGAAGTCAAGGCGAACGGCCATATCGATGCCGACATCGCCCGTTCGGCCCTGGCCATGCTCGAAGTCGACCCTTTGGGCCTGGACATCATGGACAGAAAACTGCTGGATGCCATCGTGCACAAGTTCGACGGCGGGCCGGTGGGTGTGGAGAGTCTGGCGGCGGCTATCGGCGAAGCCCGCGACACCATTGAAGACGTCATCGAACCATTTCTGATACAAAGCGGGTTTGTGCAGCGAACGCCTCGCGGGCGCATTGCCACGCAAACCACGTGGCGCCACCTGGGCCTGACCCCTCCGAACAAAGCGGGCGGGCCCGAACTGTTCGACTGACACCGTACCGGTTGCCGTAGCTAGGCGCGGACACAGCGCAGAATTTCCTCGCCATAGGCCTCGAGTTTGCGGGCACCCACGCCGTCAATGTGGTTAAGCTCCTGCAGCGACAAGGGCTGCTCCACGGCAATCTGCTGCAACGTGGCATTGGTAAAAATAACGTAGGCCGGCACTTCATGATTACGCGCCACCTCGTAGCGCCAGCGCCGCAGATTCTCGTAAATGCGGGCTGCCTCGGGCGGCAGGACGGGCTCGGCGGATTTCGCTCCCGACGACCGTGCCGGGCGGCGGCTGCGGGCATCGGTTTCACGTCGCAGCATCAGGGTACGTTCGCCCTTGAGCACTGCACGGCTCTCCGGGGTAAGCACCAGCGTGCCATAGCCCTCGGCGTCGACCGCCACAAGGCTTTGCGCCAGCAACTGGCGCAACACACCGCGCCACATGGTTTCCGACAAATCCGCACCCACCCCGAAAACACTGAGTGTCTGATGATCATTGTCGCGAACCCGGTCAGTCAGCTTGCCACGAATGACATCGATCAGATGGCCGGTTCCAAAGCGCTGCCCTCGTTCGCGCCACAATCGATAAATGGCCGACATGATTTTCTGGGCCGCCACCGTGCCATCCCAGGCCTGCGGCGGCTCAAGGCAGGTGTCGCAATTACCGCAGGGTTCAATTGTCTGATCAAAGTACGCCAGCAACTGTTGCCGACGGCATGCGACGGTTTCGCACAAACCCAGCATGGCATCCAGCTGGGCGCCCAGGCGCCGGCGAAACAGCTCATCGCCGTCGGACTCGTTGATCATGCGTCGATGCTGCATGACATCGTTCAGACCGTAGGCCAGCCACGCCGTGGCCGGCAAGCCGTCACGGCCCGCACGACCCGTTTCCTGGTAGTAACCTTCGACGGATTTCGGCAGATCCACATGGGCCACAAAACGTACATCGGGCTTGTCGACCCCCATGCCGAATGCAATGGTTGCCACCATCACCCAGCCTTCCTCACGCAGGAAACGGGCCTGATTCTCCGCCCGCATGGACTGCGACAAGCCGGCGTGATACGGCAGCGCCGCAACGCCGTTTCGACTGAGAAACTCGGCAATATCCTCGGTGCGCGAGCGCGACGTGCAATAGACAATTCCACTGTCGCCCAAGTGTTCCGCTTTAACGAATTCGAGCAACTGGCGCTTGACGTCGCGCTTTTCGACGATTCGGTATTGAATATTCGGCCGGTCGAAGCTGGCAATGAAATGGCGGGCGCCCCCAAGGTCCAGGCGTTCGGCGATCTCGCGGCGGGTGGACGTCGTTGCCGTTGCCGTCAGGGCGATACGGGGCACCGCCGGCCAGCGTTCGTGCAACACCGACAGCCCCAGGTATTCCGGCCGGAAATCGTGGCCCCACTGCGAAACACAATGCGCTTCATCGATGGCAAACAAGGAAACCGGAACGCGAGCCAGGACATCGAGCAGGCGATCGGTCAGCAAACGCTCCGGGGCTACGTATAACAGGTCGAGTTCGCCGTTGATCAGGGCGCGCTCGACCTCACGGGCCGTTTGCCAGTCTTGCGATGAATTCAGGTACGCGGCACGCACCCCAAGCTCGGTCAGCGCGGTCACCTGATCCTGCATCAGGGCAATCAGCGGCGAGATCACCACTCCGGTTCCCGGGCGCACCAGCGCAGGAATTTGATAACACAGTGATTTCCCGCCCCCGGTGGGCATCAGGACCAGCGCATCGCCGCCGGCCACCACATGGTCGATGATGGCACCCTGTTCCCCCCGAAAGGCTTCGTAGCCAAAAATGCGCTGCAGGGTTTCAAGCGGGGACACAGACATGCGAAAGGCGGTGGTTGACAATGACAACCCGCTATCATAACGCGTCGCCTGGACGGGCATCAGGGCAACTTGCGGGTTGAGAAATCGAGCACGGTATCCGGGCTGGCGTCGAGCGACCGTTTCAGGGCGCTGTACCGCTCAAGAACCGACGATTTGTACACCACACCCAGCAAACGCGGTTGCTCCTCGCGTGTAAGCACCGGCAAGCGTTCGCCCCGAAAGCTGACGAACAAGTCCTGCGCCTGATCCAGGGTCATGCCCGGATGCAACGGTTGCAGGTAATCGGTTCGCATCAGTTCGGTAACGGGTTTGTCCTTCATGTCGCCCTGACTGAGCAGCAACCCGGTCAGATCCTGCTGCGCCACTACACCCTGGAAAATATTGTCCTCGGTCACCACATAAATGTAGCGAACGGGATACTCCAGAAACATGGCCAGCGCATCGCCCACCGTTGCGCCGGGCCGCACCACGGTGTCGGCCGGCTTGATCAGTTCATCGATGCGCGTGTTGCGCAAACGGTAACGCAGCAAGCTGTCTTTTTCGCGAACCTGCGTAACGTTGTACATGGACACTTCGGCCAGGGCCCGCGAGACAAAAAATGACACTACGCAGGCCAGCATGAGCGGCAGCACGATCTGGTAGCTTAGTGTCATTTCGAAAATCATGAGCAGCGCCATGAACGGGGCGCTGGTGGCGGCGCCCAGAAAACTGCCCATGCCCACCAGGGTGTACATATACGTTTGGGCGGCCATGTCCGGCAGTACAGCCTGCATCAACTGGCCAAACAGGGTTCCAATGGCACCACCGACAAAAAGCGCCGGCGTAAACACACCGCCCACGGCCCCGGAGCCTACCGTAACCGCCGTGGCGGCCACTTTGCACAGCAAAATGAAGACAACGGCCTGCCATGTCCAGGAGGTATGCAGCAGGGAATACACCACACTGAACCCATTGCCCGCCACCTGAGGCACCACCAGCAACAGCAAGCCGAGCAAAAAGCCGCCGGCGGCCAAACGCAGGGGCAAGGGTAAACGGGTTCGACGAAACCCCTGCCGCACCAGATCAAGCAGTCGCAGGAAATAAGGTGCGCACAAGCCGGTTATCACGCCCAAAGCAACAAACGGCAGCACTTGCAGCGGCAGGATCTCGGGCATGGATTCCATCGGGTAAATGGTGCGATAGCTGCCCACCACGCGCATGGTGATGTTCGCCGAGGCGGCGGCCACCAGCAATGGCCCCACGCTGCGCATGCTCATGGTGCCAATGACTATTTCCGCCACGAAAAGCGCTCCCGCGATGGGAGAGCCATACGCGGCGGCCACCCCGGCGGCGGCACCGCAGGCGGTGAGCAATCGCAGGCGAGCCGTATTGAAACTGGCAAACCGGCCAATAATGGAGGCGCTGAGGGAAGCCAGGTGCACCATGGCACCCTCTCGCCCGATGGAGCCCCCGGTGGCGACCGTGAACAGCGAAGACAACGACCGCAGCAGACCTTGCCGTACCGAAAGCCGGCCATCGCCGATCGCCACGGCCTCCATGTAGTCGGACGCCGTGCCGGCCTGCAAACGTGACGCCCACACCAGCAAGGCGCCGGCAATCAGGCCGCCAACCGTGGGAAACACCACCCGCATGACGCCCGACAGCCCGGTGGTGACCGCTACGATGGAACCATGCGTCCCTGTTGCGGCCTGCTGTATGAACAGAATTCCCTGATGAAAGGCCAGTGTTGCGAACGCCCCGGTCACCCCTGCCAGCGCCGCCCAGCAAAGCATGGCGGGCATGTCCGACAGCCACGAATAACCTGCAATTCGTTGCCTGACGGAATAGACGGAATTACGCAACATTTCAGATCCTCTTCCCGATGAAGCTCGAACAATACTTCACTCAACCGTGTATTTCAATTTCAGTGCATTTCTCGGCGCTTGCCAGGCGCCGCGGGGCGGGGCAAACTTGCGTGCATGGAAACGCCTCTTACCAAAGTACTTGTCGTCGATGACGACCCCGCGTTGCGGCAGCTGCTGGCCGACTACCTTAACCGTCACGGGTACGACACCCTGCTCGCCCCCGACGCCACCGATCTGCCGGCGCGTATTCAGCGCTATTCGCCCGACCTTATCGTACTCGACCGCATGATGCCCGGCGGTGACGGCGCCGATGCCTGCCGCAAATTGCGCGACATGGGCGAAGACATTCCGGTCATACTGCTAACCGCCCGCGATGAAACCGTTGATCGCATCATCGGCCTGGAAGCCGGTGCCGACGACTACCTGGGAAAGCCGTTTGATCCCCGCGAACTGCTTGCCCGCATCGAAGCGGTTTTGCGGCGCAAAAAAGGGGCGTCGGCGCTCACCCGCGACAAACCCGTGGCGTTCGGGCCGTTCGTTTTCGACCCCACCACCCGCCAGCTGTATCGCGGCAACGAGATCATAAAACTCACGGGTGGAGAAGTTAACCTGCTGGAAGCACTGGTCAATAATCCCGGCAAACCGTTGTCACGCGACCGCTTGCTGGCCCTTGCCCGCGACGACGAAGAGGGCGAACGGAACGACCGGGCCATCGACATTGCCATTTTACGGCTGCGTCGCGCCATCGAGGACGATCCCAAACAACCCCGCTGGATACAGACCGTCTGGGGCGTCGGCTACCGTTTCGCGCCCTGACACCCCATGTGGAACCGGCTGCTGCCCCGCTCATTAAGCACACGCATGGTGCTGCTTACGCTTGTCACCATTCTTCTGGTGCAGGCGGCCACGTTTGCCAGCATCTCGTATTACCGCAAGCAGTTCACAGAGAATGTCACCGTCGACTTCGTGGCAACCACCATACGCACCCTGCGCTCGGCGCTGGCCCAGATTCCCTCGGAACAACGCGCCGAGTTCGTGCGGCGCGCCTCGGAAAATGCGTGGCACCTGTGGTCCCATTCCCTGCCCGCCGACGCCCGCATGGAGAACCGGCGACGCCATGCACGCGACGCCGGCCGGGCACAAGACGCCCAGGCCTCCCAGGGCTCCAGCCTGAGAGCCAACCTGCGCTCATTCGTCGACGCCCTGAACACCCGTCTCGATGAAGACGCCCGGGTCGCCCTGTCGCGGGGGTCGTCGCCCAAACTGTTCATTTCGCTCATTACCCCCGCTCCCGAAACGGAAACGCTGAAGAACCGTGAATGGCTGGTCATTCCACTGGACCGCATCGCCATGACTCCGCAAACGCCGATCGTATTCTTCTGGATCGCCGGCATGACGCTCTTCCTGGTGCTGGCCGCCTTGTTCGCGTGGCACATTACACGTCCGCTTACCCGCCTGGCCAAGGCGGCCGACGAACTGGCCGCCGGCAACCCGCAGCGTGTCACACCGTCCGGCCCGACCGAAACACGCATTCTGGGGGAACGGTTCAACGCCATGCTCGATACCCTGGCCGAATCGAATGCCGTACAGCGCACGCTGCTGGCCGGGTTGCCACACGATCTGAAAGCACCTTTGGCCCGCATGTGGCTGCGGGTTGAAATGATGCAGGATCAGGCCATGAAAGAGGGCATGCTCAAAGACGTACAAGACATGCAGCGCATGGTCGACCAGTTCATTGGCTTTGTGCGCGGCACCGATCCAGCGTCATATCAGTTCCAGCCGCTGGTGCTGAATGCCTGGCTTGAAGAGCAGGTTGCCGCCTGGGAAAGCGCAGGCAGCCCCGTTCACCTTGTATCTACGCCCCCAGCACCGCTGTGGATCCGTGCCGACACCCTGGCGCTGGGCCGGCTGCTGGATAACCTGGTAACCAACGCACTGAACCACGCCAAGCCGCCGGTGGAAATCTCGCTGGCCGCCGAACAGAATCTGGCCGTCATCACTGTGCGTGACCATGGCCCCGGCATTGATCCGGAACGGCGTGCCGAGGCGCTGCGGCCCTTTTCGCGCCTGGATTCGGCACGCACGCGCACGGGTTCAGTCGGTCTGGGTCTGGCACTGGCCGATGCGATCGTACGCATTCATCACGGCACGCTGACACTCAACGATGCGCCCCAGGGGGGCCTGCTGATACGAATCACCCTGCCGCAAACCTCGCCGGGCGCGACCGCTACGGCTTGAAGTCGGGCGGCGTGGGAGCAATGGAAAGCCCGAACATGCGCCAGTACACCCAGATATTGAACACGACCGCCACGGGCAGGGCGATAGCTGTACCGGCAAGCACCAGCCGCATGGTCTGCACCGAAGCAGCAGCATCCCAGAGTGTAATGTTGTCGAGCACGAAATACGGGAAAAAGCTGTAGGCCAGCCCGCCCAGCACCGACAGAAAAACAATGAGCGTAAGAAAGAAAGGCAGGCCCGTCGTTCGATAGCTGCTGTTGATCATGCGCTGCAGGCACATTTCAATGAACACAAAACACAGCAGCAAGACAACCCATAAGGCAGCCACGACCAGCCACATGCGCCCTTCGCTCCATTTCAGAAACACCCCCGAATTCGAGAATGCCAGCACCACGGACACCGCCACCGCACCCAACGCTGACCAGCGTACGGCCCGGCGCCCCCAAAAAACGGCCCGGGCGCGCAACTCGCCGGCCTCGCGCATAATGAGCCAGGAGGCTCCCAGCAAACAATAGGCGGCGAAAGCACACGCCCCAAGAAACAAGGCAAACCACCCGTAGGCCGGGTCGTCGTCATAGGACGTTGCCACCCTTGCCAGCAGCATGCCGTGTGCCAGCGCCGTCAGCCAGGAGCCCACCCCGAAGGCCCTGATCCAGGCCGGCTGGCTGTCGCCGGGGGCCCGCAACCGCATCTCGAAAGCCACAGACCGCAAGGCCACCCCCAGCCCCAGCACGGCCAACGGCACATACAGCGGCCCCATGACCGCCCCCCACGCCCCCGGGAATACCGCCAGAAAAAGCCCCAGCCCCAGAAAAAGCCAGAACTCGTTGGCATCACGCCAGGGGCTGAGCAAGGACATCATGCGAGGGCGCAGCGACGACGGGGCAAACAGCACCAGGCATCCCACACCAATATCAAAGCCGTCGAGTACGGTGCCCGCCACGATAATGGCGAAGAACAAGGCAACGAACACCAGCGGCATCCAGAATGCCGGATCGTGCGCCCCAAACCCCAGAGCCTGCGCCAATGCCGTGATCATGCGCGCCCCCGGCGACGGGCGACCGGCACCACACCGTAACGTGCAATATGGCGCAGCATATGAATGAAGCCGGCAATGAAGAACAAATACAGAATCCAGTAGGCCACCGTTGCCGCCGCCACTGTATTGAACGTCAACAGCGGGGAAATGACCTCGGTGAGGGTAACGGTGCCGGCAATGGCGAAGGGATAGCCGCCAAAAAATATACAGGCGAAGCCGGACAACAGCATAGCCGGCGCCAACCAGGAGCACAGAACCAGCATTACCCGCCAGCGCCGTGACAACGCTGCAGGATCATTGGCCATGGACCGGCCGCGCAACCACGTGAGCCAGACAACCAGCAGCAAAACGAGTCCGAAAAAAAACGCCAGCCGGAACGACCAGAACACCAGCGCCACCGGCGGCATCATTCCGGCAAACTGGTTCAGGCCCACCAGGCGACCGGCATCGTCGCGGTTAAGCCAGTAGCTGGACACCGTTTCCAGCGAAACGCTGTACAGGTTCAGTGCGGTTGACGTATCGGGCCAGGCAAACAGCACCAGGGGATTGGGCGCCCCGCTCTCCCAGTACGCCGCCAATGCGGCCGCAAAAGCGGGCTGATGCCGGCTGACCATGAGCAGCAAGCCGGCGACCAGGGCCACCTGCGCCGGCGCCGCAAGCGCGGCCACCCGAACCGCCGTGCGAAACGCCACACGCTGGGCTTCATCGACGGGACGGCGCAAAGTCTGCGCCGACACCACACCCACAACGAGCAGCACGGCACTGAGCAGGGCTCCTGCCGCCAACAGGCCGGCATACCAAGGCATGGACGGATTGAAGACCACCTGAAACCAGTCGGTTACACGGTAAACGCCGTCGGCGTATTGTGCGCCTGAGGGCGTGCGGGTCCAGCCCAGCAGCGCGACAAACCACCACGCCGACAGGGTGACCCCGACAGCCACCAGTTTAACCATGAGCCAATGCACAGGGCCCGACAGCCGGCGTTGACCGAACAGCATAGCGCCCAGGCAACAGGACTTGAAGATGAAGGCCGTCAGTATGCCGGCGGCAAACAGCGGCCCAACGACCTCGCCCGCCTTGTCCATGATCGCCGGCCAGAGGCTGCCAAACTGCAGCAACACCGGAATACAGGCGGAAAAGCTCAGTATGAAGGCCAGGGCGAATACTCGCACCCAGAACCGGTAGGCCCCTAGCCAGGCGGCATCGCCGGACAGCGCACGCCAGCGAAAATAGACCAGCAGCCAGGCCAGCCCCATTTCGATGGCTAGAAACAACAGTACGAACCCGATGCCGGAGAAAAACTGCAGCTGGGACAACCACAATGTTGATTGCGTCATAATGTTCGCTAGTTTAGAGGGTGTTACTGATTTGTAAACCCATCGACCCCGGCAAATTGCACGGAACATGGCAAAATGCTGTCTTTGCCCGACACTTATCTGTTTATCACGTAATGAACTCCGCGCCAGCACCTGTTTCAAACTTCCTGCGATCCATTATTGACAATGACCTGGCCCAAGGCCGCTATGCCCAAAAACTGTGGGCCGGCCAACCGGGCCCGGCATCGGTTCAACGGCAGGGCAAGCCTGATACCGCGCGCATTCGCACACGCTTTCCGCCGGAGCCCAACGGCTATCTGCATATCGGGCACGCCAAAAGCATTTGCCTGAATTTCGGGTTGGCGCGCGACTACGACGGCGCGTGCCATCTGCGCTTCGACGACACCAATCCCGAAAAAGAAGATCACGAGTACGTACAGGCGATCATCGACACCGTGAAATGGCTGGGGTTCAACTGGGAATTCCAGGGCGAGAGCAATTGTTATTTCGCCAGCGACTATTTCACATTTTTTTATGAGTTTGCCGAAGCACTGGTGCTGGCCGGGCATGCGTACGTCGACCAGCAAAGCGCCGAGGAAATGCGCCTGAACCGCGGGACGCTGACTGAAAAGGGAAAGAACTCTCCCTGGCGCGACCGCCCCGCCGAGGAATCCCTGCGCCTGTTGCGTGAAATGCGCGACGGCAAGCACCCCGACGGCAGCATGGCGCTGCGCGCCCGCATCGATATGGGTTCGCCCAACATCAACATGCGCGACCCCGTGCTGTACCGCATTCGCCATGTCGCTCACCATCGTACCGGCACGGCATGGTGCATTTACCCCATGTACGCCTGGGCGCATCCGGTGGAAGACGCGCTGGAAGGCATCACCCACAGCATCTGCACGCTCGAATTCGAGGATCAGCGGCCGTTTTACGACTGGATCCTGAACCGGCTGGCGGATCTGGGCATGTTGGCGCACCCGTTACCCCATCAATATGAGTTCGCCCGGCTGAACCTCACCTACGTGGTCACCAGCAAGCGCAAACTGCTGCAACTGGTGCGCGAAGGCCACGTGCAGGGGTGGGACGACCCGCGCATGCCCACACTGGTAGGCCTGCGCCGGCGCGGCTATACCCCCGGCGCCATCCGGCTGTTCTGCGATCGGCTGGGGGTTTCCAAAGCCGACTCCCGCATCGACTACAGCGTGCTGGAACAAGCCCTGCGCGACGACCTCGATCCCGTGGCTCCGCGCAGCGTTGCCATTCTCGATCCGGTGAAGCTGGTCATTACCAATTACCCCGAAGGTCAAACCGAGGCATGCTTTGCGCCTCGCAACCCGCACGACCCCGAGGCCGGAAAGCGCGAATTTCCCTTCAGCCGCGAGCTCTGGATCGAGCGTGAAGACTTCATGGAAGAACCACCCAAGAAATACTTCAGGCTGTTCCCCGGCAATACGGTACGCCTGAAGTACGGCTATATCGTCAAATGCACGGGCTGCCTGAAAGACGACAACGGCCGGATCACCGAAGTTCATGCCGAGTACTACCCCGACACAAAAAGCGGCACGCCCGGATCCGACAGCATGAAGGTCAAAGGCAATATCACGTGGGTGAGCGCTGCCCATGCCGTACCGGCAGAAATCCGCTTGTACGACCGCCTGTTCAAAGAGCCGCATCCCGATGCGGGCGATCGCGACTTCCTTGAGGCCATCAACCCCGACTCCTGCACGGTTGTGCACGGGTGGCTGGAACCGGGAACCGTTGCCGCGCCGCAGGCATGCTGGCAGTTTGAGCGGCTGGGCTACTTTGTCGCCGATCGCGAACTCTCCACGCCTGAAAAACCGGTGCTGAATCGCTGTGTCACGCTGAAGGATTCCTGGGCCAAAGGCGCCTAGCCACGTAAAAATAGTGAACGTATGAGCAACGTGTCCCCTTCCTCCTCCCGGCAACCGCCGACTGTCGACTTCAAGAGCGCCACTCTTTATGCGGTGCGTATGGTGTTGTCGTCCACCGATACCGATGAGCTGCTCACCGCGCTCGAAAAACGCATGAACGATGCGGGTGCATTCTTTGAGAATGAACCGGTGGTGCTCGATGCCAGCCAGCTCGACGGCGACCTCGACTGGCCGCGCCTGTTGCTGGCCGCCCGTGCCCACAAGCTACATCCGGTGGGTGCGGTGCCCCATCCGGCCAACCGTGCGTCCGCCGAGGCAGCCGGGCTGGCCGTTGTCGATCTGGCCAATCCCGTGCCCCGTCCGGCGGCGCAGGCGGCCCCCGAAGCAGATATACCCAGCGTCACGCCGGCAGCGCACAAGGAACCCGCAGCGCCCGCCGGCACGACTACACCGGCCACACCGGCAGCGGCCATGCCCGCGCCGGCAGCCATGGTCATCAACCGGCCCTTGCGATCCGGCCAGCGCATCTACGCGCGCAACACCGACCTGATCGTCATTGGTGTGGTCAGCCAGGGGGCGGAAGTCATTGCCGACGGCAACATCCACGTGTATGGCCCCTTGCGCGGCAAAGCCATGGCCGGCGCCCGGGGCGACACCGCAGCGCGCATCTTCACCACACAGCTCGACCCCGAGTTGCTGGCCATCGCCGGGGTGTACCGCGTCGTGGAAACGGCACTTGAACCGGCGCTCAGAAATCAGGCCTGCAGTATTCATCTGGATGGCGACACGCTGAAAATTACCCCGCTGGTCGACTAATCCTGTCGCGCGGCTTAAAACCCGACCCGTTTTGCATTACGATTACACGGTTTATCCAATTCACAGAAAAGGAATACTTACGTCATGGCGCGAATTGTTGTGGTGACTTCCGGCAAGGGCGGGGTGGGTAAAACAACCACCAGCGCCAGCTTCTCCTCTGGGCTGGCCATGCGTGGCCACAAAACCGTAGTCATCGATTTCGACGTCGGCCTGCGCAACCTCGACCTGATCATGGGATGCGAACGCCGCGTCGTTTACGATTTTGTCAACGTCATTCAGGGCGAAGCCTCGCTCAACCAGGCGCTCATCCGTGACAAGCAGCTCGACAATCTTTATATTTTGCCGGCCTCGCAAACCCGCGACAAAGACGCCCTTACGAAGGAGGGTGTGGAAAAAGCCCTGAAAGAGCTCGGGGAAATGGGCTTTGAATATATTGTGTGCGACTCGCCCGCCGGCATTGAAACCGGGGCCCTCATGGCGGCCTATTTCGCCGATGATGCGCTGGTAGTCACCAACCCCGAAGTCTCGTCGGTACGCGACTCCGACCGCATACTGGGCATTTTGTCGGCCAAATCAAAGCGCGCAGAAACCGGAGCGGAACCCGTCAAGGAATTCCTGCTGCTGACGCGCTACAACCCCAAACGGGTTGCCGAAGGTGAAATGCTGTCCATCAAGGACATCGAAGATATTCTTCGTATCAAGCTCATCGGCGTCATTCCGGAATCCGAGTCGGTGCTTCAGGCATCGAACCAGGGCATACCCGCCATTCACCTGAAAGACTCCGACGTCGCACTCGCCTACCAGGATGTCGTGGCACGCTACCTGGGCGACGAAAAGCCCCTGCGCTTTGTGGATTACGAAAAGCCGGGCCTGCTCAAGCGGCTCTTCGGAGGGAAATAACATGTCCTTCCTCTCCTTTTTTCGTGGCCAGAAGAAAAACACCGCCAGTGTCGCCCGTGACCGCCTTCAGTTGATCCTTATTAACGAGCGTGGCAACGCCAGCGACGCCACGCCGGACTATCTTCCCCGCCTGCAAAAAGAGCTGGTCGAAGTGATTTCACGCTACGTGAAAATCAACCCCGAAGATATCAAGGTGAACCTGGAACGGCAAGATTCCCTTGAAATTCTCGAAGTCAAAATCGAAATGCCTCAGCCCGAAGGAAAAGACAAAACCTGACGGGCAGGAAAACCCCAAAAAGAAGGGCAACCCGCTGCGGGTTGCCCTTTGTGCATAGGGCCCGAAGGCCGGGCATATGCCGTTTATTTGCTGTGCTTGCCGATCTGGTCGCCGACGACGCCGCCAATGGCCGCACCGCCAACAGTGCCCAGCACGCCGCCACCCGTGATGGCCGCCCCGGCAACACCGCCGACAGCCGCACCCGTAACGGCGCCCTTCTGACGCGAACTCATGCTGTCCCAGGTGGAACAACCACCCAAAGCAAGCGCGACCAGACCAGCTGCTGCGAATTTGCTTACTGTTGCCATCTTCATAAATTGCCTCCGAAATAACGAGAGTGAAATGTAACAGTACCTGATTTCTCGCTGAACATCCAATCGGGCACCACCGAACTTGTTAACAGGAGCAACAAATGTTTCGTGATTACTTGAGCGCCTTGTAACGGATACGACGAGGTTTGGCGGCCTCTTCGCCCAAACGTTGTTTCTTGTCTGCTTCGTATTCCTGATAGTTGCCGTCGAAGAACACGACCGACGAATCACCCTCAAAGGCCAGAATGTGCGTGGCAATGCGGTCAAGAAACCAGCGGTCATGGCTAATCACCATGACACTGCCGGCGAATTCAAGCAGGGCGTCTTCCAGGGCACGCAAGGTTTCCACATCGAGATCGTTGGACGGTTCGTCGAGCAGCAGTACGTTGCCGCCCGCAATGAGCGTTTTTGCCAGATGCAGCCGGCCTCGTTCACCACCGGACAAATTCCCCACTTGCTTGTTCTGGTCGGCGCCTTTGAAATTGAATCGGCCCAGGTACGCCCGCGACGCCATTTCGTGGCGCCCGACGGTCAGCAGATCGGCGCCATCGGAAATGGCGTCGAAAACCGTTTTATCGTTCGGCAGGGAATCGCGGGACTGGTCGACAAACGCCAGCTTGACCGTCTGGCCGATCTTGACCGTACCGGCATCGGGCTGCTCAACCCCTGCTATCAGGCGGAACAGCGTGGATTTACCCGCACCGTTCGGCCCAATGATGCCGACGATGGCACCGGGCGGCACCTTGAAGCTGAGATTGTCAAACAGCAGGCGGTCCCCGAATGCTTTCGAAACGCCATCGAATTCAATCACTTCGTTACCCAGGCGTTCGGCCACCGGAATGAAGATTTCCTGGGTTTCGTTGCGCTTTTGATAATCGTGCGACGAGAGTTCCTCGAAACGGGCCAAACGCGCCTTGGCCTTGGCCTGGCGCCCTTTGGGGTTCTGACGCACCCACTCCAGCTCCTTCTTGATGGTGCGCTGGCGGGCCGACTCGGAGGCTTCCTCTTGGCTCAGGCGCTCTTCCTTTTGCGCCAGCCAGGAGCTGTAATTGCCCTTCCAGGGAATGCCGTGCCCGCGATCCAGTTCAAGAATCCAGTCGGCCGCGTTATCCAGAAAATAGCGATCGTGGGTGACACCCACCACGGTGCCTGGGAATTTGCGCAGAAACACTTCCAGCCACTCGACGCTTTCCGCATCAAGGTGGTTGGTCGGCTCGTCGAGCAGCAGCATGTCGGGCTTGGAAAGCAGCAGGCGGCACAAGGCCACCCGGCGTTTCTCACCACCCGACAAGTTACCAACAATGGCCTCCCAGGGCGGCAGGCGCAGCGCATCGGCGGCGATTTCCATCTGGTGCTCGATATCGTCGGAGCCGCTGGAGGCGGCGGCGGCAATCACGGCCTCGAGTTCGGCCTGTTCGGTGGCCAGCGCATCGAAATCGGCATCGGGTTCGGAGTAGGCGGCATACACCTGCTCAAGCCGCCGGCGGGCGCCAAAAAGCTCGCCCAGCCCTTCTTCCACGGCCTGACGCACCGTGTGCTCCGGGTTCAGCTGCGGCTCCTGGGGAAGGTAGCCCACCTTGATACCCGGCATGGGTACGGCATCGCCCTCGATTTCCTTGTCGATGCCGGCCATGATCTTCAGCAGTGTTGACTTGCCCGAACCGTTCAACCCCAGTACCCCGATCTTGGCACCGGGGAAAAAGGACAATGAAATGTCGCGCAGAATTTGACGTTTGGGCGGCACGATCTTGCCAACCCGATTCATGGTGTAAACGTATTGAGCCATACCAGACACTAAAATAAGTTGAATTCAAAACAACGATTGTAGGCCGAGTCACGAAATAAATCGTCCCCGCCGCTTCCGTCTTCTACAATCAGGCTTTCCGCAACGCCCCTCAAGTACATCTTATGTCGAACACGCTTTACTTCACCGCCGACGAACTCGACGTTCTGGGCCGCACCGCCGACGCACTGACAGCCTACATGGGCAAACCGGTCATTGCCGAAGTGATCGACGGCGAGGAAACCGGATTTGAATGGGTGATTTTTGCCATACCACTCGACGTCAGCGACGAGCCCGACGGGATCGTTCATGTTCAGGTCGGAGGCAAGGCAACCCGGCTGCTGGGCAACAGCGGCGGGCTGGCCCTGGATCAGGGCGAGGTATACGATTGCCAGTTCCTGTGGGCAATACAGCTGTCGGATCTGCCCGGCGTTCGCTACATCAAGGTCGATGACGAAGGCGACGAGGTGGGGTGGTCGGACTCCCTGGCCGACCTGCTTCCCTTCGATGCACTGAACGAGCCCGCGCCGGCCACCGACGACGATAACGAGGGCGATAGTGACAACGGCGGCGACTCACCCGAAGCCGGCGGCGGCGGCGTGCCACCCACCCTGCACTAGCCTACACCCGCACGCGGTCACGCACGTACAGGGCCAGGCCCAGCGGAAACATCACCCCCACCAGCAAGCGCGGCACAAACCCCGCCAGCCTGCAGGCCTGCGGCAGGTACTGGCCCAAATGGCGAACGGTAAGCCTGAACCGTGTGTACCGCGCCGCCGCCAGAATGAATTCCAGCGGCCGATAGCGAAACCACGGCAAACACGTTACCAGCGTGTCACGCGCCAGCAGACACAACCCCACAGCCTGCGACGACGAATTCCTTTTGTCACGCGTCAGCGAGTCGGGCGTGTCGTGATACACCCGAAACACCTGATTCACGAAGCGGGTCTTGTAACCGGCCCGGGCAATTGCCCACCACACCACGCTTTCGGGGACATAGCCGGGAATATTTTCTGGAAATGGAAAACGCCGCAGCACATCGGTACGCATACAGCCGAATTTTTCGCCACGAACGCGATACCGGAACGTCATGTCGATGGCCGTGGTGTCGATGACATCGCCGGGAAACATGTCGCCGACGATTTTTCCGTCGGGCCGGGCGCATAGCCCGGTAATGGCGACAAAGCGGCCATGCTCGTTGGCAGGAATTTCTTTCCAGGCACGGGCCATTACAAACAAGGCGTTGGTATCCAGATGGTCATCACTGTCG
Source organism: Burkholderiaceae bacterium (assembly GCA_050252075.1). Lineage (GTDB taxonomy): Bacteria > Pseudomonadota > Gammaproteobacteria > Burkholderiales > Burkholderiaceae_B > JAAYGT01. The sequence goes on along the minus strand of JBFWLP010000008.1, from coordinate 3,406 downwards.
AGAACCACGACAAACTGGCCGTGCGCCATGGCGACACCGCGATTGAATGCCGTTTTCTTGTGCTGGTTTTCCTGCCAGTGGTAACGAATGGGAAAACGCGCCTGACGTTGCCAGGCCTGCACCAGATTCGGCGTGCGGTCTGTGGATCCATCGTCGACGACTATCCACTCAAAATCCTGAAAAGACTGGTCGCACAACGACTCGTAGGCGCGCTCCAGTGTGCTTGCCCGGTTATAGGTGGGGGTAATCACAGAAAAGAAGCAACGCCGTGCCCTCGACATGGTCTTTCCTTCGTTACTTTCGTGGGGATACCCTGTCGATGATAGGCGAAAAAAAACCGCAGGTGCAGCCTCTGCGGTTTTTTCTTTCGCAAGTTACACCCGGATACAAAAATCGGGGTAACGTCACACCTGAATGATCAGGCGCGTACGGCACGCACCCGGATCAGGCGCGCTTAACTTTTTCAAGCATTTTGAATACGCTTTTGGGAGCGCGAATATAAAGACGCTTGAACGCCTTGCCCAAGCAGCGGCGCTCAAGGGTGTTACGACGTGTACGTTTGACTTCTGCCATGGTTATCTCCGGATCTTGCCAAATTGGGTCAACCTCGCATTTTACCGCGAAAACCGTCGATTACGCAAAACGCACCCGCAGCGGCATAATGCAGGGTTCAGGTTTCTTGCATAGCGGTCTTTCATGAACTCAAGCATTCGCATCCACGGCGCACGCCAGAACAACCTCAAGAATCTCGATCTTGCCATTGACACCGGCCGGCTTCTGGTGATTACCGGCGTATCCGGATCGGGAAAAAGCTCGCTGGCGTTCGATACGCTGTATGCCGAAGGACAGCGCCGGTATGTGGAAACGTTCTCGCCCTACGCCCGCCAGTTTCTCGACCGTATGGACAAACCCCAGGTAGACGCCATTGAAGGCGTGCTGCCGGCCATTGCCATCGACCAGGTGAATCCGGTGCGCAATTCCCGCAGTACGGTCGGCACCATGACCGAGCTGAACGATCACCTGAAACTGCTGTATGCAAGGCTGGGGCAGCTTTACTGCCGGTGTTGCGGGCAACGGGTGCAGCGCGACGCGCCGGACTCCATTCTCAGGCAGGTCAGAACGCGCCTGCAGAACAATGATCCCCGGCTGATCATCACCTTCCCCGTGGCCATTCCCCACAACTACACGGAAGACGAAATCCGCAACTTTCTGGAGCAGCAGGGCTACACCCGCGTGCGCCACGAAGAGACCCGGCCGGGAACGCCCCCGCAACGGGTCTTGCACGTTGTCCAGGATCGTTTCCGCCTGGGCAACGCCGACACCCAGCGCACCATGGAAGCCCTGGAAACCGCACTGTCCCAAGGCTCAGGCCATCTGGCCGTCTACGTGCTGGCCGACGACGACACGCCGGTTCCTGACACCGTGTGGCGTTTCAGCAGCCGCCTGCATTGCGCCCAGTGCGACATTGACTACGCCCCCGTTCTACCCAGCACCTTTTCTTTCAATTCGCCGCTGGGCGCCTGCGAAGCGTGCCGGGGATTTGGCCGTACCATGGGAATCGATTACGGCCTGGTCGTTCCCGATGAAACGAAAACCCTGCGCGAGGGCGCAATCAAGCCCTGGCAGACCGCCAGCTACAAAGAATGCCAGGAAGAAATGGAACGCTATGCGCCGGGCGTCGGAATCCGCCTGGATACTCCCTGGAATGCACTGACCGACGCCGAAAAATCATGGATCATCGACGGCACGCCCGACTGGAAAGGGGGGCAGAAGGCCTGGAAAACCCAATGGTACGGCGCGCAACGCTTTTTCGACTGGCTGGAATCGCGCGCCTACAAAATGCATGTTCGGGTTCTGCTCTCGAAATACCGCAGCTACACCCCCTGCAAGGCCTGCGGCGGTGCGCGCCTGAAACCCGATGCCACCCTCTGGCGTCTGGGCACCGAACCCCACGGCCACGACCACGAAGGCACGTACCCCCGTTTCATGCCGGTGCATGCACGCTGGAACCGGGAACAGCTCGATGCCCTGCCCGGCCTGGGCATCCATGATCTGATGCGCCTGCCCGTGGAGCGCGTGCGGGCCTATTTTGCCGATGTGCGCTTCGGAGGCCACACCGATGCCGCCGTCGACCTGCTCATGAGCGAAGTACGCAGCCGCCTGAATTTTCTGTGCGATGTGGGCCTGGGCTATCTGTCGCTCGACCGGCAAAGCCGCACACTGTCAGGCGGCGAGGTGCAGCGCATCAACCTGACAACGGCCCTGGGCACATCACTGGTAAATACGCTGTTCGTGCTCGACGAGCCCTCCATCGGCCTTCACCCCCGGGACATCCATCGCATTGTCCAGGTTATGCAGCGTTTGCGCGACAACGGCAACACCCTGGTCGTCGTGGAACATGACCCCCAGGTGATGGTTGCCGCCGACCGCATCATCGATATGGGGCCCGGCCCCGGCGAGCGCGGCGGCCAGATTGTTTTCGATGGGACAACCCGGGCGATACGCCAGGCACACACACTCACCGGCGATTACCTGTCCGGGCGCAAGCGCGTCGAGGCACCCCGCCCCATGCCCGTCGAGCCCAAGACACCACGCCTGCTGCTTGAAGGCGTGCGCGCCAACAATCTGCAGAACATCGACGTCGCCATTCCCCTGGGACGCCTGGTTTGCCTGACCGGCGTATCCGGATCCGGAAAATCAACACTGGTTCAAGACGTTCTTTATCCAGCCTTCCTGAAACTGCGCGGCAAGCCCACGGAAGCACCCGGCGAGCATCGCCACTTGCTGGGGTCGGAGCAACTTACCGATATCGTGCTGGTCGACCAGACACCCATCGGGAAGACAGCGCGCTCCAATCCGGCAAGCTACGTCGGCGCTTTCGATGCCATACGCAAACTGTTTGCACAAACCCCCATGGCACGCGAGCGTGGCTATACGCCGGGCACCTTCAGCTTCAACAGTGGCGACGGACGATGCCCGGGTTGCGGCGGCACCGGATTCGAGCACGTTGAAATGCAGTTCCTGTCCGATGTCTACCTGCGCTGCCCCGACTGTGACGGCAAGCGTTTTCGTCCGGAAATTCTTGAAATTTCCGTCGAACACCTGGGGCAACGCGCCGGCATTCACGATGTGCTGAATATGACGGTCAGCGAAGCGCTGGACTTCTTTCGCGGCCTGCGCGATGTCGCAACCGGTCTGGCGCCGCTGGCCGACGTGGGGCTGGAATACGTCAAGCTGGGGCAACCTGTACCTACGCTGTCCGGCGGCGAGGCGCAGCGCCTGAAACTTGCCGGGCATCTGGCCGCCGCTGCGCGAAGCGGAATTTCATCCGCCCGGGTGGCCAAAAAGGGCAGCCTGTTCCTGTTCGACGAACCCACAACCGGCTTGCATTTCGACGACGTAGCCC
>JBFWLP010000007.1:0-55144 GCA_050252075.1 Burkholderiaceae bacterium | reverse complement strand
CAGGGGCACCGCCACCAGCAAAAATGAATTCATGGCCGAAAACATGCTGTCGGACAGCAGCGTTAACGGCGTTGACGTGAAAAACACGAGCACCGACACCGCGGCCAGGCCCAGGCTGATCGCCAGAGGCACCCCCAGCGCCGAGAGCACCAGGAAAATAATCAATAAGGTGATGCTCATGGGGCCTCCGGGGATTTGTCCGCGGCAGGCGCGGATAATCCGAGCGTTGCCCGGTGCTCGAAAAGTGAATCCAGCAAACACAGCACCGACAGCACGCCCGACAACGGCATCACCAGGCCGACGATCCAGCTCGGCCACGCCAACGTGGCAATCATTTCATTCATCATCCATTGCTGACGAACCATGGTCCAGCCCGTCCAGATCATGAGGCCAAAGAAAAGAAGGCTGCCCGCCACATAAATGGGCAACGCCAGCCGTCGTATCACCGGCGTGGAAGACGCCATGAAGACAGTGATGCGCGCGGCATCGGCATGACGGATACTGGCGGCCACCCCGATAAAAATCATCCAGACAAACAGCGCCCGGGTCAGCTCTTCCGAGAACGTGACCGGATAGCCCAACAGGCGGGACACCACCTGCACCAGCACGACAATGACTACGGCAAACACGGCAAGCCCGCACACACCATCGGTCAACAACGCCAGCACACGGCGATACAAAGGCTTTCGGACGCAAGCCGGCGGAAGGATGGAAGCAAGCTCGGACGGAGTAGACATGCGGAAAGGGAACCAGGGTAGCGACGCGACCGGGAAGGCAGGGAAACCGGCCCTGCCCGGTCGCGTCATCAAGTGGTGAACTCGGGAAAGGCTTACTTCTTGCCCACGGCGGTCAAGGTGCGATCGAAGAAATCGCTGTCTTTGACCAGTTCAAGAAACTTGGGATAGAGCTGCTTGGAAACCGCGACGAATGCCTGTTGCTGCTCGGGCGTCAGCGCATTGATTTCCATACCCTTGGATTTCAGGAACTCGATCGACTTGGTTGCATCGGCGCTGTCATTCTGGAATTTCCAGGCTTCCGCTTCCTTACTGGCTTCCTGAATGGCCTTCTTTTGCTGATCAGTCAATTTGGCGTATTTGCCCGGATTGATGCCCAGCACCCAGCCATCGGCCATGTGGTTGGTCAGCGAAGCATATTTCTGTACTTCATAGAACTTTGCCGCCACCGGGATGTTGATGGGGTTTTCCTGGCCGTCGACAACCTTCAGCTGCAGCGCGTTATACACCTCGCCAAACGCCATGGGCGTAGGTGCCGCACCCATTTTGGCGAAAAATTCGGTCCAGAGCGGGTTGTTCGGCACCCGGAACTTCATGCCCTGCATATCGCCGGGCGAGGTAATGGGTTTGCGCGAATTGGTCATTTGCCGGAAGGGGCGCTGCCAGAGCATCAAACCCTTGATACCGATCTTGTCCAGGTCGCCCAGCAGCTCGTTGCCCATAGGCCCGGCCAGATAGCCGCGCAGCTGGCCGACATCGTCGAACAGATAGGGAATGGAAATTGCGGTGAATTTGGGATTGAAATTGGCATACAACGAAGTGGACAGCAACAGCATGTCAAGAGACCCACCGGAAAGCTGACGCACCGCGGCCGACGGATCGCCCCCGTACAGCTGGCCATTGGGGAACACCTTGATCTCGATATCGCCATTGGTTTTGGCGGCCACGAGGTCGGCGAATTTCTGGGCGGCCAGGGTGATTTCGGATTTATCGGGGTCGGGCGTGGACAGATTGAACGTGACTTTTGCAACGGCAGCCTGGCTGCCAAACGCAATTAACCCAGCCAGCACGAGGCGCGAGAATTTTTTCATGGTTGTCTCCGGACATTAAATGATTATACCAATTTGACTACCAGCAGAACTATCTTACACAAAATTGGTATAGCCAATTAGTAAAAACCCGGAAACCGACGGGTGCGGCTCACTCGGTTCTCACATTCTCGACCGGAAGCGCCGTGGTGTATTTCAGCTCCTCCATGGCGAAACTGGAGCTCACATCGAAGATCTCCGCCGTTTCAATGATCTTTTTGTACACGCGGTCAAACCCCTGAATATCCGGCACCACCACCTTCAGCAAGTAATCAACGTCGCCGCTCATGCGATAGAACTCGACAACCTCGCCCAGGGCGCTGACCCCCTTGGTGAACGCCTCCAGCCAACGCGTGTTGTGCTGGTTGGTCTTGATGGCCACAAACACCGTGACGCCCAACCCCAGCTTTTTCGGATCAAGCAAACAGACCCGCTTCTGAATGACCCCGTCCGCAGTCATGCGCTGAACCCGCTTCCAGCACGCGGTTTGGGACAAGTTCACCCGTTCAGCCAGAGTGGCGATCGGCAGGGTGGAATCGAGCTGCAACAAGGCCAAAATGGCCACATCGGTCTTGTCCAAAATTATTTTCCTTTAAAAGTAATTTTTATAGAATTTTATTCTCTTTTAATCCACCGTAAAGGGAATAAAAAGGATTCCAATTTCATCAGCAACTCTATACTTTTCTGATCTGTTTTCACCGAAGGAAAAGCAAATGCGTGAAGGTACTCAACTGGTATGGGCCGGCCGGCACCCCGAGCAGCACGGCGGTCTGGTCAACACCCCGATCTGTCGCGGGTCCACGATACTGGCCGGCTCAATGCAGGAATGGAACGACAAAAAGGCGCGGCACGCGAAAGGCGATTTGCTGGCCGGCACCTACGGGCGCTTCGGCACCCCCACCCACCATGCCTTGCAAGAAGCCATTGCCCAGCTTGAGGGTGGATACCGCAGCTTGCTCTACCCCTCGGGGCTGGCGGCCTGCGCCAACGTGTTGCTGGGCTTGCTGTCACCCGGCGATCATGTGCTGTACACCGACAGCGCCTATTCACCCACGCGACAGGTTATCCAGTCGACATTGCAACGTTTTGGCGTGCAGGCCAGCCCTTACGACCCGTCGACCGGCAGTGACATTGCCGATCACATTCAACCCACGACGCGGGTGGTGTATGTTGAGTCTCCCGGATCCGAAACCTTCGAGATCCAGGATATTCCGGCCATCGCCAAGGTTGCCAAAGCACACGGCGCCTGGGTGGTCATGGACAACACCTGGGCTACCCCCCTGTACTTCAAGCCGTTCGAACACGGCGTGGATGTTTCCATACAGGCCGCGACTAAATACATTACCGGACACTCCGACGCCCTTCTGGGGGTAGCGACCTGCACGCAGCAGGCCTGGCCGTTGCTGGCCAAGGCCTGGGAAGAGTTCGGGCAAACCGCAGGGCCCGATGAGGCCTACCTGGCACTGCGAGGGCTGCGCAGCCTGAAATCCCGTCTTGCACAACATTTTGAATCGGGGCTGCGCGTGGCAAACTGGCTGCAATCCCGCCCGGAAGTACAAGCCGTTCTTCATCCCGCCCTGCCCTCGCACCCGGATCATGCGCTTTGGAAACGCGACTTCCGGGGCGCCAGCGGCCTGTTTGCCATTGCATTGAAGCCGGTCGCCGAACCGGCACTGCATCGATTCATCGATAATCTGTCTCTGTTCGGCCTGGGGTTGTCATGGGGCGGCTACGAAAGCCTTGCCGTCCCCTTCCAGGCAAAACGAGACTGCGCACGCTGGCCGTTCGACGGCCCGGGCATTCGCATGCACGTGGGCCTGGAAGACCCGCAGGATCTTATCGACGATCTGGAGCGGGCGTTTTCGTTCATGCGCGCCGAGAACACAAGAGCCATGACGGCTTAAGCTTATGACCACGCAAGCTAATGGTGAACGATATACTCACGTTAAACCGCATTCACGTGAATGCTTTCTCAACCAGGAGTAACAATATGAACAAAGCCCTTAAAACCCTAGGTTGCCTGCTGGGCGCCGTTGCCTTCGCGCAAGCCGCAACCGCACAAGAATTTCCTGAGAGCAACAAACCCATCAAGATCGTCGTGCCCTACACCGCCGGCGGATCCTCCGACTTCCTGGCGCGCACCGTTGCCAAGAAACTGGCCGAGAACATGCAGCACAACGTCATTGTGGACAACCGTCCCGGCGGCAGCACCGTGATCGGCGGTGAATACGTGGCACGCTCCAACCCCGACGGCTACACCGTCTACCTGATCGGTGAAATGACCAACGCCTCGCTGGTGGCGCTGAACAAGAACCTGCCTTACGACCCGGTGAATTCTTTTGCCGGCATCACCAACCTGGTGCAATCACCCCTGGTCATATCGGTTCATCCTGATTTCCCGGCCAAAACACTGTCTGAATTCGTCGCATACGCCAAAGCCAATCCGGGTGTCGTCACCTACGGTTCGGCGGGCCTGGGCAATACCTTGCACCTTGCAGGCGCCAAGTTCGCCGCCGACACCGGCATTGATATGACACACGTTCCCTACAAAGGGGCATCGCAGGCCATCGTTGATCTGGTTGCCGGGCGCATCAGCGTCATGTTCGACCTTCCGCAAACACCGCTGCCACAGATCAAAGAAGGCAAGCTGCGCCCGCTGGCAGTGACCGGCAAAGAGCGCCTGGACCTGTTGCCCGACGTGCCCACACCGGCTGAAGCAGGCGTGCCGCAGTACAACTTTGCAACCCGTATCGGTCTGGCCGTACCCGCCAAAACGCCCGATGCCGTGAAGAACCGTCTGCACGCCGAAGTTACCAAGGCCATGAGCGACCCCGAAGTGCAAAAGACACTGGCCAGCCGTGCCATGTACGTTAATACCAGCGCCGCCCCGCAAGACTACGACAAAGATCTTCGCAATGCCGTAGACAGTGTCGCCAAACTGCTGCGTGACGCCGGCGTTCAGCCCCAGTAAGTAACAAAGGTAGCCAATGAACAAGAAACAACGTCTGGCTGCCGCCGTCGCGGGCTCCGAGATCGATCGTCCACCCGTTACCGCCTGGGTGCACTTTCAGTCGGACCACCTTGACGCGGCACGCACCGCCGATCTGCACGCCCAGTTCATTCACGCGTACGACTGGGACGTGCTCAAGGTCATGAACGATTACCGTTACCCGGTACCCGATGGTGTCCGCACACTGGACTCGGCATCCAGTATCCGGGCCTACGGGCGTCTGGGGCTCGACGAGCCGGCCTTTGACACCCAGTTCAATGTCCTGCGCCTGTTGCAGCGTGAACTGGGCCCCGATCTTCCCATGCTGGAAACGGTTTTCGAGCCTTACCAGCAAATTGTGCGTAACGTGGGCTTCAGCCAGGCTGAAAACTTTTTCAGCCATACCGATGCCGCTCTGGAAGCCATTGATGCCGTCACCGAAACCACGTGCAACTACGTGCGAGCGGTCAAATCCATGGGGATCGACGGCTTGTTCCTGTCGATCAACGGCGCCATTCCTCACGGACGCCCCCGCGGCGTCACCCCGGAAAGGCACGAAACCTTCCAGAAGCCGTTTGCCATACGCGTGCTTGAAGCGGCCGAGGGCATGGTGCGCGTGCTTCACGTACACGGCGATCACCTTGAGATGGACAGGGTATGGGATTACCCCTGCGAAGTGCTCAGCGTATCGGACCGCTTGTCCAGCAACCCGTCGCTGACGCAATTGCGGGGGCTTACCGATAAATGCCTGATGGGCGGTATCGACGAAACCAAGATCCAGGAGCGCAGCTTGCCGGATATCGAGGCCGAGGTCGACGACGCCCTGACCCAGGCGGGACGGCAGAAACTGATTCTGGCACCGGGCTGCACCATCCCTTCATTTACATCAAAGCGTAATCTGGTTCACCTACGGGATTACACGCGTCGAGTGTAAACAACGTAATCGACCCAATCGGAAGTCAGGCATTGACCACAGGGCGGTGTGCCGTGCTAAGGTAGTTGCTACCTTTGCCCCGCACCGCCGTGTGGTCAACCCTTGCTCCCGAATAATAACTATGTCGATACTCTCCCACGCCCCGGCGCACTCCACCCCAACCACTTGCAATCAGTGCCGCGATGCCCAGGGGCTTGATTTCGATTTCGACTATGCCTATCAGCCCATCGTAGACTGCCAGTCGGGCGATCTGTTCGCGCATGAAGCGCTGGTACGAGGCCCGGCGGGCGAGTCGGCCTATTCGGTGCTGTCAAAAGTCAACGAGGAAAACCGCTACCGTTTTGATCAGTCGTGCCGCGTGAAGGCCATTAAAACTGCCTCTGAAATCGGCCTGCCCACCCGCTTGTCCATCAATTTCATGCCCAATGCCATCTACCGTCCGGAACTGTGCATACGCACCACACTGCAGGCGGCCCGGGACTACAACTTCCCCATCGAACGCATTATTTTTGAAACCGTTGAGGGCGAGCGCGTCGATGATGGCCGATGGCTGTCGCAGGTTTTACAGGAATACCGGAAAATCGGCTTTCTGACCGCCATCGATGATTTCGGCGCAGGCTTTGCCGGGCTGAATCTGCTGGCCGATTTCCAGCCCGACATCGTCAAGCTGGATATGGGCCTGATACGCAACATACACACCAGCGCGTCACGCCAGTCCATAGTACGCGCCATCGCCCGCATGGGGGAAGAGCTATCCCTGCGCGTCATTGCGGAAGGGGTGGAAACGCACGACGAATACTCTTGTTTGCATGACCTGGGCATTTCACTGATGCAAGGTTATTTTTTCGGCAAGCCCTTGTTCCGGGCAGCGGCATCGGCCAACGAATTATCCCTGCCCGCAAAGGCCTGACCCGACAAGGTGCCCAACACATCGGGCAACATGCGGTAAATCTGGACCGCAATAAACCGCACCCCCTGGGAATCGCCATGCGCCCCCAGCGTAGGCGGGCCAATCACTCGTACGTGCGGGCAAGCCTGCCCGGTTGCCGATATCGCCCGGCAAGACGCATCCACATGGAACCCCAGCCCGGTGGGATCCGTTACCAGCAGCCCTTGCGCCTGCGCCGATTGCAAGAACGGATTTTGCCGGTGGTCGTTGCCGGCATCGAGCCCGGTGCAATTGATGACAAGATCAAAAGCGGAGCGTGTGATTGCGCCGTTGGCCGTCAGCGCCACCTGAACGGGCCCGCCATCCGGATCAGCCGCCACCTGCGTTAGCCGGGCCCGCACAAACTGAATCGTTCCGCAGTATTGCGCCCGCTGAACGAGCGCATCGTTATGAGGGGGTGACCGGAAACGATGCACGTCGTACCACGTACGCATTCGTCGCAGAAATTTCTGTTTTTCCGCCAACGGCACTCGCGGCCAGATACGCCAGACCGCATCACGGAACAGATCGAACGCCGCATGCCATGTTTTACCTTGTGCGGAATCGCGGCGTATCTGGCTCCGCAATGCACCATACAAGCCGGCCATGCTATAGGTGTCGCCCAGCGCCTGTACGAACGGCGGTATGGGCGCCATGACCTGCTCAAGCGGCGTCGGCCCGGAAGTTCTAGGTGGCATGGGGGCCGGGCCCAGCACTTCGGGTGGCTGTGGCCGGGGTCGCAATCCACGACGGGATACCGCCAGTATTGGCCCGGTATGAGCTCGACGAACCAGCGTGGACAGCACATCAAGAGCCGTCAGCCCGGTTCCCACCACCAGAACGCGAGCATCCAGCGGCACACCCTGCAGTGCCAGGCCGTTCAAAGGATTGGCAATAATGCGCGGGTTGGCCAGATGCTCCGGAACAAATGGGTGCTGCAACCGTGGCAGCGGGTTTCCGGTCGCCACAACCACGACATCAGCCGGCAAGCGGCGGCCGCTTGCCAGCAGAACGGTGCCGGCCGGGTGTGCCGTCGACGGCTTCCACTGCACGGCGGTATCGCGGCAATGGGTAATGGTTGTTCCCGTGTGCGGGTTCACCGCGTTACGTTGAATCTGGTCGGCCACGTAACGTCCGAAATCATGGCGCCGGATGAACGTGGCACCGCTGGGCAGCTGCGCCTCGGGATCGGCACTCAGAATACCGTTGTCGTGGCACCACGTGCGCAGTTCGGTCAGCCGGGCCGGATCCAGCACATGCGAGTCGAGTGTGCCGTTCAGGCGGTGATCGGGATCTGTCGTGGAATAGGCCAGGCCGGGGCCCACGCGGGGCGCAGGCTCGACAATATGAATGGCCACGCATTGCGCGCTTGCCCGGCTTAACTGCAATGCGAACGACGCCCCGCTAACGCCCCCGCCCACCACCACAACCGATTTATCCGCCACTACGTTCCCCCGTGATTTGCTCTGACCCCGATTTTGCTCTGACCCCAATCTCAAGCGTAGCGGGGTCAGAGTAAAAATCCTAGTCTTTGGCTCTAAAATCGCTGTCGGGACCAAGGGGATGCCGATGATGCTTCGCGTGCTGTTTCGTTTCCGCCACGACTTTGCAAGGTGGCTCATGTGCTGGGCCATGATTATTCCGGTCCTGCCGGCAGGCCCTGCGCACGCGGCCTCTGTAGCCGGTGCGCCTCCCCCGGAATGCAGTGCATCAAGAGACCTGATCGTTGTCGCCCACCAGGACGATGACCTGCTGTTCATGAACCCCGATATTGCCGACACGATCGCCCTGGGGGGCTGCGTGCGCGTGGTGTATCTGACAGCGAGCGACCGCGGTGAGGGCGAAGGCTATATGGCCGGTCGCGAGCGCGGCGTGCAGGCGGCCTACGCGCACATTGCCCAGGCACCGGATCACTGGGTCGCAACGACCATCGTTGTGAACCACTATGACATTGCCCAGTTTTCGCTGGCCGCCCACCCGCGTCTGCAACTGTGGCATCTGCGACTGAAAGATCCCTGGCTGGGCCCGGGCTGGGGAAGCCTGACGCCCTTGAGCCAGGCGGAAGCGTTCAACGGCAAGACGGTGGAAACGCTGGGCCCGAAAACGCAAACGTACACGCGAACCTCGCTGGTAAAAACGCTTGCCGACATTATCCGGGCCTATCAGCCCACCACCGTACGGTATCTGGACGACACCATCAGCGTTCCCTATACACAGTTGTGCTGGCGCTGCGCCGGACATAGCCATCCGGACCACATTGCCAGCGCTAAGCTGGTACGCGACGCCTTGCGCGCGGTATCGGGCAACCGGGCGGCCGTCGGCTACCTGGACTATCCCAGCCAGGAGCGGGCGGCGAATCTGGGCGGGCTGGAAATTGCCGGCAAAACCCGCGCCTTCCAGCACTATGCCTGGCACGACTACCGCTACTGCGCCGGACCGCAAGGTTGCAAGGAACCGTTGGGCCCGGCGGCCCTATGGGTGCAACGCACGTACTACACCGATAACAATGCCTCGCCGCCGGCCTTGGCGGCGTCGGATCTATCGGCCGGAGCCGTTGTCCTTGCCGCCACCGGCGAAGACAACGATGCTGTCAATCTGTGGGACAGCGCTCGCGGTACCTGGCAGTCGTTGGGCGGACGGATCGGTGACCCTGCCACGATGTTCCAAGATACCGGCAACCGGCCCGGCATCATGACGCGCGATACCCTGGGACGGGTCTGGGTGACCGAACTCGCCCCCCAGGCGGCACGCGCACAGTGGCAACCCCTGCCCGGCGCGCGGGTTATTGCCACACCCGCCGTGGTTTCCAGCGGAGGGGCCAGTGCCATTGGCTTCGGCCTTGACCAGCGACTCTACTGGACAAGCAAGGAAGCCGCCCATCAGGAATGGCCCGCGTGGCAGCCCCTGCCCGACCTTCCCGAAGTGCAAAACGAACTGGCCATTGCCGCCGACGCCCGCAACGAGCCAGTAGCATTTGCACAAGACCAGAAAGGGCAATTGTTCGCCATTTATCTGCCTGTACGCCAGGGCAAGGCCGTATGGACCCGCCTGCCGTCACCGCCAAGCAGCGGCGGACTGGCCGCCATCCGGAACGGGCAAGGCCGGCTGGAACTGTATTTCCGCGAGTCACGAACCGGGCAGCTGCACCGCCTGCGGCAACAAACGACCGACCCGTTGTCGCCCTGGTCGACGGCGGAAAACCTGGGCGTGCGCTTTTCAGGCCGGCCCGGCCTGGCCAGCGCCCCTGACGGCACCACCGTCACCGGTGTTCTGGAAAGCACCAGCCATCGCCTGTGGCTGCTGCATAACGGCCGGGCGGTCACAACCGAGACCGCACCGGCCCTGGCATCGGGGCCTTCGATGCTGGCACGGGCAGGCCGTGTATATGCCGCCGCCCGTATCCAGGGGCAGGAGCAGCGTTATGCGCTCTTTGCCTACGACGGCAGTGGCTGGCGACTGGACATCACCACACCGGCCCCGCCGGCTGCAGGCGGAAGCTCGTTCGAGATGGCCGCCCGCTGACACGGCAGGCGGCGGGGGTATCAGTGCAAATCGCGGGTATACACAAATTTCGGCATATGCCAGTTGAATCGTAACGCCAGCAGCCGCAATGCCAACCCGATCAGCATCGCCGCATACAAGACGGGATCATGCGGCCAGCCCATACGCGTTCCCACCACGTAGATCACCCCTGCCACGATCGACACACTGGCATACAGTTCGGCACGAAACAGCAAGGGCACATCGTTGCACAGCACATCGCGCAGCACCCCCCCCATGCAGCCGGTGATCATGCCCGACACTATCACCACGATCACCGGCAACTCGAGCGCGATCGCAATGTTGCAGCCAATAATGGTGAACACCACCAGCCCTACGGCGTCGAGCACCAGAAACACCGACTTCAGGTGGTGCACAAAGCGGGCCAGCGCCACGGTGAACAACGCGGCTACCGAGGTTACGAGCAACAGTTCGGGGTGGCGCACCCACGTGAGCGGGTAGTGCCCCAGCAGCACGTCGCGCACCGAGCCGCCTCCAAGGGCCGTCACCGCCGCCAGCAGGCACACGCCAACCCAATCCATGCGCCGTCGCCCGGCCGCCAGCGCCGCCGTCATGGCTTCGGCCGTAATAGCCAGCAGGTAAAGCACGTAAAGCAGATCGTCGCTCATCATGACAACAGAACCCATCCCGACATTGCCCCCGCAGCCACCACGAGCCACGCAGGAAGATTCCAGAACACCAGGGCGACCCAGGCCGCCAGCGCCAGCGCCACGTGGCCGGGTGCGTGTATGGCACTGACCCAGACAGGGTTGTACAACGCGGCCACCAGCAACCCGACCACCCCGCAGTTCACCCCGGCCAGGGCGGCCTGTACCCGGCTATTTTCCCGCCAGACCGACCAGAACGGCAAGGCGGCCAGAACCAGAAAGAAAGAAGGCAGAAATATGGCCAGCGTCGCCAGGAGACCTCCTGACCATCCCGACGCCGGTCCGGTGGACGCCGCCCCCAAAAACGCGGCAAACGTAAACAAAGGCCCCGGAACCGCCTGGGCCGCCCCGTAGCCGGCCAGAAACGCATCGTTGCCCACCCACCCGGCAGGCACGACCTCGGCCTGCAACAACGGCAGCACCACATGCCCGCCCCCGAACACCAGCGACCCGGCGCGATAGAAAACGTCAAGCCAGGCCAGCATGGGGGAAGACGTTGCCGCCGCCAGCCAGGGCAACCCGATCAGCAGCAACAGGAACAAGCCGCCCCAGAAGAGACCGGCACGGCGCGACAGACCAAGGGGTATCGGGTCGCCGGCTTGCCGGACCTGACCGTGAAAGAGTGCAACCCCCACCAGGGCGGCAAACAGCATGGCGGCCACCTGGGCCCATGCCGCCGGCACAAGCAAGGTCCATCCGGCAACCAGCGCCATCAGAGTGACATGTGCACGCCCTTGACACAGATTGCGCGCCATGCCCCAAACCGCCTGGGCCACCACCGCCACCGCCACCAGCTTCAAGCCGTGCAGCAGCCCGGGCGTGAACACTGACGTCCAGGTTGACACACCCAACGCGAAAAGTATCAGCAACACGGCCGATGGCAATGTAAAGCCCAGCCAGGCGGCGGCCAAGCCTGTATAGCCGGCACGGGCGTACCCCACCGCCATACCCACCTGACTGCTGGCCGGGCCGGGAAGAAACTGGCACAGCGCCACCAGATCGGCATACGACTGTTCCGACAGCCAGGCACGCCGGATGACAAATTCAGTACGAAAATAACCCAGGTGTGCCACCGGCCCGCCGAAGGACGTCAGCCCCAGACGCAGAAATACAAGAAACACCTGCCACGCCGATTGCGCGCTATTCCGGCTATTCGTGTCCGCTTTCACGGTGTTTTTCCCCTTGTTTACTTTCGCATGATGATAATGCATGCGCATGACATCGCCACGACGTCTCTTGACGCCATACGCAAGTCGGTCGACACTACAGCGCAACCCTGGCCTTCTTTCTTTCGACCGGACGACACATCATGCCCTCATTGCGACTTGCTCTTTCCGCCCTCGCCGCACTGACCCTAAGCGGCTGCGCCACCACCGTGCTGCAGCAGCGCGTTCCCATTTCCTCGCAGCCCGCCGGAGCGACTGCGCAAAACGATGCCGGCGACCGCTGCACTACACCCTGCGCCCTCGACCTCGACCGGAACCGCGACCATATTGTCACCCTCACCTTGCCCGGCTACGAAACGCAAGATGTGGAAGTGCGGCGCCAGTACCGCACCACCGATGTCCTGCTTTCGGTCATCAACTCGGGCCTGCAATCGGCCCAGACCTTCAAGAACGCCGGCTGGGCCATGCAAAGCGGCATGTCCAGCAAGGCAGCCATGGAAAGCTCGGGCGCTGCCTACACGCTGGAACCCTCAACGATCAGCCTGCGACTGCGCCCGGACAGCGGCTATGCGCCCTCCTCCACTTCTGCACACGCCCGGGCCGCACTGGGCAACCCCCGCAACCCGTTCGCCCTGCTTGCGCCCAACGATGAGCACCTGCTGGAAAGCGCCCTGGAAAACACACCGACCGGACAAACGACCGGCTGGAACAACCCCCAGACCGGCCTGCAGTTTGCCGTGCAAGCCGACAATGTCGAGATCCGGCAGGGGCAGGTTATGCGCCCCTTCGTCTTGTCCGTCATGGAACGGGGGCAAGCCACGTCGGGGCGCTACACCGCCATGCGCGCCGGCCGGGGCGAATGGCAGATCATCACCGCTGATCTGGCCGCCGATGCCCTGGTGCCGCTGGGCAATCCGGTGCGACCCGCCATTGCACCCACCCGCCCGGCTTCCGACACCTTGCCGTCAGGCGCCGCACCCGACGCCGTCATTCGTACTCTCGATGCGCTGAATGCGCCGCGTTAAACAGTACGGCTTATGTTCGCCCCATCCAAGTGACGTAATATAGAGGGATTGCCCACAAACCCGGATGTCGTCACGACGCCCGGCACGGGCCTTTCTACGGAGAACTTCTTGGACGTTGCCTTACTCATCTTCCTGATTCTGCTCAATGGCGTTTTCGCCATGTCGGAAATCGCCCTGGTCACCGCGCGCAAAAGCCGCCTGCAGCGCCTGGCCGATGAAGGAGACAAGTCTGCCATTATTGCCATGCGTCTGGGTGAGGAACCCACCCAGTTCCTGTCAACCGTGCAAATCGGTATTACGGCCATCGGTATTTTGAACGGTATCGTGGGTGAAGCGGCACTGGCCGGCCCGGTTGCCCTGTTCCTGCAGGAAACGGGCATGGCCCAGCGCACCAGTTCGATCGTTGCCACCACTCTGGTGGTGGTCAGCATCACGTACTTTTCCATTGTGGTGGGCGAACTGGTCCCCAAGCGTATTGCCCAGTTCAACGCGGAAGGCATTGCCCGCCTGATGGCACGCCCCATTGCATGGCTGGCCGTTTTGTCGCGCCCGTTCGTGTATCTGCTTTCCGTGTCCACCGACACCATCTTGCGATTGCTGGGCAAGAAGGAACTCAGCAGTGCCAACCTTACCGAAGAAGACATTCATGCCATGCTGATCGAAGGCTCGCAATCGGGGGTCATTGAAAAGCAGGAGCATGAAATGGTGCGCAATGTGTTCCGGCTCGACGACCGCCAGATCGCTTCGCTGATGACACCGCGCAGCGAAATCGTATACCTGGACATCAATGAGCCCCTCGAATCCAGCCTGAATGACCTTATTGCCTCCGACCACTCCCGCTTCCCGGTCTGCCAGGGGGGCATGCACGACGTGCTGGGGGTCATTACGGCAAAGCGTCTGCTGCAGCAGCACCTGAAAACCGATATCGGCGACATTCGTGACTACCTGTTGCCTGCGGTGTACGTGCCCGAATCCCTCACCGGCATGAAATTGCTCGACCAGTTCCGGGAATCTGGCGTGCAAATGGTGTTCGTGGTGGACGAATACGGCGAAGTGCTGGGCCTGATCACCCTGCAAGACCTTCTTGAGGCGCTGGCCGGTGAATTCAAGCCCCGCGATCCCGAAGACGTCTGGGCGGTGCAGCGCGACGACGGCTCATGGCTGCTGGACGGCCTTATTCCGATTCCCGAGCTGAAAGACCGGCTCGGCCTGAAAGCCGTGCCCGAAGAAAGCCGGGGCCGCTATCACACGCTAAGCGGCATGATGATGTGGCTGATCGGCAAGGTGCCGCAAACCGGCGAAATTACCCAGTGGGAAGGCTGGCAGTTTGAAATTGTCGACCTGGACGGCAACCGGATCGACAAGGTACTGGCTTCGCCGCTTGAAAACAACGCTGACACCCCTGCAGACTCGCACAACGCGTCGCCGACCACTTCTCACTGAAGCCTTCCATCATGAAGTTATTTTCCCCGCTTTATCTGCGCGCCATGGCATGGGCGCGGCATCCGCGCGCCCCGTGGTATCTGGCGGCCATGAGTTTTGCCGAGTCATCTTTTTTCCCGGTCCCCCCCGACGTCATGCTTGCCCCCATGAGCCTGGCCCGCCCCGACCGGGCGTGGTGGCTGGCGCTGCTCACCACACTGGCGTCCGTCGCCGGCGGTGTGCTGGGGTATTTCATTGGGCTGTTTGCCCTTGATGCCATTTTGCCCTGGCTGCAAGGCAGCAGTTACTGGCCGGCCTACCAGACCGCCATGCAGTGGTTTGATACCTACGGATTCTGGGCCATTTTCATTGCCGGATTTTCTCCCATTCCGTACAAGGTATTCACCATTGCCGGGGGAGCGGTGGCCATGGCATTTTTACCGTTCATCCTCGCGTCGCTGATCGGGCGAGGCCTGCGGTTCTTTCTTGTGGCCGGCCTGATGGCGTGGGGCGGTGCGCGCATGGAAGCCGGCCTGCAACGCTACGTTGACCGGCTGGGCTGGGCAACCGTGGCAGTCGTGGTTGTGGCCGGCCTGTGGTACGCGTACGCCTCGTAACGCCGGCTCAGGCGGTGTCCAGCAAGTAGCGCACTTCGCGCGCCAGCTCGTCGCGGCGATAAGGCTTTTGCAGAACACTGGCCCGGGCGTCTTTCAGCAGATCGACATCGACATGCCCCTGATAGCCGGTGGAATACAACACCGGCAGGCCGGGCCGCAGCCGGCGTGCCTGCGTGGCCAGTTCCAGACCGGTCGTGCCGGCCATGAGCATATCGGTAAGCAGCAGATGCACGGTACGGCCCGATGCCAGGCAATCGAGCGCGGCGTGCGCCGAGCCTGCCGGAATCACCTGATACCCCAACGATTCCAGCTGGCCGCGCACGACATCACGCACGGGTTCGTCATCTTCAACCACCAGAATTATTTCGCCCCTGCCCCGCTGTACTTCAACGGGCGGCACCAGCGCGGGTGCAAGCTGCGTGCTGTCACGCGCCGCCGGAAACCCCAGAATGAACTGGGCGCCCTGCTCCGGCGCCGCGCCGACCAGCACAAAACCACCCGACTGGCGCATAAAACCGTACACCATGGGCAGGCCCAGCCCCGAACCGGCACCCACGGCTTTGGTGGTATAAAACGGTTCAAAAATATGGTTCAGGTGCTCGGGCGCGATACCCGGCCCGGTATCGGCAACCTGAATCGCCACATAATCGCCCGGGCGAATGGCTTGTCCGAAGGACTCTACCCCGTTCTCGACCGCGTGTTTCTTCAAGATCAGGCGAATATCCCCCACACCGTTCATGGCATCGCGGGCATTGACCACCAGGTTGACCAGGGCGCTTTCCAGTTGTACGGCATCGATTTCCACAACCGGTAGCTCTTCATTTCCCTGGAAGGACAACGTGACCCCGCTACCGGCCGCGCTTTGCAGCAGCGGCAGCATATCTTTCACGAGCGCATGCAGATGCACGGGCCGGGGGGACAGCATCTGACGACTGGCAAATGCCAGCAACTGGCGAGTCAACTGGGCGCCCCTGTCGGCGGCCCGGGTGATCAACGCGATCACCGATTGCACATCGGGCCGGTCCGCCAGCAGCTCGGACAGCACCTGGGCATTTCCCAGCACCACCGTGAGCAGATTGTTGAAGTCGTGGGCCACCCCGCCCGTCAACTGGCCAACCGCCTCAAGCCGCTGCGATCGCCCCAACTGCTCCTGCAACGCCACTTTCTCGGTAATGTCGTTCAGACCGCCCACCATGCGCACCGCCTGGCCCCGGTCATTCAACAGCACGTGGCCGCGATCCTCGACATGAGCCCAGTTGCCTGTTCCGCGCTGCAGACGGTAAGTACACAGCCAGGTACCCCCTTTGCGCATGGCGTGCGCCCGCGACCGTATGACATCGTCGCGGTCGTCGGGGTGTATCCAGGACTTCCACTCCCGATCGCCGTTTTCGCCGGACGGCACGACATGCCCAAACACGCGAGCAACACCCTCGCCCCACCACCGCAAGCCGCTTTGCAAATCGAGATCCCACGCCGCATCGGTGGTTGCCTGGGCCACCAGACGAAAACGCTCTTCGCTGCGCCGCAGAGCGGCCTCGGCTTCTTTACGGCGTGCAATGTCTCGCTCCAGCGTACGGTTGGCCTGTTCAAGCAGGCGCGAGCGCTCTTCGAGCTTGCGAACCAGTGTCTGGCTGTAGCTCTGGAAAATGTCACGATCGTGCTGGCGCGCGTGTTCCGACTGATGTGGATCGAGCAACACCTGCCGCGCCGGCTGTTCCAGCACCTGACGCAAACGCTGGAGCAACAGGGCGGACTCGGTGGGTTTGAGCAAAAAATCGTCGGCACCCAGGTCTCGGGCCAGGGCTTCGTCTTCGGGCTCGGTATACGTGGCCGTGTACACCACAAACGGAATGCGTTGCAGGGTGGTGTCATTTTTCCATTCCCGCAACAAGGAATACCCGTCCATGACGGGCATGAGAAGGTCGGAAACCACCAGCGCCGGCGGCTGCTCATGCGCCAGGGCAAGGGCCTGCCTGCCGTCGCCGGCCAGGCTGACATCGTAGCCATTGGCCTGCAGCAGCGAATGCAGGTAATAACGGTTGGTCTCGTTATCGTCGACCACCAGCACACGGGTCATGCGTTGTCTCCGGGCGTTCCGGATGACGGCCGACAATAAGCGTGCACCTGATCGACAAACGTGTCGGGGTCGATGGGCTTTTCAATGTAGCCATCGCAACCGGCCGCCAGCGCTTTTTCGCGGTCGCCGGGCATGGCATACGACGTGACGGCCACGATGGGGGTGCGCGCCACGGTGGGCAGGGCACGCAGCGCACGGGCGACATCGTAGCCGTGCATGGTGGGCAGCTGGATATCCAGCAACACCAGGTGGGGCGGCATAAGCTCGGCCAGCCGGATGCCGGTCAGGCCGTCGTGCGCCACACGAACGCGGTGGCCTTGCTTCTCAAGCAGGAAGGTGAGCAGGTAACGATTCTGCTCGTTATCTTCAATGATAAGAATATCGAGACCGGGTGTTGTCATGACGATTCAAGCTCCACGGGCAACCGCACGGTGAAAACGCTTCCCTGCTTCCAGACACTTTGCGCGGTAATGATGCCCCCCAGCAGCGAGGCCAGCCGACGGCAGATGGCCAGGCCCAGCCCCGAACCCTCGTAGTGGCGTGTCAGGCCGCTGTCGACCTGGCTGAATGGTTGGAAAAGCCGGCTCATATCTTCCTCTTTCATGCCGATGCCGGTGTCGGCAACAGCGATTTCCAGCATCGCCGGGCCCGCATCGACCGGCAACCGGACGGCATGCAGCGTGACGCTGCCCTGGTCGGTGAACTTGATGGCGTTGTTCAGTAAATTCAGAACGATCTGGCCCACACGGCGGCGGTCGGAATCCATGAACCCCAGCCGCGGATCCAGCGTTGCCGTCAGGGTAAGCCCTTTTGACAACGCCATGGGTTGCACCGACGCAACGGCCTGCTGGATAACTTGCGCAACATCAAAGGTCTCGGTTTTGACGGGCAACTGCCCGGCCTCGATTTTTGAAAGGTCGAGAACATCGTTGATAAGATCCAGCAGATGGCGCGCGCTGTTGCGCACCATACCCAGTTGCTTGCGTTGCTCGTCGGTCAGCGGCCCGGCCAGGCCCTGCAGCACAATGCCGGTGAACCCGATGATGGAATTCAGGGGAGTACGCAATTCATGCGACATGGTGGCAAGAAACGCCGACTTCAGGCGATCGGCCGATTCGGCACGCGTGACGGCTTGCTGAAGCTCCAGGGTACGTTCCGCCACCCGTTGCTCCAGGGTTTCGTTCAGCGTATGAAGTTCGAACCAGGCTTTTTCAAGAGCACCGTACGCCCGCGAGATCAGCCACAGCAACAGCCCCGAGGTCACCAGCACGAACGCCCAGCCCTTGTAGACGCTCCAGCGCGTGATCGTTTCCGTATCGACCGCCAGCAGGGCCAGCAATTGATCGGAAAAATAGATCCACAGCACCGACACCAGCGCATAAAGACAGGTGATCGACCAGACGCGCCGGCGCGCACCACCCGCCGCCCAGCGATGGAGCGTTGCCGGCGCCCCGACAGAATAGCTGAGAACAGATTCTTTGGCGCTCATGGGGATCTCCTGATGCGATCAGCGTCGCCTTGCGGATTGTTCGGATGAGACTACACGCGATGATAATCCCTGGCACCGGGGTTTGTCGCGCTCCGGTTATCATGGGCGCACGCAATTTCCTGGCATCGGTAATCTATGGTTGACATTCTTTTTCCCGCGCTGGGCGGGTTGGGCCTGTTTTTAACAGGTATGAAGCTATTGGCCGACGGGCTGATTGCGGTTGCCGGTGCCGCACTGCGACGCGCGCTGATACGGTTCACAGGAACGCCATTCAAAGCCTTCCTGTCGGGCACGCTGGCCACTGCGCTGGTACAGTCGTCCAGCGCCACCACCGTCACACTGATCGGTTTTGTCAGCGCTGGCCTGATCACGTTCTCGCAGGCCATCGGCGTGGTGATCGGAGCCAGCCTGGGGAACACCGCCACCGGGTGGATTGTCGCCGGCCTGGGGCTGAAAATCAGCCTGGGCTTCTACACGCTGCCGCTCATCGGTATCGGCGCCCTGCTCAAGCTGTTGGGCCGGGGCCGCGCCACCGACCTGGGTCTTGCGCTGAGCGGGTTCGGGCTGATCTTTCTGGGCCTGGATACGCTGCAACAAGGCATGCAGGGCCTGGCCCAGCACTACAGCATGGCCAACCTGCCCCACGGCGGTATCGGCGCCTATTTTCTGGTCATGCTGGTGGGCCTGATCATGACCACCATCATGCAATCGTCCACCGCAGCCATTGCAACGACGCTGGCCGCCTACCACGCAACGGCGATCAGCTTTGATCAGGCTGCCGCACTGGTTGTGGGGGCCGCGATCGGTACAACCATTACCGGCGCGTTGGTGACCATAGGCGGCACAACCGCCGCCAAACGAACGGCCCTGGCGCATATTTTGTTCAATCTGGTGGCCGGGGTGATCGCCATCGTGCTGTTGCCGGTGCTGATTCATGCCGTAGACTACCTGAACCAATATGCCGGACTAAGCCCCGGAGCCCTGAGCCTGGCCGCGTTTCACACCTTGTTCATCGGTATTGGTGTTGCCGTGGTGTTACCGTTCACCGGCGCCTTTGCCAACGTGCTCACCCGGCTGCTACCCGAGCGCGGCGAACCGCTGGTTTCGCACCTTGACGACAGTCTGCTGGCGCTGGAACCGGTGGCTCTGGAAGCGGCGCAACGGGCCCTGCACGCCATCAATCACCAACTGTTCGACGCATTTCGCCAGGTACTGGCATCGGGCTATTCGCCCGTGGTGAACAGCACCATCGTCGAAATACGGGCGGCACTCGATTACACCTACAATTTTCTGACACGCATTCAGGTACCGCCTGACCACACGGCCCAGAACGATCAGCGCAGTGATCTGCTGCACGCCATCGATCACGCCTATCGCCTGTGCAATCGCCTGGAACATCTGGACACCGCCCCCATCGACTTCTCGAACCGAACCTTCGTATGGGCACTGAACGGCATCAATGCCATGCTGGCGCTGGCGCAGCCGCCCGACCCCTTGCGTTTGCAAGCGGCAACGGTGGCCGAATTGGCCAATCATGCCGCCGAACTGGACACCATGGCCCACCAGGTTCGCAACCAGGTGCTGAAAGAGGAAGGGTTTGGCGCCAACGCGGGCAGCTCGCTGCGGCTGACCGACGCCTTTCGCTGGCTGGCGCGCAGCGGGCATCATGTCTGGCGCATCTGCCACTACAGTCATGCCGCCCAGTCCTCCTCGCCGGCATCCCCTGTGGTAAGCTCGGCGCCCGATTCATCCCCTACCCCTTAATAAACCGCTTTTCCCGTTTTCCTCATGCAACAAGACGCCAACTACAGTCAGGAACCTGTTCCCCGCCACGCCCGAAAAAACGCACTCGCGCTCAGCGCCGTCATGCTCGGCCTCACCTTTTTTTCCGCCAGCATGTGGACAGGCGGGCGCCTGGGTACCGGCCTTGCGCTGCATGATTTTTTCCTGGCCGTACTGGCGGGCAACCTGATGCTGGGGGTCTACACCGCCACACTGGGGTATATCGGTGCGCGCACCGGCTTGTCGACCCACCTGCTGGCGCGCTACTCTTTCGGCGCCAAAGGCTCCTGGCTGCCGTCGCTGCTGCTTGGGGGAACCCAGGTAGGCTGGTTTGGCGTCGGTGTGGCCATGTTCGCCATTCCCGTGGCCAAAGCCACCAGCTGGGACACCAACCTGCTCATCGTGGCATCGGGTGCCCTCATGACGCTTACGGTGTATTTCGGCATTGCCGGCCTGACCGTGCTGTCGGCGGTTGCCGTGCCGGCCATTCTGGTTCTGGGCAGCTATTCCGTGGCCCTGGCCATTGAACAACACGGCGGAATGGCCATGTGGCAACAACTGGTGCCCAGCGATCCGCTCACCCTTCCCACGGCCATTACGCTGGTGGTGGGTTCTTTCATCAGCGCGGGCACCTTGACCGCCGATTTCGTGCGTTTCGGCCGCAGTGCACGCACCGCCGTACTGATCGCCCTGGTGGCGTTCTTCATTGGCAATTCGCTCATGTTCGTATTCGGCGCCGCCGGCGCCGCCGCCGTCGGCCAGGCTGACATCAGCGACGTCATGATCGCCCAAGGGCTGCTGATACCCGCCATTATTGTGCTCGGCCTGAATATCTGGACGACCAACGACAATGCCCTGTATGCCTCGGGCCTGGGGTTCTCGAATATTACTGGCTTGTCCAGCCGTGTGTTGTCCATGGTGAACGGCACCATCGGAACCCTCAGCGCCCTGTGGCTCTATAACAATTTTGTGGGATGGCTGACCTTTCTGTCGGCCGCCATTCCGCCGGTGGGCGGGGTCATTATTGCCGACTTCCTGACACGCCGCGCCCGCTACGCCGACTTCACCGCTACGCAATTCGCCACGATACGCTGGGTGGCCATCGCCTGCGTGGCCATTGGTGTTGCCTGCGGGCACTGGATCCCCGGCATCGTTCCCCTGAATGCCGTGGTCGGTGCGTTTGTCGCCTACCTGATCCTCAATCCGCTGTTCACCCCCCGTTCACAGGAGACGCTCCATGCTGCTGACTAATGCCCGCCTGCCCGAACAAGAGGGCCTTTGGCAACTTGCTGTTCACGAAGGCGTCATCGCATCGATCACCCCGCAAACCGGGCGGGACTCACCCACGACCGCCACCGGCCCGGCCGACGTACTCGATGCCCAGGGCGGATTGATCATTCCGCCGTTTGTGGAACCGCACATTCACCTGGACACCACCCAGACGGCCGGCCAACCCGAGTGGAATCGTTCGGGAACGCTCTTTGAAGGTATCGAGCGCTGGGCCCAGCGCAAGGCCCAGCTGTCGATCGACGATGTCAAAACCCGCGCCTGGAAAACCCTGCGCTGGCAAATGGCCAACGGCGTGCAACATGTGCGCACGCACGTCGATGTCTCCGACCCCACGCTTACCGCACTGAAGGCCATGCTTGAAGTGCGTACGGAAATCGCGTCGTGGCTGGACCTGCAAATCGTTGCGTTTCCGCAAGAAGGCGTGCTGTCGTATCCAAACGGCCCCGCACTGCTGGAAGAAGCACTGCGCCTGGGCGCTGACGTGGTAGGCGCTATACCGCACTTCGAGTTCACCCGCGAGCTCGGCGTAGAGTCGTTGCACACCATCATGGAACTGGCCATGCGCTACGACCGCCCCGTGGACGTTCATTGCGATGAAACCGACGACGAGCAGTCACGGTTCCTGGAAACGCTGGCCTATCTGGCCCACCGCGACGGCCTGGGCTCACGGGTAACCGCCAGCCACACGACCGCCATGCACAGTTACAACGGAGCCTATACGTCGCGGCTGATGCGCCTGCTGTCGTTATCGGGCATCAATTTCGTGGCCAACCCCCTGGTCAACATTCACCTGCAGGGCCGTTTCGACACTTACCCCAAGCGCCGCGGAATGACCCGCGTTCCCGAGCTGCTGGATGCCGGTCTGAATGTCTGTTTCGGTCACGACGATGTGTTCGACCCCTGGTACCCCCTGGGCACCGGCAATATGCTGCAGGTATTGCACATGGGCATGCACGTCACTCAAATGATGGGCTATGACCAGCTGAACAGCAGCCTGAACCTGATCACCCGTAACAGCGCACGCACGCTGGGCTTGAAAGACTACGGCATTCAAACCGGGCATCCGGCCAATCTGCTGGTGCTTCCCGCCGAGAACGGGTTCGATGCCTTGCGCCGCCAGGTAAGGCCCAGCCATTCGTTGCGCCGGGGAAAACTGCTGGCACATACCCCGCCTGCCACCACCGAGCTGTATCTGCACCAGCCGGAGCCTGTAAACTTCCGGTAGGCTTTCATCCAATCAGCGACCAGCGGCACACTCGCAACCATGCTCCTACACCCCACGCTGCGTAAACTTCACGCCATTTTCCCGCTGCACTGGCTGCTGGCGGTTCTGGTGGCCGTCAACGGGTTTGTGCTGCTGCAACCGGGCATCTATGCCGTCAATGCCCTTGAACCCGCATCGTGGCGCCACTGGATTACCCCGGACAGCCTGAACGCCTTTCTGGAATCCATGGGACTCATCGAAGTGCCCCGCCTGATGCTGGGCGCGGGGCTGCAGATCATGGCGGTGGGGCTGATCTTTCGTGCCCGCATAGCCTGGACGTTTTCGTTGCTGATGCTCATAGGCGCGGGAACCTTCTTCTGGTGGCGCACCGGCTCGCATTCCGGGCTGGTGCTCTACACCTTCATGCTGGTGGCTCTGCTGCTGGTGTATTGGCGCCGCTTCGATCGCTCCAGCCTTATTGCGGGCAGCCTGTTCGCCGTGATCAGCGTTGCCAGCCTGCTGATTTATGCCGTTTTCGGCTCCTTGTACCTGGGCAACGAATTCGCACCGCCCATTACCGACGGCACGACAGCCTTCTATTTCTCCATCGTGTCCATGTCCACGGTCGGATTCGGCGACATCACCCCGCAAACCCACGCCGCCCGGCTGTTCACAACCTCGGTCATCATTCTTGGCATTACCGTGTTTGCAACATCGATCAGCGCGGTTGCCGGGCCTATCATGGGTGGCAATCTGAAGCGCCTTGTCTCGGGACGAATCAACAAAACCATGCGAAAAAATCACATCATCATCGCCGGCGTCACTCCGCTGGCGCAAAATGTGTACCATGCCCTGCGCGCCGAAGGCGACGAGGTCACGGTCATTATCCCGGCCGATACGCCCAGCCCCTATCCGGAAAACGCCGACGTGCTTCACGGCGACGCCACCGAATCCGAGCTGCTGGAAAAAGCCGGGGCGCCGCGAGCCCGCTACATTCTGGCACTTCGGGCCGACGACGCGGAAAACGCATTCATCGTGCTCGCGGCCCGCGAAGTGAAAGGTACCGAAACAAAAACCGTGGCTCTGGTCAACAACACCATGCACCTGAACAAAATCCGTCAGGTGGCGCCCGATGTCGTCTTTTCCCTGCAATCGCTGGGCGCCGAAATTCTGGCTCGAACAGTCAGCGGGCAACCCATCGACGACACACTGATTACCCGCCTGCTGTTTCCCGACGCCAAACCGTCTACTGCCGGGCCGGCCTGACCAGCCCCAGGTGGTCGCGCAATGTGCGGCCCTGGTAGGCCTTGCGAAACAAGCCTCGGGCCTGCAGCACCGGAATGACGTAGTCAATGAAATCGGCAATGCCCGACGGCAAGGCGGGCGGCATCAGGTTAAAGCCATCGGCGCCCTCGTTACGCCACCACCGCTCTATTTCGTCGGCTATTTTCCCGGGCGTCCCCACCAGGGTGCAATGGCCTCCGCCGGCCGCCAGACGCCCCAGCAACTGGCGCACCGTGGGCCGCTCTTGCTCGATAATGCGCAGTACCGTGGCGTAACGCCCCTTGGGCCCGGTAAACGCATCGAGCGGCGGCAGCCGGGGAACGGGCTCATCCAGCGACCATCCGCTGCAATCCTGGCCAACGTACAGGCTCAGCTGGCGCAAGGCATCGGGCGCCGGCAACAACTCGTCCAGCTCCTGCTGCTTGCGGCGAGCCTCGGCATCGGTAGAGGCCACATAAGTGACCAGCCCGGGCATGATGGGTACCGGATCGGTGCGCCCCAAGGCGCGAACCCGTTGTTTGATGTCGCGATAGTAGGCCTGCGCCGCCGGCAGATCGTACGCCACAGCATAAATAGCCTCGGCGCGGCGCGCCGCAAGCTCGCGCCCCTGCTCCGATGCTCCGGCCTGAAACAATACCGGATAGCCCTGGGGCGGGCGAGGTACGGTCAAAGGGCCGTCAACCCGAAATTGCGGCCCGCGATGATGAACCGCACGCACGGCGTCGGGCGCCACGTACACCCCCTGCCGGTCAGCCACAATAGCATCATCGGCCCATGAGTCCCACAGCTTGAGCACGGCATCGATGAATTCGTCGGCCCGGGCATAACGCCAGGCATGATCCGGCATGGTGTCGTAGCCATGGTTGCGCGCCTCGGCATCGAACATCGACGTCACCACATTCCATCCCATGCGTCCCCGCGAAATATGGTCCAGCGAGGCCATCAGGCGCGCTGCATGAAAGGGAGTGAAAAATGTACTGGACACCGTACTGATCAGGCCGATGCGCTCGGTGGCCCGCGCCATGGCCGACATGGCCGTCAGTGGTTCCAGAAACCACCGTGGCCCGTCGGTCAGGTTGTCGGCAGAGTGGCCATCGGCAAAAAAAACCGCATCCAGGCACCCGCGCTCGGCCATCCGGGCCAGCTCTTCGTAATAGGCTATATCGCCTACCCGGTGCACGCTGGACTGTGGATGACGCCAGGCCGCCCGGTGATGGCCACAGGCAAACACAAACAAATTGAAGTGCAGCATCAGTTTTTCACCAACCCGCCATCCACCACCAGGTTCTGGCCGGTCACGGAACGTGACCACGGCGATGCGAAGAACAAGGCAACGTCGGCAAATTCCTCGGGGGTCGTCACCCGGCGCAGGGGCGTGCCGGCCGCAATCAGATCGAACACGGCTTGCGGCGTTGCCGCCGACGCGTCGGTCGTGCGCAGCAAACCACCGGAAATCATGTTCACGGTAATGCCCAAGGGCCCCAGATCATTCGACAGCGTGCGGGTCAGTGACAACAGGGCGGCCTTGCCGGCGGTGTAATCGTGGTAAGGCACCACCGGATTCTGGAACAGATTGGTGCCGATGTTGATGATGCGACCGAAACCCAGTGCTTGCATACCCGGAACCGCCGCCTGCGTGGTGTTGAGCGCGCCGTGCACCACCCCTTCGAACTGATGCCGGAAGTCTTCCCAGGCAATGGCTTGCGCTGTGGCCCGGGCGTCTCCGTTAAACGAAAAATCGGGCAGCGCATTGTTCACTACCGTGGCTACGGGCCGGCCGAAATGCTGCTGTGCCGCCTGAAACATGGCCTGGACGGCCTGGAAGTCGGTGACGTCGGCCTGCACCGCCAGCGCTTTGCCGTTCGCCCATTGCGCCAGGTCGTCGGCCGCCTGACGGCTTTGGCGATAATTGATGATCACGCTTGCGCCTTCGCGCACAAAGGCACGCACCAGATGCGCTCCCAGCCCCCGGGCCGCGCCGGTGACAAGAACACACTGTTCGGTAAGTGGAAGAGCATTGCCGGCAACTTGCATGGAATACCTTTGAAACGGCAAAGGTATGGGCCTTGAAAAGCAGCAACGTGCCTTGACAGCGGACATCCCTTCGCCAGTGTTAACTGGAGCAGGTTCGACGGGTGTTTCTCAGCAACGGTTACACCGAAGCACCCCGTGTCGTTGCGCAACCATAGCACATTCAAATTGACAAACCAATAGGCTTTGCCTAACCTTGCTGCAGTTCCTGGGGGGGCCCGTCGTTGGGCTGAGATTCCGCAACCGTATGCGGTGACCCTTAGAACCTGCTCCGGATAATGCCGGCGAAGGGAAGGACATCACCACCTCGCACCTCTGCATTTCCGGCTTTCTTCCCCGTTTTCGTACAGCGTATTCACGCTTCGAAGGAAAGCCATGTTCAGCAACACCCATGCCATTATCTGGCTCATCAGCTTTGCCGCCCTGTTCGCCGCCATTGGAATCGCCTTTTCCGCCAGGCATCCGGGCAGTCTGGAAGACTATACCGTAGCCCGCAACAGCCAGACCACATCGGGTACGCTGCTTACCCTGCTGGCCACCTCGCTCGGGGCGTGGATACTGTTTTCACCGGCCCAGGCGGCCACCTGGGGAGGGCTGGCGGCAGTCATCGGTTATGCGGCCGGCGCCATGTCGCCACGCTTCATCATGATTCCGCTGGGAAAGCGCATGCGCGAAGTAGCCCCGTCAGGCCACACGTTGACCGAGTTTGTCAGCCTGCGGTACGGGCGCACCATGTATGTTCTTGTCTTGCTGATCATGCTGTTCTACATGGTCATCACGCTCATTGCCGAAGTCACCGCCGTAGCCAAGCTGGTCGCCTTGCTGGCGCCGGTTCCTTTGTGGGTGACGGCCTGCATCGTGATGGTCACCACCCTGCTGTATACCGCCTACGGCGGACTGCGGGCATCGATCTTCACCGATAAAGTACAAATGGCGGTGATTTTGCCCCTGCTGGCCCTGCTGCTGTACTTTGGCTGGCATGCCGTTGGGGGCGCCGCCACCTTGATGACCACCGTACAACAGAATGCGCCCGAACTGCTGCGGCTCGACAACAGCCTGGGAGTCAAGGCGGGTATTACCTTTTTTGTAGCCATTTTGCTCACCGGCCTGTTTCATCAGGGCAACTGGCAACGGGTCTACTCGGCCAAGAACTCGCAAACACTTGTACGCGGATTTCTGCTGGGCGGATTGCTGGCCGCTCCGTTTATCTTTGTCATGGGCTTGTTCGGTCTGGCCTATGCCGGGGCGAAGATTGAAGGCGACAGTTCGGTGGCCCTGTTCAGCATTCTGATGCCGCACATACCCGCCTGGTTTGCCGTCGCACTGATACCGCTCGCGCTGGCGCTGGTCATGAGCACCGCCGACACCGCCATCAGTGCGGTATCCAGCATCATCACCACCGACATCAAACGGGTTGCACCGTCGTTCAGCGCCGAAAAACTGCTGCGCATCTCACGCTGGTCGCTGCTGGCCATATCGGTTCCCGTGGTCCTTTCGGCGGCACAAGGCTACAGCGTGCTGTACCTGTTCCTGCTGGCCGATCTGTTCTGTTCGGCCGCCGCATTTCCGGTTTTTTACGGCCTGTACAACCGCCGGCTCACGGGTACAACCGCCACCCTCGCCACCCTGAGCGGCCTGCTGGCAGGTTTGATGTACTTCCCTTCACCCACCGGCCCCATGACCACCCTTCTGGAGTCATTTCTGCTGGCGGCCGTCGTTCCCGCTGTAGTGACCGGCCTGCTTCACCTGCTGCGGCGCCCGATGGCACTGTACGACTTCACCCAGCTGAACCATGCCATCAAAAACCTGGACGACTAACCGGGCCCGCGACCGCATTCAGCCCACTTAAACGACGTAGCACGCAAAAGGCATACAGTTAATAGCAATATATAATCAAATAGGATATACTTATCGCTTTTTCCCAGTAAGGCCGGCCTAGCCGCCCGGCCTTTTGTGTGCCTTGCCTTGGCGCAACCGACCCATCAAGCCGACCCACCAAGGAGCGACAACACTATGCAGGGCCTGCACCTGACCGCTGATCTTTACCTGTGCGATTGCGATACTTCCCTTCTTATCGATGCCGAGCCTCTGGCGGCGCTGTGTCGCCGGCACACCCTTGATTCCGGCCTGACGCTGGTAGCCGAAAAGTGGCACACCTTCCCCCACTTCCAAGGCCAGCCCGGTGGCGTCACCGGCATGCTGCTGCTTGCCGAATCCCATTTGGCCATTCATACCTGGCCCGAACGCAAAGGCGTCACTCTGGACGTTTATGTGTGCAATTTCATGGCGGACAACTCGGCCAAGGCTGAACGCCTGATGCACGGCCTGCTTGATGCCTTCCAGCCCGGCAAGGCCCAGTGCGAGCGCCTGCTGCGCGGCGACGAGGAAGGCACCCACGCCCACGGCGAACTGATTCTGGAATCGCTCAACGCCACTTCGGTTTACGGTTTCCGGTTTGCCCGACGGCTGCTCACGCAGCAAACCGAATTCCAGCGCCTGGAAATTCTGGAATCCGCCGAACTGGGACGCAGCCTGCGCCTGGACGACCACTTCATGACGTCGGAGAAAGACGAATTCTTCTACCACGAGGCGCTGGTTCATCCGGCCGCCGTCGCCCACCCTCATCCGGAATCGGCGCTCATTATCGGCGGAGGCGACGGGGGCGCGCTCGAAGAGCTTCTGAAGCACGCCACCATAAAGCAAGCCACACTGGTGGAGCTGGACGGCCGGGTCATCGACGCGTCGCGCCGGCACTTGCAGGCCATCCATCGCGGGGCATTCGACGATCCCCGGGTTACCCTTCGGGTGGAAGACGGCTGCACGTTCCTGAAGGAAACCACCGAGCAATTCGATCTGCTCATGCTCGACCTGACCGACCCCGAAACCCCCGCCGGCCCGCTGTACACCGAAGAATTTTTCCGGCACTGCCGGCGTGTTCTGGCTCCGGGCGGCGCCATGGTTCTGCACCTGGGCACACCCTTTCACGAGCCGGAACAAGTACGTGAGCTGGCCGCAACGCTGGCCGACGTGTTCAACGAGGTTCATCCGTTCGGCCTGCATATTCCCCTGTACGGGTCGTACTGGGCGCTGGCTGTGGTTTCCGATTCCCTGAATCCGCGAACCGTGGCTGCCGACCAGGTGGAAGAACGATTAAGCGAACGGTGCGTGGACCATTTGCAATACTACAACCCCGAGATTCACGGCGCCCTGTTTGCCCTGCCCAACTTTTACCGGGCCCTGGTGCCGGAAACCGTCGTTACCGCGTGAACCAGACAATCACGCTGGTCTCGATCACCACCGGCCCAGGCAGGTTGCCCTTGCCCAGAACGCGGTGAGTCACCACCACCGGCCCGGCCGCTTCAGCACCGTTAAAGGCTGTGGTTTCCAGGGTATCGGCCACCAGGGGAACGCACCGCGCCTGGGTTTTCCAGCACACCTGGCTTTGAACCACTGCGGCGCCTTTCACATGGCGCCGCACGTGCACCTTCACGACCTGAGAACCCAATACAGGCTGTTGCGCCCGGGAAGACGGCGGCGGTGACAACACGGTAACCGCGTGCGTGCCCGACTGATACAGCACAGGGCTGTTTTTTTGCTGGGTCCAGGACAAGGCCGGATGGCCCTGGGCCACGGGCATCAAGCCCGCACTGACCACCAGCAGCCCGACCAGCCTTACCGCCCGCAATCGGCTACCCCTTTTTGAACAGCCCGCCCAGTATGGCCAGCACGGCCAGCACCAGAAATACAAAGAACAGAATCTTTGCAATCGAGGCGGCACCGGCAGCAATACCGCCGAAACCCAGCAAGCCCGCAACAATGGCGATAATGAAAAATATGACGGCATAACGCAGCATACACTTCCCCTTGTGGTTGGTTTCCCTGCCATTATCGGCAGAGCCCGCTTAAAAAGGCAAGCGTTTATGCAGAATACGCAAAGGATCCAGCGTCGACATATCCATAGCGTCTAAAGCATTCTTCACCCACAGCCCCAGCTCGGTGTCGCCTTCCATGGTCAGCCGACGGCTGAAAAACAGGGTATCGGGATCCTCCCGGCGTCGAGCCATCTGATAAAAATCATGCACATCGGCGGACAGTGTCAGGGCGATATCGCCACTGCCGGAGGCGGCGCGAAACCTGCCCGATTGCAGCACCACATCGACGGCAAGGCCGGCATCACGCGCCTGCAGCCTGAACGCTTTTCCCTCTAGCACGGCGAGCGTGTCATCGGGCAAGTGCTCCAGCACGGACAGATTCAAGGCGGTGGCAAAAAGAGCCGAGCCCGGTGCCCGCGGCAATGCGGACAGAACCCGCGCGGCAAAGGGCGGCACCTTGTAGGCTTTCTGGCTCATACCGCACCCTCCTTCAGACGCCCCGGAACACACCATTGCTGGCCCGGCAGATTGTGCCAGTACCCATTGCAGGCCGGGGCCGGCATAAGCGGTTCCATGTCAGTAAACGCGTCATCGGGGGACAAGCGGGCGTCGACCGCATCCCGGAAAAGCTGGATAATCCGGGCGGTATGCCCGGCCTGCGGGCTGATGCGTAAATACTCAACCCCCAGTTGTCGCAGTACCGGAACCGCGTGTATCAGGTTGCAGACCTGCGCCGATTGCGTCTGAATGCCGTTCAGCACAAGAAACGAGGCGTCCTCCCGGGTGCGCAACATCAATCCGTCGGGATGATCACCGCACACGTATTGACAATTATCCTTGGGAAGATTCCGGTGACGCGCGGTAAAACAACGCGCCGAAAATGCCAGCGGCATGCGTCCATAGACAAAGACCTCGGTTTCCATGGCGCCGGGCTTGTCGTCCAGCATGCCGGCCAAACCGTCCCGGCCCATTTCCAGCGGCATCACCCACCGCCGCGCACCCTGCCCGTGCAACAGGTGCAGCACGGGCGGGTTGTAGATATTCAGGAAAGGGCCGGCCACAAACGACGCGCCGTTCAGACACCTGACCGCCCCCATGTCGTTGGCTTCCACCCCGTAACGGCCATTGGCCGCCACGTTGCGCAAAGTAGCCAGCTCCTGGCGCGATTCAATCAGAACCTGGGTGGACAACACCACCTCTTTGCCGGCCTGGGTGAGCATGTCTGCCACATCCAGCCAGTCATTCAGACGCAGCTCATGGCGGCGTGAACACACCGTTTCCCCAAGATAGACGGTGTCCACCGGCGCCTCGCACATGGCCTGATAGAACTGCAACATGGCAACGCGCGGCCAATAGTACTGAACGGGACCCAAAGACAACTTCACACACCACCTGTCTGAAAAAGTAAAGGCTTACTTCCACGGCCGATGATAGGCACCCAGCGTATGCTGCTGCCCTTCGGCCACCTTGTTCAACTCGGCCATCCAGTGCGGCCGCACGGAATACCGCGGCAAATTGTCCCGGCACTGATCAATAGCGTCGCGCCATACGCGCGTTACCTGGGCGACGTACGCCGGACTGCGCTGCCGACCCTCGATCTTGATCGCACGCACCCCCATTGCCATCAGTCGGGGCAGCAGCTCCAGCGTATTCAGGCTGGTGGGTTCCTCAAGCGCGTAGTAGGTTTCCTGCGCAACCTGGAAGCGGCCTTTGCATAGCGTGGGGTAGCCCGCGTTTTCGTCATCGCCGTAGCGGTCGATCAGTACGCCGTTCAGCCGGCTTTCCATACCCTGCGGCGTTTTCTGCCAGCGTACGGCTTTGGCCGGTGAGCATACGCCGTGCGTATTGGGTGACTCGCCCGTGGCATACGATGACAAGGCGCAGCGCCCTTCCACCATGACGCACAGGCTGCCGAACCCGAACACTTCGATATCCACGCGTACGTGCTCCATCAGTTGCTCAACCTGTGCCAGCGAGAGCACGCGAGGCAGCACGGCCCTGACCACGTTGAAATGGTCGTGGTAGTAGTTGATTGCCTCGTAATTGGTCGCCGAACCTTGCACCGACAGGTGCAGGCGCAGTTGCGGATGCGTGCGGCAGGCATAGTCCATCAAGCCCGGGTCGGCCACAATCATGGCATCTACGCCCGCATCGGCCGCCTTGTCCACCGCCGCGCGCCACACCGGCCAGGCGGCGGGCTGCGGATAGGTGTTCAATGCCAGCAGCACTTTACGCCCATGCCGGTGCGCGTAGCGAATTCCTTCGGCAATAGCCGCCTCATCGAAATTGAGGCCCGCAAAATTGCGCGCATTGGTGGCATCGCGAAAGCCCAGATAAACGCAATCGGCACCATTGTCGACCGCCGCTTTCAAGGCCGGCAGGCTGCCGGCCGGACACACCAGTTCAAACGCAGTCAGCTGCGCCGTCTGCTGCGCCGCGCGAGAAGCATCCAGAGTCATGTCGCACACCGTGACGCGTTACGCCGAAACGGCTGTGTCGGCAATACGCACGGTGGGCAAACGCAACGCGTCGATAGCCGGACGAATACCCGTAAGCAAGTAGTCGATCAGTTCGCGCACCGGGCGAATGGCGTTGCCAAAGGGCAGTTTTTCAGAGCCCCGGAAAAACAGCCCGCGCTTGATGTCGCCCGCCAGCGCGAAGGCCAGCTGGGTATCAATACAAAACTGGCCGTGTTTGGCAATACCATCGCGCAGGCCGCATGAAGCCAGGCAATCAAACCCTACGGTGCAGGGACGCTGCTTCGCGATGCGCTGCAGCTTGGCTTCCTTTTCAAGGTAGTTGGCCAGCCACGGCGTTTTCACCGCACGGGCGGGCAACCCCGCGACGCTCATGAACGTTACGATATCTTCCGGTTTCGCCTCGACCAATACCTTCTTGAAATTGGGATGGGCATCACCCTCCTCGCTGACCGCGAACGGCGTGCCCAACTGAACCGCGCTTGCCCCCATGTTCAGCAACTGCACAACCTGCTCATGGCTGTGAATGCCACCAGCGGTAATGAGCGGAATCGATTCGCTCTCCAGCCCCAGCTCCTTGAAAAGCTGCCGGGTGCCTTCGAGCACCGTGGGAAAAGCAAAATTGGGGTTGTTCAGACTCTCGGCCGTGGGGGCCCCCAGATGGCCTGCCGCAAACCGCGGATTCTCAATCACAATGGCATCGGGCAGACGGTTCTTGCGCATCCATTTTTTCAGAATCAGGCCTATGCCGCGTACGTCGGAAAGAATCGGAATAATGGCCACTTTCGGATGGTTGGCGGTCAGTTCGGGAAGATCGAGCGGCAAGCCGGCACCGACCACAACGGCATCGGCGCCGCTTTCGCACGACTGCCGAACGTAGGCCGCATACTCGGATACGGCCCGCATCACGTTCACACCGATCAAGCCCCGTCCTTTGGACAATGTGCGGGCCGCCTGAATTTCGCGGTCCAGCGCCACCAGATTCATGCGGTCAATCAAGGCCTTGTCGCGGGAACGCTTGGTTTCAAGCATCAAATCGGGGTGGTGACGCCGCAAGTCAACGCTGGAAATCGTCCCAAACGCACCCAGCGCCGCCACGCTGCCGGCCAGACGATGGGCGGAAACCCCTACTCCCATGCCACCCTGTACCACGGGGAGCAAGGATTTGCCTTTGACAACCAGCCGCTCAAATATTGTGTGCAACACCATAAAAAATCCTCTCATCGCAATGCGTAGTGGCACACTATGCGCGGGACTATCGTCGCCGTCCTTAACTAATGTCAAACTTTCGCCAATTACTTGCCGGTTACCGAAAAATAAACGACAAATGGCGACACATAGCAACAGATAACCGAACCGGGAGTGCGGTTATCCGGCACTTCCCGGGGAAATCGGGGTAGGGTAATAGTCTTGTAACAGCACATCCCACCCACCATGCAGCGTGCCCTGGCTTTAGACAACGCACCCGCTCTGCGGGCGTCGTTACCCCTTTTCCTGTCCGTCCCCGTGTTTGCAAGCCTGGCGGCGGCTGTGTTGCTGGCCGCCGGCCCCGACGGACTGGCATCGCGCTGGTCACCGGCGGCGCTGGCCATGACCCACGTGATCACGCTGGGCGTTGCCGGCCACGCCATGGCTGCGGGCATTATCCAGATACTGCCGGTGGCATCCGGCATGCGCGTGCCGGCGCCGGCCATCACCGGCGCCGTTGTCCACACCGCCCTGAGCGTGGGTACGCTGGGCCTGGGCTGGGGTTTCCTGACCACCACCGCGTGGGCGATCACCGGCGGCGGCGTGATCGCGATCATCGGCTGGCTGGTGCTGGTTGCCGCCATTCTGTGCGGCATGTGGCGCCATCGCCGCCACGCCTTGCCCGGTGCGGTGGAGGTACGACGCGGGGTGCCGCTGGCCGCCTTTGCCCTGGTGGTTACCGTGGCGCTGGCCGCCGTGCTGCTGGGGCTGCGAAACGGCATGATATCGGGGGTGTGGATCGGCGGCATCGACAACTATCCTGCGTGGACCAACCTGCATGCCATGTGGGGCGTGGCGGGCTGGATCGGGCTGCTGCTGGTAACCATGGCGTTTCAGTTGATTCCAGTGTTTCAGGCCACCGATATTTATCCTGCGCTGCTTACCCGCCGATGGGCGCCGGGCCTGTTTGCAATGCTGTGCCTGGCCACGCTGTGGCCCACCGCGCGCGCAGCCGCTCTGACCGCGGCAGCCGCCGCTTACGGAATTTTTGCCGCTGTCAGCCTGCAACGATTGATTCGGCGCAAACGCCCCACAGCCGAGCCCACCACACAATTCTGGATGTTATCCATGCTGTGCCTGGCGGGCGCCGTCATGGTGGGCGCCGGCTACGCCATTACCCGGGAACATTCGCTGCCGGTTCTGGCCGGCACCTTGCTTCTGGCCGGTGTCGTCTGGACGGCCATCAACGGCATGCTCTACACCATCGTGCCCTTTTTACTGTGGTTCAACCTGCAGCGCCGCCTGACGCCGCCGCAACCACATCTGCCCAAAATCAGGCAATTTATCAGCACCGACGCACAGCGCCGGCAGTTCCGCGTTCATGCCGTCGCCGTCGTCCTGCTGAGTGCCGCCGCCGTGTGGCCGGTAGTGTTTACGTATCCGGCGGCCACGCTGGCGCTGGGATCCTCGGTATGGCTGGGCTGGAATCTGGGCGGCGCCGTGCTGCTGTACCAAAAGGCGCAGCGACGCCTTCACAGCCGCCTTACGCCGGATAGTTCACCAGCCCCTGAACATTCAGCAGGGTAATTTCCCGCCCCCTGACATCGATCAGTTTGTTGTCGGCCAGATCGTGCAATATTCTGGAGAAATGTTCAGGCGTCAGGTTCAGCCGTGAGGCAATCACCGTTTTGCTGGTTGACAACCTGAACCGGTGGCCGTCCTGCAGTGCATCGCCACGCAGAAAGTAGCCGATCACCCGCTGCGTTCC
This sequence comes from Burkholderiaceae bacterium, assembly GCA_050252075.1. Taxonomy (GTDB): domain Bacteria; phylum Pseudomonadota; class Gammaproteobacteria; order Burkholderiales; family Burkholderiaceae_B; genus JAAYGT01. Next base: position 19,571 of record JBFWLP010000007.1, on the reverse strand, counting down.
CGAACGCAGCGAATACGACTCCACGTCGGTCATCAGGCTATGCAGGCGCTGGCTCAACCCCGCCAGCATGCGTCGCGCCAGCATCGGCTCGCGCTCCAGTTCAGCCAGCAGCGTTTGCTTACTGACATGCAGCACCAGTGAATCGGCCAGGGCCTGGGCCGACACGATGTAGGGCTTGTCAAGAAACATCAACGCCTCGCCAAAGCTCTCGCCGGGCTCGATCACACGAACCACTTTTTCAACCCCGGCCGGCGACACCAGCATCAGCTTGATCTGGCCGTACACCACCACATGGAAACCGGTGCAAGGCTCGCCACGATGAAACAGTATCTCGCCGCGAGCGGCATGAACTTCCGAAGTACCGGCCGCCAGCGTGCGACGCTCGGCTTCCGACAAATCGCTGAATAAGGGCAGACGAGCAAGGAAGTCGCCGGTGTGTTTCATTGAGGTTGCCATCGTTATTCTCATCCTGTGGCCAGTCGGTCAAGCGCACGCTACACTGTAGCCAGTGAAAAAGGCGATGACATCGTGGCGAAGCTTCTATTCAATATTGCCGGAACGCTGGCACTGGTACTTGCCATCGTCGGCATTTTCCTGCCTTTACTGCCAACCACACCCTTTCTGTTGCTGGCGTCGGCCTGCTATTTACGCGGGTCGGAACGCCTGCACCGCGCCCTGCGCAACCATCCCGTGCTGGGCCCCTACCTGGTCGGCATCGAAACCGGGCAAGGCATTCCGCTGCGGGCAAAAATATCGGCGCTGGTGCTGATGTGGGTATCTCTGGCAATTTCCGCATGGATCATTCCTGTGCCTTGGGTGCGATGGCTGCTGCTGATTCCCGGAGCCGGGGTTACCTGCTACCTGCTGCGCATGAAAACCCGGGCTCCCGACGCCTCTGGTTAAATCAGTTTCGAATACGTTGATACGGTGGGCTGACCCAGGTAGCGGTCAAACACCATGCCAATACCCCGCACGAACAAACGCCCCTTGGCGGTAACCCGTATACCTTCGTCGTCCACGACAATAAGCCCGGCTTCCTGGTAGGGTTGCAAACGCTGCAATTCGCTGTCGAAGTAGCTTCGAAAATCGACACCGAACCGTTGGCCCAGCAACGCGAAATTCAGCGGCACACTGCACATGAGCGTCATGATCACGTCGCGTCGCAGCAAGTCGTCGGTGGACAACTCAAAGCCGCGGTCCACCGGCAGGCGGTTTTCATCCAGCCGCTGGTAATAGGCCGTAACGCTGCGCACCGACTGGCTGTACGATGCTCCCATTTTGCCGATCGCCGACACACCCAGACCCACCAGGTCATAGTCGGCGCGGGTGGTGTAACCTTGAAAATTCCGGTGCAAACTGCCGTCGAGCCGCGCCTTGTTCAGTTCGTCATCGGGTTTGGCAAAATGATCCAACCCTATGTACACGTAGCCGGCATCGAGCAGGCGGCGCGTGGACATCAGGAAAATCTGCAAGCGCTCTTCCGCCGACGGCAGGTCGGCAGCATTGATCAACCGCTGCGCCTTGAAGCGGGACGGCAAATGCGCGTAGTTATAAAGCGCAATCCGGTCAGGTGACAAACGGATCACATGATCCAGCGTACGATTGAAACTGTCCGGCGTTTGCTTGGGCAAGCCATAGATCAGATCCATGTTGACCGACTCGAAGCCGGATTCGCGGCTGGCCGCCAGCGCTTGCTCAACCATGGACAGCGGCTGAATGCGGTTCACGGCCGCCTGCACGTCGGGGTCGAAATCCTGCACGCCGAAACTGGTGCGGTTAAAGCCCAGGCCCGCCAGGTGGGCCAGGGTCTTGACCGTGACCGTACGGGGATCGATTTCCACCCCCAGCTCCGCGTCGGGTTCGAAGCAAAAGTGTTCGTCCAGCGAGGCCTTCAGCCGCGACAGCTCGTCGAAACTGAGGAAGGTAGGGGTTCCCCCGCCCAGATGCAGCTGCCCCGCCCGACGGTCCGGCCCAAGATGCCGTGCGACCAGCGACATTTCCTTGTCAAGATAATCCAGATACTGGGCGGAACGGCTGTGGTCCTGCGTGATTACCTTGTTGCATGCACAAAAATAGCAAAGCGACTGGCAAAACGGCAAATGCACGTATACCGACAGCCGCGGATTCACCGGCCGCTGCTGCCGTTCCTGCAGGTAACTGATATAGGCCTGCTCGGGAAAGTCGCCAAAGAACCGGTCGGCGGTGGGATACGAGGTGTACCGTGGGCCCGACGTATCGAATCGGCGTATCAGGGGCTCGGAAATCTCGATATCGGGGAAGTGGGTTGTGGCCGTCGGGTCGACGTCGCTCGTGGCGGTCATGCCGTTCTCCATGGTGCCGTTCCCGGCGCAATACTGTCGTGGTGTTGGTAGCTGTTATTGTCCTCGCATCTGCGGTAACGGGTTTTGATGTAGGTCAAGCATGATTCACCCTCGGTTTATTCACTCAAACCACCTTATGCCGCCATCTGATGCGCACGCAATTCGTGCTTGATGACCCCGCCCCCCCAAAGAGGCCCGAAAACCTGTCGTATTATTAGCGTTGTTCCCTTTCAACAAAATGACCTATGACGTTAACGCTCGTTCTGGTTCTGCCTTTTCTTGCCAGTGTTGTTGCAGGCTTGCTGCCCCAGAACGCGCGCCGGTTGGAAGCCTGGCTTGCCGGTGGCACGGCTTTGGCCTGTGCCCTGCTGATTGCCATTCACTACCCGCTGGTAACCCAGGGCCACGTCACCACCACCGAAATTCCCTGGATGCCCTCCTGGGACGTGAACATTGTTCTGCGCCTGGACGGTTACGCATGGCTGTTTGCCATGATTGTCACTGTCATGGGTGCGTTGATCGTGCTGTACGCACGTTATTATCTGTCGCCACAAGATCCCGCCCCACGGTTCTTCGCCTTCTTTCTGGCGTTCATGGGCTCCATGCTGGGCGTGGTCATGTCCGGAAATATTATTCAGCTGGTGGTGTTCTGGGAACTCACCAGCCTGTCGTCGTTCATGCTGATCGCCTACTGGCATCATCGCCTGGATGCCCGCCGCGGCGCCCGCATGGCGCTCACGGTCACCGGCGCCGGCGGCCTGTGTCTGCTGGCGGCCATGCTCATGATCGGCCACGTAGTGGGCAGCTACCAGCTGGACACCGTACTCGCTTCGGGAGACCAGCTTCGCGAGCACCCCTGGTATCTGGCCATTCTGGTGCTGTTTGCCCTGGGAGCACTCACCAAAAGCGCGCAGTTCCCCTTCCATTTCTGGCTGCCCAACGCCATGGCGGCACCCACGCCGGTGTCTGCCTACCTGCACTCGGCCACCATGGTGAAGGCCGGCGTATTTTTACTGGCACGATTCTGGCCGGTGCTGGCCGACACACCTGAATGGGCCTGGATCATCGGTGGCGCGGGCCTGTGCACCCTGGTGCTGGGCGCTTACGCAGCCACCTTCCAGATGGACATGAAGGGGGTTCTGGCCTACTCCACCATCAGCCACCTGGGCCTGATCACGCTGTTGCTGGGCATGAATACCGAGCTCGCGTTGATTGCAGCGGTATTTCACATGATCAATCACGCCACGTTCAAGGCGTCGCTGTTCATGGCGGCCGGCATTGTGGACCACGAAACCGGCACACGCGACCTGGGCCGGCTTTCAGGCCTGTACCGAAGCATGCCCATCACCGCCACGCTGGCCATGGTGGCCGCGGCCGCCATGGCCGGGGTTCCCCTGCTGAACGGCTTTTTGTCCAAGGAAATGTTTTTCACGGAAGCCGTGCTGGTCAGCGGCAACGACTGGGTGCGCTTTGGCCTGCCGGCCGCCGCGGTTGTGGCCGGCGCATTCAGCGTGGCCTATTCCTTGCGGTTCATCTGGCGGGTGTTTTTCGGGCCGCCCGCACGCAACCTGCCCCGCCCCCCTCACGAACCGCCCCGCCTGATGCTGATTCCCAGCGAGATACTGGTGTTCTTGTGCCTGGTGGTCGGCATCTTTCCGGCCTATACCGTCGGCCCGTTCCTGAACAGCGCTGCAGCATCCATTCTAGGCGCTGAAAAGCCTGCCTACAGCCTGCACATCTGGCATGGCTTCAACCTGCCGCTGGCCATGAGTGCGCTCGCCCTGGTGCTGGGTGTGCTGATCATGCTGGGGCTTCGGCGGCGTGATCTGAACCAGCCGGGAAAAACGCCGTTCATCTACCGGTTTGACGGCCGGCGCAGTTTTGAGAACCTGCTGGAGTGGCTCGATACGGCTGCCGCCTTTGTGCTTGGCTGGACCCGCTCACCCCGCCTACAGCTGCAGGTTCTGGTGATCATTGTCGTTACGTTCGCGGTGGCCGCCCTGCCTTTGCTGGCGGGCAACTGGCTTGACGCGGAACGCACCACCCCGCTTGACCCCATGTTCCTGCTGCTTTGGCTGGCCGGCGGCGCGTGCGCCATCGGCGCGGCCAAACAGGCCAAGTACAACCGCGCCATTTCCCTGATGCTGTCCGGCGGCGCCGGCCTGATCACGGCGCTTACCTTCGCCTGGCTGTCGGCCCCCGATCTGGCCCTCACCCAATTAACGGTCGAAGTCGCCACCATTGTGCTCATTTTGCTGGGGTTGCGCTGGTTGCCCCGGCGCATTGAAGACGACGACGAACCCGTAATGATGACGGCCTTACGCGCCCGGGGCCGGCGTGCACGCGACCTTGTCATTGCCGTTGCCTGTGGCGCGGGGTTGTCCGCCATCGCCTATGCCACCTTCACCTTGCCGCATCCGGGCGGGATTTCCTCGTTCCTGGTGGAGCAAGCCGTTCCCCTGGGCGGCGGTTCAAATGTTGTGAATGTCATTCTGGTGGATTTTCGCGCCTTCGACACCTACGGTGAAATTACCGTGCTGGGCATCGTTGCCCTGATCGTTTACGCCCTGCTGCGACGCTTTCGCCCCCCGCCCGAAACCCTTAATGTGCCCGGTGTGCGCACGGCGCCAAAGAGCTCCGGGCGTTTGCTCGACGGCTTCGGCGAGCCCGATCCCGACGCTCTGCTTCCCGAAGGCGTCATGAAGGTTCCCACTGTGCTGGTACGCCTGCTGCTGCCGATCGCCGGGTTGATTTCCGTGTATTTCCTGATCCGCGGCCACAACCTGCCGGGCGGAGGGTTCATCGGGGGCTTGATCATGGCAACCGCCATTATTCTGCAATACATGATGGGCGGCATTATCTGGGTCGAAGCACGCCCCCGGCTGCACCCCCAATACTGGCTCGCCCTGGGCCTGCTGGCGGCCGGCGGAGCGGCTGCGGCAGTGTGGTGGGCCGGCAAACCTTTTCTGTCGTCGGTGGCACTTGATATTTACCTGCCGTTAATCGGTGCGGTACATCTGTCGTCCGTTCTGCTGTTTGACATCGGCGTGTACATGCTCGTCATTGGCGCCACTGTGCTGATTCTGGTTGCCCTTGCCCACCAATCCTTGCGCCTGCACCGCAAACCCGCCGCACAAGGCGAGTCGGCATCGCCCGCCCCGGAGGCTCGTTGATATGGAACTTGTTCTTGCTTTAGCCATCGGCGTACTGGCCGGATCCGGTATCTGGCTCATTTTGCGCCCCCGTACCTTTCAGGTGATCATGGGGCTGACCCTGGTGGCCTACGCGGTGAATCTGTTTATCTTCGGCATGGGCCGCATTGCGCTGGACGCCCCGCCGGTCATTAAAACCGACACCATCACACAGGCGAGCGCCTATACCGATCCCTTACCCCAGGCACTGGTTCTGACCGCGATCGTTATCAGCTTCGCCACAACGGCACTGTTTCTGGTGGTGCTTTTGGTATCGCGCGGCTTATCGGGCACCGACCACGTTGACGGGCGGGAGAACCGCTCATGACAGTCATGGTGCAGCACCTTCCCATTCTGCCTGTCGCCATCCCCATGATGGCGGGGGCTGCCATGCTGCTGCTAAGCGACAGCCACCGGCGGCTGCGGCTAAGCCTGGGCGTCATATCGCTGGCCGCACAGTTTGCCTGCGCCGTGCTGCTGTTTCTGCTGTCGGCGCAACTGCTTCCCAGCCCCTGGCCCGACGGCGTGGGGGTGTATTTACTGGGCGACTGGCCGGCCCCCTTCGGCATTGTCGCCGTGGTCGACCGCCTGTCCACGCTTATGCTGCTGCTCACCGCCATACTGGGGATCGCCAGCTGGGTGTATTCCACCGCTCGCTGGGATCGCGTGGGCGTGCATTATCACCCCTTGTTCCAGTTCCTGCTCATGGGGCTGAACGGGGCCTTCCTGACCGGCGACCTGTTTAATCTGTTTGTCTTCTTCGAAGTGCTGCTGGGTGCATCTTACGGGCTGATGCTGCACGGTTCCGGACGCGCCCGGGTTGCCGCCGGCCTGCATTACGTGGTGGTGAATCTGGTGGCCTCCTTCTTGCTGCTCATTGCCATCGCGCTTGTCTACGGTGTCACCGGCACGCTGAATCTGGCGGATCTGGCCGTGAAAGCCGGCGTCTTGCACGGCCCCGAACGCATGCTTTTTGAAAGCGCGGTGGCTATCCTGGGTATTGCCTTTTTGATCAAGGCGGCGGCGTGGCCCCTGAATTTCTGGCTGCCATCCACCTACGCCAACGCCTGCCCGCCCGTGGCCGGCCTGTTTGCGGTCATGACCAAAGTGGGTATTTACGCCCTGCTGCGGATCGGCTCGCTGTTGCTTCCCACCGGCGCGCCGGCGGCCTTCGGCGGCGACTGGATGTACCCCGTGGGAATCGCCACCCTGGTCTTCGGCACCATCGGCCTGCTAGCCGCCCCGCAAACCGAGCGCCAGGCCGGGTATTGCATCATCCTGTCGTCGGGAACCTTGCTGGCTGCTTTGGGCATGCCCGGCGTGACCATGACCGGACCGGCACTGTTTTACCTGATCAGTTCCGCCCTGGCGCTGGGTGCCCTGTTCATGCTGCTGGAAATGATCGAACGCACGCAATCGTTCGGTGCCGACCTGCTGGCGGTCAGCCAGGAAGCGTTTGAGCTCGACGACCCGGAAAGCCCGGATCACTCTGACGACGTCGTCGGTGTCGCCATTCCCATGGCCATGGCCTTTCTTGGTCTTTCCTTCGTGGCCTGTGCGCTGCTTATTGTGGGTTTGCCGCCACTGTCAGGGTTCATCGCAAAGTTCGCGCTGCTCTCGGCGGCCCTGAACACCTCGACAGCTGCGGCGCCCCCGCTTGAAAACTGGGTGCTGGTGGGCACAGTGCTTGTGTCGGGGCTGGCCGGCATTGTTGCACTCAGCCGCAGCGGCATACGATTGTTCTGGAGCACCGAATCGGTCAATGCGCCCCGCCTGCGCCTGGCGGAAGCCGCTCCGGTGGCTTCCCTGCTGCTGCTTTGTGTGGGGCTGTCATTCTGGGCAGGCCCCGTCATCCAGTACATGGACGAAACAGCGGTCTACCTGGACACCCCGGCGTCTTACATTAATGCCGTTCTTACCCGCAACCCCGGGCGCCTCATCCTGGGAGACGCCGAATGAAAACCGTGCTCAATCGTTTGCTGCTTCCGGTCAGCTTGCTGATTCTCTGGCTCATGCTCAATGACACCCTGGCAACCGGCCAGATTGTCCTGGGGGGCGCCCTGGCGCTGGCCTTGACATGGGCGGCCGGATCATTGCGTCCGCTCCGGGCCCGCCCCCACCACCCGATACTTATCCTGAAATTGTTTGTGCACGTTGCCATCGACATCACCCGATCCAACCTGGCGGTGGCCCGCATCATCTGGCTGGGCGAAAAAGCCCAGGCCACCCCCGGCTTCATTCGCATTCCAATAACGATCCGCGACCCTCACGGGCTGGCGGCGCTGGCGTGCATACTGACATTTACGCCCGGCACCGTCTGGTCTGATTTTTCCGAAAGCAACGGCTTGCTCACGTTGCATGTGCTTGATCTGAAAGACGAAGCCGAGTGGCTGCAGATTGTGCAGCAACGCTACGAGCGCCCCTTACTGGAGATTTTCGAATGTACGGTGTGATTTACTGGGCGGCCACATTTGCCCTGGCGTGCTATGCCGTCGCCATGGGCCTGGCCTGCTTTCGCCTGATGCGCGGCCCCACGGCATCCGACCGGGTACTGGCCCTCGACGCCATGTATATCAACGGCATGCTTATACTTCTTGTGCTGGGCCTGCGTGTGGATTCCAGCCTGTATTTCGACATTGCCCTGCTGATTGCAATGTTCGGTTTCGTGGGGTCTGTCGCCCTGGCCAAGTTTCTGCTGCGCGGCGAGGTCATTGAGCCATGACAATAGACACCCTGCCCTTATGGATCGCCATTCCGGTGGCCATTCTGCTGGTAATCAGCGGCATTCTGACCCTGACCGGCTCGCTGGGGCTGCTGCGGCTGCCCGACTTCTACAGCCGCATCCACGCCCCCACACTGGGTAACACCCTGGGCATTTTCTGCGTGATCGTGGCGTCGATACTGGCAACGTCGATTATGGAAAAAACAACAGTTTTCCATTATTTGCTCATTACCCTGTTGCTAATTATTACCTCGCCTGTAACCGCCATGTTACTTATGCGCGCCGCGATCCGGCGGCAGGAACGTGCCGCACAAAAGGCGGAACGAAACGACTGATTACACAAAGGCCGGGGGATGCCCGTATACTGAAAGCGTCGTGGTCGTTTCGACCCTCACCAAGGAGCATACTAATGAATCAGTTCAAACACACTCCTTCCGTAGCAACGCCTTCAGTATCGTCCCCATCGCTTGCACGGCTGGCGTTTCTGGGCGCGCTGGCCCTATGTGCCGCCACGTTCTCGGCCACCGGCAATGCGGCTACCCAGGCCGACATCGAAGCCCGGTACCGGCTCGACGTGGAACGATGCAATACCGGTCAAACCTCGCAAGACAAAGCCACCTGCCTGCAGGAAGCCGGTGCCGCACGCGACGAGGCCTTGCGCAATCAACTGACCGGCACCAGCAACGGCAGCTTCACCCAGAACCAGATGCAACGGTGCAACTCCTTGCCGGCGGCCCAACGCGACGAATGCCTGAAACAGATGCAGGGCGAAAACACTAAAGTCATGGGTAGTGTAGAAGGCGGCGGTGTATTGCGTGAAACCACCATTACCATTCCCGCCCCCAGCCCGGCACCCGCACCTGCCGCTTCAGGCTCCCCATCGGTGCAAACGTCTCCCGTCCGGTAATCTTCCAGATACGGTCATTACCTAAATTTCGCGCTGCATTCCCATCTCGACCACCGCGTTGGGGGGAATGCGGTAAAAGCGGGTGCTCTGGCTGGCGTTACGCGACAAAAATGCAAACAGTCGGCGCCACCACTGCTGATGCCAGGGGCGCTTCGACGACAAAATCACCGACTGTCTCGACAGAAAGTACGATACCTGCATAGGCTCCAGATTCAGCTGGGAATGCAGCATTTCCACCAACGACAACAGCTTGGGCACGTTGGGCTCCTGCTTGAACCCCCAACGGGCGATCAGTTGCCAGCTGCTTTCGCTAAGCTGCTCAAGGCTGAAGGATTCTTGCTGAGCCACATAAGGCACATCGGCCACCTCGACCGTCAGGAAAATGGTTTGGGCATGCAAGACTTTGTTGTGCTTGAGATTGTGCAACAGCGCCGGGGGCACCGTACCGGGGATCATGCTCATGAATACCGCCGTACCCGCCACACGGGCCGGCGGATAATGTTCCAGGCCCTGCATGAATTCGGCCAGCGGCTGCAGGTCGGACGACAGCGCGTCATGCACGTATTCGCGGCCACGCTTCCAGACATACATCATGGTGAACAACGCCAGCCCGGTCAGCAATGGCACCCAGCCGCCCTCATGCACTTTGATTACATTGGCGGAAAACAGCAGCAAATCAACCACCGTGAATACGCACGCCAGCAGCAACCACAGCAAGCGGCGTGAACCATGGGCTTTGGCGGGCAACACCACAATAGCCAACAGTGATGTCATGAGCATGGCACCGGTTGCCGAGAATCCGTAGGCATGGGCCAGATGATCGGAGCTTTGAAAAACCAACACCAGGGCAATGACGCCGATGAACAGAACCTGATTCACCTTGGGAAGATAAATCTGGCCCTCTTCCCGTTCAGAAGTATGCAAAATGACCATGCGCGGCCAGTAGCCCAGCTGAACCGCCTGGCGGGTTACCGAAAAAGCCCCCGATATGACCGCCTGTGATGCGATGATGGTGGCAAGCGATGCCAGCGCCACCAGCGGTAACAGCGCCCAATCGGGCGCCAGCATGAAAAACGGGTTCGCCTGCGCCGCCGGGTTGGTCAGCACCACCGCCCCCTGACCGAAATAACACAATACCAGCGAAGGAAAGACCGCAAAGAACCAGGCGCGCTGGATGACCCGGCGCCCGAAATGACCCATATCGGCATATAAGGCCTCGGCACCGGTGACTGCCAGCACCACCGCCCCCAGCAACAGGTACACCTGAAGCGGGGCCTGGGCAATGAACTGCCACGCCCACCACGGGTTCAGAGCCGCCAGTACCTGCGGGTACTGGGCTATACGCCACGCCCCCAAACCGCCCAGCACCAGAAACCAGAGCAGCATCACCGGACCAAACAGCTTGCCCATGACCGCCGTTCCCCGCGACTGAATCGCAAAAAGCCCGGTCAATACCAGCAGCGCCAGCGGCACCACCCAGCGCTGCAAATCGGGGGAGTAAAGAGCCAGACCTTCGACGGCGGACAATACAGAAATAGCCGGGGTAATCATGCCGTCGCCGTAAAAAAGACAGGCCCCCGCCAGGCCCAGAATCACCAGAACCTGACGCTTCTTGCCGGTAGCGCCGCGCAAGGCCAGCTCCAGCAATGCCAGGGTTCCCCCCTCGCCCCGGTTGTCGGCCCGTAAAATGACACCGACATATTTGATCGACACCACGACCATCAGCAGCCAGAAGAACAGCGACAGCAAGCCAAGCACATCGGCATGTGTCGGCGCCCCCATTGCCGCCAGCGACACCTTGATGGCGTACAACGGACTGGTGCCGATATCGCCGTACACCACCCCTAATGCGCCCACTAACAAGGCGCTCCCCGCTGTTTGTTTCTTGTTCATTGCTGAATCGTTCTGTATGTTCTACGTAAGGAAAGGCGGTTAGCCGGCCGCCCGAACCGCGGCGGTATCCTCGGCACGACGCAAGCGGGCGCCACGACGCGGCCCGGGCATCACGATGACAACCCGCGTGCCCTCGATCTGGGGCCGGGTCGACAAGCTCCACCATGCGCCATGGGCACGGGCAATTTCCCGCACAATCGGCAGGCCCAGCCCTGCCCCCCCCGACGCTGCCTGGGACGAGCGGTAAAACGCCTCGAAGACCTTTCCAACGTCGCTTTCCAGAATGCCGGCACCGTTGTCCTGCACGGTCAGTGTCGGCGGGTTTGCCCCGACACTCAAGGTAATGTGGGTTGCACCCGTGGCATAGCGAAACGCATTATCGACCAGATTGCCCAGCAGTTCTTCAAGCAGCAACGGGTCGGCATCGACCCAGACCGGCTGCTCGGGCGCATAGACATCAAGCTGGATGGCGTGTTTACGTGCCTGGGGTATCCATTCGGCCCCTGTAACGCGCACCCACTCTCCCAGATCAATACGCTCGAAGGAGTCTTGGGGACGTACGGAAGGATCGACACGGGCGAGCACCAGCAACTGCTGGCCAACGCGAATCATGCGATCGGTGACCGCCTTGATGCGTTCGGCCCTGGCCCGCACATCGTCGGGAATGTTGCTGTTGAGCATCAGCTCGGACTCAAGCTTCAGCCCCGCCAGCGGTGTGCGCAATTGATGGGCCGCATGGCCGATGAAGCGTTTCTGCCCCTGCATGGCATCGTCAAGGCGAAGCAACAGATCGTTGAAGTGCGTGACCAGCGGCGCGACCTCGACCGGCAGCCCGGCGGGATCCAGCGGATGCAAATCATCGACCGACCGCTGGTTGATTTCCGTCGACAAACGATTGATCGAGGAAAGCCCGGAGCGCACACCCGACACCAGCACCCAGGCAAACAAGGAAATGAGGAACACCTGACTGATCACCATGGACCAGAAAATATCCCGGGACAACCACGCTTCCAGGCTCATGCGCTGGGTCATGATCCAGGTAAGGCTAATGTCGATGGCCACCAGTATCAATACGGCGGGAAACAGGCGAATGACCAGATGCCGGGCCAGCGAACGGCGCGGCATGACGGCCTGCAGAAACTTACGTAACACCCGCGACGTTCAGCAAATAGCCGAACCCTCGCACTGTCTGAATACTGGCGCCGGTGCCATCCAGACGCTTTCTGAGCCGGTACACATAGACCTCGACGGCGTTTTCGGAAAAATCGGCATCCCATGCCGACAAGGAATTGACGATCTGGCGCTTGGTCACCACGCGCCCGGCCCGCAACATGAGCATTTCCAGCACCGACAGCTCGCGAACCGAAAGTGAAAGCCGCTCGCCGTTCACACGGATTTCCCGACTGACCGTATCGAGCACCAGCGGGCCTACTTCAACCACCGATTGTGCCTGACCCAGCCGGCGCCGGCTGAACGCACGCACCCGGGCGGCAAGTTCGGCCAGCTCGAATGGTTTGGTCACGTAGTCGTCGGCACCCGCGTCGAGGCCGGCCACCCGGTCTTCCACACCATCACGCGCAGTGAGAATAAGGACGGGAACTTGCTCGTTGTTGGCGCGCAACTCGGCCAGAACCTCAAGCCCGCTGCGGCCCGGCAAATTCAGGTCGAGCAACAGAAGGTCGTAGGATTGAGCCGTGACCGCACCCAGAACACGCCGGCCATCGGGCAGCCAGTCGACGGCGTAGCCTTGCTGGCCAAGAAATTCCTGCAGCGCGGGGCCCAGGGTGGTGTCGTCTTCAATGACTAAAACTCGCATGGCGTGATTCTATATCGAAGCGCAAAAGAAATGTACGCCGGATGGCCGTGTCATGCCGCTGCGTTACAACCCTGACGGTGAACTGAAGTTATGGCGCCGCCGGGGATGCCGGTGCCGGCACCGGCACCAGCGTTGCTTCGGATACCGTACCCCCCCCAGTGGTCGGCCCCGCAGAGGCCGGTGAGGTTGGGTCGGGCCGGGTTACAAACCCCAGACGCTTGACGCCGACTGAGCGGGCGGCGCTGATGACATCCGCCAGCACGTCATAGCGCGTGTCGGCGTCGGCACGGATACGGACCGATGGCTGCGGATCCTGGTTTGCGGCGGTTGCCAGCTCGGCCGTTAACTGCTGCAGGGTCATTGGCGTTTCATTCCAGTACAAGGCTCCCTGATCGTCGATTGCCAGATCAACGATCACCGGTTCCTGCTGCACCGGCTCACCCGTGGCCTGCGGCAGATCGATCTGCAGCGAATGGCTGAGCAACGGCGCCGTGATTATGAAAATAACCAGCAGTACCAGCATGACATCGATCAGAGGCACCATATTGATTTCCGACACGGTGTGCCCGCTGCTTTTATTGTCGAAACTGCCGAATGCCATTAGTCGCCCCTTGTCGCCGCCAGGCGAACACGCGCCCCGCTTTGCCCCGTGCCATTCATTTCCGACACCGGCAAGCCGGTCGAGAGAATGGTGAACAGATCATGGGCGAACGCATCCAGCCGCGCCAGATATACGCGATTGCCGCGAACGAAGCCGTTATAGGCCAGCACGGCCGGTATGGCAACCGCCAGACCGAACCCGGTCATGATCAATGCCTCGCCCACCGGGCCCGCAATACGATTGATGGTTACCCCGTCGGACAATCCAATACCCACCAGGGCATGGTACACGCCCCACACCGTGCCGAACAGCCCCACAAACGGCGCTGTGGACCCGATCGAGGCCAACAGTGTCAGGCCGTTTTCAAGGCGGGCCGTTTCCTCGTCGATCACTTTGCGAATGGTGCGCGTAACAAATGCTCCTGTGGATCCTTTTTCCTCAAGCTTGAGTGCTCCGTACTTCGCATGGTGGTTGCGGGCATGAATAGCATGGCTGGCCAGATGGGAAAACGGCTCGGCCGCGCCGTGTGTTGCAATTTCGTTTTCCACCTGCTCCAGCGAGCTGGCCGCCCAGAAGTCACGCAGAAACTTGTTCGACCGACGCCGCAAACGCCAGTTGACGATTGATTTCACAAAGATAAGGTACCAACTGGCAAGCGACATCACCACCAGAACACCAAACAGTCCTTTGCCAACCGGATCGCTTTGCGCAATGAAATGCAGCATCCCTGTCGGTGCGGGTTCAGGCACGACGGCAGGCGCCGCCGTTTCGGCGAGTTGAGCCACGCTGACCGCCAAGGCATGAATTACATCAAGCATCATGATCTTTCCTACAAAACAAAATCGAATGGAATGTCAGCAATCGCCGGGTAGGCAATGCCGTTCTCTGTGTATGGCTTGAACTTCGCCGCCCTGACCGCACGCACGGCGGCTTCGTCCAGGCGTTCAAACCCTGACGATTTGCGCACGGCTACTGCAGTCACCGCCCCTTGCGCTGAAATGGTTATACGCAACACCACCCGCCCCTGCTCGCCCCGCCGCTGCGAGGCCCGCGGATAAACCGGCTGGGGCGGATTGCCCAGATAATCCACCTGCCCGATCATTCGGGGACGGTCGGGATCCACCGGCAGCTTGGGCGACTTCGGCACCGCCGGCTGTTGCGCCTTGCCGCCGGGGGCCGGCGGAGGTACCGCGGCAGGCTTGGGTGCCGGTTTGGGCGTCGGCTTCGGAGCAGGAGCCGGCGGCTTCGGTTTGGGTTTAGGTTCCGGCTTGGGCTCCGGCTTGGGCTCCGGTACCTGAACTGGTTCAGGCTCAGGTACCGGCTCCGGCTCGGGCTGAACTAATGGCTCTGGAATAGGTTCAGGCTCAGGCTCGGGCTCGGGCTCAACCACTGGCTCCGGAATAGGCTCAGGTTCGGGTTCCGGAATAGGCTCGGGTTCGGGCTCCGGAACAGGTTCGGGTTCCGGCTCAGGTTCAACCACCGGCTCCGGAGCAGGCTCGGGCGGGATCACGGTGTCAATGGGCTCCTGCGGCGCAGGAACTTCAGCAGGGGCGGCATCGACAACCTCGTCGCCCAGCTCCACAAATACAACCTCCACCGATTCTGCGGCGGGCATTTCCGGTTTTGACGGCGGCGAGGAAAGCAAGGCCGCCAAAACGGCCAGATGCAGGGCCGAAGCGCCAACGACGGCAACCACCTTGGTGGTCAGCGATAGCGGGCTGGGTTGAACGGGAGCGTGCGGCATGAAGTCAGCATAAAGGAAAGGGCGCAGCGTAAGTATCCATTATCGCCAAACGCAATGCAGCCCGGACAAGAGAATAATAGTAACAATAATGCGAATTGTTCGCAATAAATGGATGACTGCAAATCACCCTGCGACCTGGTGTTTTGCCTCATTGACACAAAATTCACTGTTATGTACCATTTATTCACGATCATGAATTTTGGAGCTATATTCCATGGCGCAAACCCCCAACGACCTGCCCATTGTGGGGCTGGGCATACCTTTTGAAGAATGGACCCTCGGGCGCAAGTTCCGCACAGTGGGGCGAACCGTCACCGAGGCGGACATCACCAATTTTGTGTGTGTTACCGGCATGCTCGAAGTGCTGTTCACCAATCTGGACTACCTGGAAAACGAATCACTCATCAAAGGCAGGCTCGCACCCGGCGCACTGGTGTACACCTTTGCAGAAGGCCTGCTCATGCAATCGGTCATGCAGCATACCGGCCTGGCCTTCCTGGGCATGGAGCTGAAAGTCAACCAGCCGGTTTTTGCCGGCGACACCATTCATGTGCAATGCGAAGTGACCGAAGCGCGCCCCACCTCGAAGCCGGGGCGCGGTATTGTCACGGCACTCAACAACATTGTTAATCAACGCGGTGAAATCGTTCAGGCCTATACCGCCACGCGCATGGTCAAACGGTTTGACGGCAAGTAAAGACGCATTACGCGCACATCACTTCCATACATCCTGAAGGAGGAGTAGACATGAAACGCATCACGCTAGCTTTGGCAGGCCTGGGCCTGGCCACCGCCCTGGGTACGGTTCCCGCTCACGCGGAAACCGTCATACCGCTCGCCACATGGGGCGGCACCAACCACATCAATATCCGGCACTTTGTTCCCGCCCTGGAACAGGCGATCAAGGAAACCAAACCCAACAATCTGGTTTTGCAGCATTTCCCGGGCGGCCAACTGGGCCAGGACAAGGACATGCCGGTCGCCATCCCCACCGGCCAGGTCAAACTGGCCTGGATTACCGTGAACGGCTGGACAGGCACCGTACCTGACACCCGCATCATGGACGCGCCCACGGGCCTGACCATGAAGCAGCTCGACGAACTGATTGACCGTCCCAACGGCCTGATGAGCGTGCTGCAGAAAAAATTCGAAGAGAAGAACACGGTACTGCTGGGCCTGGCCGATCTGGGCCCCCCTGCCGTTGTATCGAAAACTCCCATCAAGTCGCCGGCCGACTTCAAAGGCAAAAAAGTACGCGTATTTTCTGAAGGCCTGGCCGAAGCAGTACGCGCCTTCGGCGGTTCACCGGTGAGCCTGCCCTTTGCGGAAATTTATTCGGCCATGCAATACGGCACCGTTGACGCGGCGATCATCGGATTCCAGGGCGTAGGCAGCCAGCGCATGTACGAAGTCGCCAAGCACGTGCTGGTTCCCGCATCGTTCCTGGGCACCACCATGATGGGTTGGGCGGCCAACAAGCCCTGGCTGGCCGGCCTGCCCGAGCAAGACCGCAAAGCGTTTATCAAGGCCATGGACATTGCCTCGCATGAGAACCGCAAAGCCATTGTTGCCGAAATTGACGAGCTGGCAAAAGACTATGAAAAACGCGGCATGACGGTCACTTTCCTGAGCCCGGAACAACCGGAATACGCTCAGTGGAAGGAAGCCACACAACCCTTGCTGCAAGCCATTCTGGGCAAGCTCAGCCCCGACGTAGCCGGCCTGTTCAAGAACTAAGGTGACGACCATGGCGTCCACGCAACAAAAAACAACCTTTACCCCGATCATCCGTGCGCTCGACACACTGGGGAGCGCCGGCGGAGCCGTCGCAACCCTGGTCATCTGGCTGCTGGCCATCACCGTCACCTACGACGTCATTCTTCGCAGCCTGGGAGCTCCCACGCTGTGGGCGTCCGAGGTCAGCATTTATCTGATGGTGGCCCTGGCTTTTTTCGGTATTGGTGCAACGCAAAGCGTGGACGGCCATTTTCGCGTGACCTTCGTGCGCGATCTTTGCCCGCCCAAAGTGCGGGCGGCTTTTGATCTTTTCAGTCTGATCGCCAGCCTGATCTTCGCCCTGGGCTTTACCTGGGGTGCCTGGAAACTGGTGTCGTTTTCAATTATGTTGAACTTTAAAACCCCCACCATTCTGGAAGTACCCATGTGGCTGCTGCAAGGCTTGCTGCTGGTGGGCGGTGTATTGCTGGTGCTGGCCAACTGTCGCGATATTCTTCGCTTTGCCGTTGAAGGCCACCGGGCGCGTGACGCCAAGAACTCGGGCGAGGTGATCTGACCATGGAGATGATCGCCATCGGCGTAATCGCCTTTTTCATTTTTTGCCTGATCTGCAGCGTGCCGGTGTTTGTGGCCATGGGGCTCAGCGCTGCCGTGGGCGGATACTTTCTGGGTGGGCACAATATTTTTCAGGATGCCGCACTGAATGCCTATAACGCGCTAAACATCTTTGTGCTGCTGGCGGTACCGCTATACATTCTGGCCGGCACCCTGCTGGAACAAACCGGGCTGTCACATCGTCTGTTCACTTTCGCCGCCTCGCTGGTTTCGAGCATACGGGGTGGTCTGGGGGTGGCCACCGTGATCGCCTCGGCCATTTTTGCCGCTATTTCGGGTTCCAGCGTGGCCACCGCCGCTACCATTGGCCTGGTCGCCATACCGGTGCTGACCGCCAATGGCTACACACCCGGACGCTCGGGCGCCCTGGTAGCCGGGGGCGGAACACTGGGCATTCTTATCCCGCCCTCGATTGCCCTGCTGCTCTACGGCGTACTGACGGATCAATCCATCGGGGCCCTGTTTGTGGCAGGCGTTATTCCAGGCATCGCCCTGGCGGGCCTGATGGCGCTGTACACAGTCATTAGTCAGCCCTGAATAATCCGTAAAGCCAATGGCAGCGCGGGTTTCAAGGTAATTTTTGTGGTTTGGATTTGCAGGATTTGAGATAATGTGAGCATGTTTTCCTGCAAATTTCTCCGGTGTTTTTATGGGTCCGAAGCCGATTATTCCAGGAACAGGCGAGTTGTTCCGCCAGACGCTGCGCGAGCAGATCAACCTGAAGCATCCCTTGGTCAAGCTGGCCGATTTGATCGAATGGGAACGCATCGATGCGGTGTGTGCCAGTCGTTTCACGTCCGGACGTGGCCGCCCGGCCACCTCGCCGCGATTGATCGCCGGCCTGCTGTATCTGCAACACGCGTTTGACCTCTCGGATGACGATGTCGTGTGGGGCTGGGTCGAGAATCCGTATTGGCAAGTTTTCACCGGTGAGACGTACTTGCAAATTGAGCCGCCGATTGATCCGTCGAGCCTGACGCGCTGGCGCCAGCGTCTTGGCGAAGAAGGCATTGAAGAACTGCTGGCAGTCACCATTTCTGCGGGTCAGCGCTCGGGAGCGGTACGCAAGAGCAGTTTGAAGACGGTGATTGTCGATACCACGGTCATGCCCAAAGCCGTGGCACACCCCACAGACTCTCGCCTGCTCGAGCGAAGCCGTGAGCATCTGGTGAAGGCGGCTGGCGAATGTGGCCTAAAACTGCGCCAGAACTACAACCGGGAAGCCCCGAAGCTGGCCTTGCAGATCGGCCGCTACGCCCACGCCAGGCAGTTCAAACGCATGAATAAAGTGCTGCGTACTCTCCGTTCCCGAGTGGGCCGGGTGTGGCGCGACATTGACCGGCAGAAGGATGCCGTGACCGGTGCCGCTCGTGAAAAGCTCGATGATTTGCTCACACGCACCCACCGGATTCTGACCCAACGCACCAAAGACAAGAACAAGCTGTACGCACTACACGCGCCCGAAGTCGAGTGCATCTCGAAGGGCAAGGCCCGCACGCCCTACGAATTTGGGGTGAAGGTCTCGATCACCACCACACTGAAAGAAGGCTTTGTCGTGGGGGCACGTTCCATGCCGGGCAACCCCTACGACGGGCATACGTTGCCCGAAGCATTGGAACAGGCCGGCATTCTTGGCGATACGCCTATTCGTACTGCCGTTGTGGATCGGGGTTATCGGGGTGTTGAAGTACCGGGCACCCGAATACTGCGGTCAGGCCAGCGCAGAGGCATCACCAAAAGCTTGAAAGCAATGATCAAACGCCGAAGTGCGATTGAACCGACGATCGGCCACATGAAATCGGACGGAAAACTGGACAGAAACTGGCTCAAGGGTCGGCTCGGTGACGCCATCCATGCCATTTTGTGTGGCGCCGGCCACAACATTCGCCTGCTGCTGCGCCGGCTGCGGCTTTTTTACGCCCTGGTGCTGGTGTGGTTGGCAGATGGGTTGAATGAGAAACACGCGATGGCGGCGTGAGCACCGCCGTCAACTGACGGGAAAGCTGAATTATTCAGCCCCGACT
>JBFWLP010000006.1:0-56958 GCA_050252075.1 Burkholderiaceae bacterium | reverse complement strand
TGCTTCGTTCCCGACCTGACCAGGTTCACCGCCGAACCATGCGAAGGGGCCCGCCGAATGGAAGTTTAACAGGAGTTGCCAACCCTTGCCTAAGCGCCGGCACACTCCAGCCATAGATCCGCCCGCGGAAAATAAAGCACGCCCCGGGCGGCACGGCCATCGAGCGCCTTGACGTGATCGCAATAACGCTGCAATTGCCCGGCGTAGCGCAGTCGCATCCGCTCGGCAAAGGCATCGGACGACTCGCCGGGGCGCGGAATGCCGGTTTTATAGTCCACCACCAGCCAGTCATCCTCGAATGAAATTGCGAGATCAATTACGGAAACCCGTCCGTCCAGATCGAGCAAAGACCATTCCCTGTACGCCTGGGCCGCCGTGAGCAACCAGCGCCCTTTTGAGCTGCCCAGGGTTGCCGCCAGCGTGTCGCGCAGCACCTGCACGCCCGCGCCAAGACGCTCCGCCGGCAAGCCCGCGCGACTCAACTGACGCCGGAACACCGCATCAGAGGCGCGAATACGTTCCACCGTCCATTGATCGATGCCTTGTTTCCCCAATCGCTCCAGCCAGGCATGGGCCACGGTTCCAAGCAACGCGTCATCCACATCGGCCGGACGCCATTGCCACGCCTGCCCCGGCCCGGACGACCTGGGCGGCAACGGCCCGGGCTCCTGCGCGGCCTGCAGTACAGGGCGAACCAACGGCCGCCCCCCCGAAGAGCTCTGGTGCGTACTCGGTGCCGGGGTTTCACCGCCGCTGTTTGCCGGCACGGCAACCGCCGGTGGCGGCGGAACAAGCACATAGTCCCAGATCCGCGCCAGCAGCGCCGAACGCGGTGGCGGCTTGACCTCGCCGGTACGCCCGTCAACCGACAGCTGGGCCACCAGATGCAAGGCATGCCGGGCGCGTGTCAGCGCAACATACAGGAGGCGATCCGCCTCATACGACCCGCGAAGCTTCTCGCGATGGGCCAGATACTGGGCAACAGGATCTTTGTCGGCCGAGCCCCGGTGATTGACCGGACCGAGCACCAGACGCCCCTGGGTGGCGTCGACTGCCAGCAGGGGAAGGGAATCGGGACGGGCGGGCCGCTCAAGCCCCACCAGCACAACGGTCTCGAACTCCAGTCCCTTGGACTTGTGTATGGTCATGACCTCGACGGCGCGCCCCGCCACCGTCGACGCTGCATAAAGAGAGTCCAGCCGCTCTTCAAGCAGCACGGGATCCAGCGCGCCATAGGGTGCCAGCTTTTCGACCAGACGAAACACTTGTTCAGCATCCTCGCGGTCTTCTGCACGGCTGTAGATTCGGAACCCGCCAAGCTGTTCCCATTGCCGCGACAGCCAGGCAGCAAAAGGAAGCCGTCCTGAACTGTTGGCCGGATCCAGCAAGACAGCGGCCGCACGGCGCAGACGCCGGACTTCGTCGGGGGCCGGCGCCGGCTTGGCGGCGTCTGGGTTCTGCAGCCAGTCGGCCATAATGGCGGGAATCGTGCGGGCATGGTCGACACCAAAAAGATGATGCAGGGAAGCCAGCCGCAAGCCGCACAAGGGTGATCGCAATGTCGCCAGCCAGGCGAGCCGGTCACCCGGGTGGGCCAGCGCACGGGCGAGCTGAACCAGATCATTGACGACCTGCCGCGTTTTCAGAGTGACCAGCTCAACAGCCCGGCAAGGAACACCGCGTCGCACCAGACGTTGAACAATGTCCTGCAGATGGCTGCGGGCCCGCACCAGTATGGCTACCGGATGTTCGGCCTGATCATGGGCCGCAAAGGCCCGCGCCGCCAGACCAACAGCCAATTCAGCCTGGTCGTCGTCAATACCTGGTGTATCCGGCGGCGAGCTGCCGGCGTCCTGACGCCACAAAGGGTGGAAATGAACGCCTGCCCCGTCGGCGGCTCCGTTAAAGGGCACCGAAGCGGTATACGTAATGGCCCCCAGGTCGGGATCGCTGCCGGCAGGAAACATGGCGGCGCATGTTTGATTGACCCAGGTAACGACGTCGGCCCGTGAGCGAAAGTTGTCGCTGAGCTCCAGCGGTGTCAGACGGATGTCGCCGATGCCCTCGTCGCGCACCCGCAAAAAACCTCCCACATCGGCTTTGCGAAACCGGTAAATTGACTGCATGGGATCGCCCACCAGGAAAAGCGTACGGCCATCCTGGGGTTGCCAGCCCGCCGTCAGCTTTTCCAGAAGCTCAATCTGTCGCCGGCTGGTGTCCTGAAATTCGTCGACCAGAATATGCCTGATGGCCGAATCCAGAGCCAGCAACAAATCGCTGGGATCGTCGGAACGCCCCAGGGCCATCAGTGCCCGGTCGGTGATTTCCGAAAAATCAACTTCGCCGTGTAATGAAAACCGGCGTTGCAGATTGGCGCCGGCCAGTCGCAATACCTGAATCAATGTACGGATGGTTTCCTGCTGGTCGGCCGTGTATCCCTGTGGCAGAGCGCGCACCCCGTGCAGGGCCTGAACACACGGGTCACCCGGCAGCAACCCTTCCAGCCAGGCGGCAACGATTTTTTTCTGGTCGCTGTCCGGAACAAACCCGCGCGTTTTGTCCAGGCGCCGGCGAACATCGCCACCGGCGGTCAACAGCGCATCGGCCACCCCGCGCCAGCCGGGCAGGCTGTGCGGATCGTCTTCCAGGCGCTCGCCACTCCAGTCAGCCAGCGCCACCAGATCGCACTCACGGCCATCGGCCAGGGCCGTATTGGCCGCCGCGATCAAGGCCCCACCGATCTGCGTCTCCCAACCGACAGGCATGGCGTCGCGAACTTTCTTCAGTTCCTGCACCAGCAGCTGATCCAGGTTGTCGACCAGAACCGACTCGCTGTCGCCGGCCAGCGGACCCTGCCAATGGTCACGGTCGGCAAGCATCTGGGCAAGCAGTGATTGCGCCGTTGCCAGATCGACATCCATATGATCCAGGAAACGCTGCACGACCGGCTCCGATTCCGCCTGATCCAGCGTATCGTTGGCAGCCGCCAGGTAATGCTTTCCCGGATCCTCGGCAATTCTTGGCATGCCGCCCAGACTGCTCACCCAGGGCATGCAACGCACCAGGTGGGCACAAAATGAGTCAATGGTCCGTATGCTCAAACGTGCCGGGTAATCGAGCAGATTCCATCCCAGCTGACGGTCGCGTGCCATGGCGCTTGCCGCCAGTTTCCAGCTTTGCAGGCGGTGCGGCTCCAAAGGCTCGGGCCCGGACGCCGACTGCAGTTTTTCCAGGACGCGCGCATGCATCTCGGCAGCCGCCTTGCGCGTAAACGTGATCGCAACGATCTCCTCCGGCCGGTTGACCGTGCCCAGCAGTGCAAGAATGCGATCCGTCAGCAATTCGGTTTTTCCGGAACCGGCCGGAGCCTGCACCAGAAACGAGCCGCGGGGATCAATCGCCTGCCTGCGGGCAAGATGGTCACTGGGCAATTTGATCGTCATTGGGACTGACCTCGTACAGGCGCAAAAAAGGTATGACATTGCAATAGCGCAGATCCCTGGCCAGATCCGCTTCGGACGCGGTATTCACCGCCAGGCCCTGGCTGAACTCGTCGGCCAGGTCGCGAATGGTTTGCCCCCAGCCGGCCAGCACCTGCTGCCAGCTCATGCCGGCCAGGGCGTCCCAGTCGTTCGGGGTATCCAGGCCCTCCAGGCCTACGTCTGATTCGGCCAGCCCTTTGATACGTATCTCGCGGGCATGCAGCTGCACAAATGCCAGAGCCGCGACAGGCTGGTTTTCTGTGGCCAGCATGGCCGCGTAAAACGGCAGTTGCAGCGACACCGGGCGCGCCCGCGACCAATCGGCTTTCGGGTCCAACTTGCCTGTGCCGGTTTTGTAATCAATCAGCAGTAAATGCCCGTCGGGCAATTGATCAATGCGGTCAACCCGCAAACCCAGCCGCAATGGCCCATGCTCCCAGACGAAAGCGCGCTCGACCGACTGCACATCAAACGGCGGGCGCCGCCGTTCCTGCAGCAACCAGTCGAGCATGACCGCCTGGCCGCGCTTGAGCTCCAGCGTACGCGCAACCGGCGAATATTCGCGCAGATGCTGCTCTGCGGCCGCCTGGGCCACCTGGGCCACCAAGGCCTGCAGGTCGGGCAGCGGCATGTCGCTCAACTGGCTGGAATGGCGCAGGCGGCTCCAGACACGTTCAGCGATGCCGTGAATGAACTGGCCGCGAAGCTGGGAATCAGGCAACGTCGCGTAGCCCGGCATGCTCTTTGCGCCCAGGCGGTAACGGACAAACGCCCACAACGGGTTGCGCGACTGGGTATCAATAACGCCGATTCCTCCCGACGTCATGGCGTCGTTGGACAACGGGGGGCCATGGTCATCGGGCACAGCCTCCAGCGGCAAGGGATCGATCACTGGCGACGACAGACCAACGTCTTCGACCGGAAATGAAGCAATACAAGGGCTTGGGCGCAATTGCCGCTCGCCTTCAAACGCCGCATGGCTGACGATCACGCGGTCGCCGCAGCCAAGCAAGGCCGCAAACATGGACTGCGCCCACGCCAGCTCACGCTCGGGGGTGGCACGCGGCGCGTTGGCCCGTCGCAAGACGGCCGGAGGAATAAAGGGATTGGGCCGGGGCGCCGCCGGCAGCACCTCGTCGGTCAGCCCAAGCACCCACACGGCATCCCAACGCCCACCCTCGGCTTCCAGGAAACCCAAGACATCCAGCCGGGCCTGGGGGTCACGCCGGGGTTGAAAAAGAGTGTCCTGGGCAAGCCGGCGCAGCAGCTCAAACGCGTGTCGACCCGGAATATCGCCGGGCTCGACCAGAGCCAATGTCGTCAGCCGGGCAAACAAGGCATCGAAGGCTTCGATCTGCTGATACGCGTCACTGTCCAGAACGCCGTCGCCGGGGAAACCCAGCGCTTCAAGCGCCTGACGGAAAATCCCGGCCCACTGGGTGAGTGGCGCCGTTTCGCTGCCCGCGTGCACGATGGCCCGCGCGTCCTTCCATGCGTCGGCCAGGCCGGGGGCATAACGCGCCAGGTCGTCCTGAAACTCGGCCAATGTGATCCTGACCCGTCGGTCCATTCGCCATTGCGCATCCAGTCGCGCCCTGCCGTCGGCCTCGCGCACATGTCCGACGCAGCCGCCGGCCAGCAAGGCTGCACCCACCTGGTCCACGGCCACGCCCGCCTGCGGCCGTGGCACCTGCCAGGCCAAAACCAGATTCAGCCAGGCCAGCGCCGCACGACCAAACGGCCAATCGGCGAGCGGACGCCCGACAGCAACGTTATAGGGGTGTTCGTTGGCCAGGGTTTCACTCAGCACGCGATGTGCCAGCGCCGCATCGGCCTGCAACTGGGGCGCAATAACGGCGTAACGCCCTTGCGGATTCACACACAACAGGTTCTTGGCCCAGTCAGCGGCAAGACGCCATTCCTTTTCCGGGGTATCCGCAACCACACGGCCAACCTGTCCCGCCGGCCCGTTATCCACCACCAACGCACAGACTGCCGTACCGGCCTGCTGCAACGCCGTGACCATACGCAGCTGCCGGGGCGAGAACTCCTGGAACCCGACGAAGACAACCGTCTCTGCCGATACCCGCACCAGCCCGTCGGCAAGCGCCTCAACTACCCGGTCCGCCAGACGGTTCGTGTCGTCTACATCGAGGGCGTCGGCGACCTGGCGATACGCGTGACGCCATTGTGCAAAACGCCGGTAGTCCTCTGTTTCGTCGGCCGGCTCCACCGCAATGGCCCACTCGCCCAACACGCCGTCGGCATCTGCCGCCAGCCGTGCCGCCTGTGCCACGTCGAGCAGGGCGAGGGCCTGGTCGGTTTCAATCACTGAAATCACTTTCTGCCAGAGCAGCTCGGTACCCAGGCGATCAATCGCACCCGTGGCAAGCGGCGCATCATCGTGAAAGGCAAGATCGTCGGCAAGACGGCGCACCCATGCACCCAACGGCACGATGTCGGGAATCTGCCTGACGCGCCGGCCGGCACCCAGCCCGTCGGCATACAAGCCCAGCAAGCGTCGGGCGTAGCGGTTATTCACGGTAACAACCTGCACCGAGGCCACCGGCAAGGCCAGCAGCGCTGCCAGGTCAATTGACGGCAAGCCTGCGGTCATTCGTTACCTTTTTGTGTCGTGTAATGCGCCCATCGAATCACTCGAAATCACCCTGAAACTGTCAAAGAAAAAACCCAGGCGCTAGAATGAGCGAACTGCCATCGCCACCCGCCACCTCAACCCGCCGCAACAGGCCGAACCGAAACCGCCCTATGTCCGACCCTGCTACGTCCGTCGAACCCTTCTTGCAGGCATTGTGGCTTGAAGACGGCCTGGCCAGGAACACACTAGAGGCCTATCGGCGCGACCTGAATGCATTTAACCAATGGTTGGGAAAAAATACAAACAAGGTGCTGGACACCGCCGACACCGCCGATATCCAGGCGTGGTTCGCCTTCAACCACGCCTCCAGTAAAGCCAGCACGGCAAACAGACGGCTGGCCACCTTGCGCCGCTACTACCTGTGGGCCCGCCGTGCCGGCCGCGTCCAGCATGATCCATGCCTGTCACTGCGAACCGCCAGGCAGCCCGCCCGTTTTCCGAAAACGCTCTCGGAACCCCAAGTGGACGCGCTCTTGAACGCACCCGATACGGATACGTTGCGCGGGCTGCGCGACAAGGCCATGATGGAAACACTCTATGCCACCGGCCTGCGTGTCAGCGAACTGACCAATCTGGCTGTGCTGGATGTCAGCCTGAACGAGGGTGTGGTAAGGGTGCTCGACGGCAAAGGCGGCAAGGATCGCCTGGTACCCATGGGCCAGGAAGCGCAGTTCTGGATCGAGAATTATCTGAAGCACGCACGGGCTGCACTGCTGGGCGCGCGTCGCAGCCCGGCCATGTTCGTCACCTCGCGCGGGGCGGCCATGACCCGGCAGGCCTTCTGGCTGATCATCAAAAAGTACGCGCAAATAGCCGATATCCAGGTGCCGTTGTCTCCACACGTGCTGCGGCATGCCTTTGCCACCCACCTGCTGAACCATGGTGCCGATTTGCGCGTAGTACAACTTTTGCTCGGCCACTCTGACATTTCAACCACACAGATATACACTCACGTTGCGCGCGAGCGATTGAAGCAGTTGCATGCCGCCCATCACCCGCGCGCCTGATCATGAACCCAGCGGCTATGTGCGCACCATGGCAAAAGAAAAACACGTTTCCGAAACACCGGCCACACGCTACCTGAAGCAGAACAAGGCACATTTCACGGAACACCCCTATTCCTATGTCGACCGCGGCGGTGCCGCCGAATCGGCACGGCAACTGGGCGTTGACCTTTATACGGTTGCCAAGACGCTCATCATGGAAGACGAAAAGGGGCACCCCCTGATCATCATCATGCACGGCGACCGGGAAGTTTCCACGAAGAACCTGGCCCGGCAGATCAATGCCAAGAAGGTGTCTCCCTGTGCTCCCGATGTCGCCGAACGGCACTCGGGGTATCAGGTTGGGGGAACCTCGCCGTTTGGCACACGTAAGCGCATGCCCGTTTACATTGAGCAAACCCTGCTGCAACTGGACCGCATTTACGTCAATGGCGGGCGCCGGGGGTATCTGATAGGCATTGACCCCCGGGTGGTGACAGCGCTGCTGGCCGCCCGGCCCGTGCAGGCAGGGTTAGCCTGAAGCAAGCCTGGCCGGTCGAATGAAGGCGGGTGCCAGCTGCGCCAATAGCGAAGGCCGGGCAAAGTAGAAGCCCTGAAAATGATCGGCCCCCATGGCCAGCAGCACATCGACCTGCTCACGTGTCTCTACGCCCTCGACCACCACAACCAGATCAAGGTCGTGGGCCATTGCAATCACCCCCTGCACAATGGCGCGATCCACCGGATCGGAACCCACATCGGCAATGAATGACCGATCAATCTTGACCTTGTCGATGGGCAGCGTTTTCAGATAGCTCAAGCTGGAATAGCCCGTTCCAAAATCGTCCAGTGAGGTTTTGATGCCCAGGCGCTGAAGCTGGGCCAGCCTGGCGATGGCTCCAGCCTCGTCGTCGAGAAGCACGCTTTCGGTGATTTCCAGCTCAAGCATTCCCGGCGCAATGCGGGTATGCGCCAGCACGTCGCTGACATTGGCAATGAAATCGCTGCGCTGGAAAACAACGGCCGAAATATTGACGGCTACAGGCACCTGGGGCAAGCCCAGTGCGGGAAGCCGACCCACATCGGCGCAGGCGGTTCTGAGCGCCCACATCGTGAGCGGGACAATTTGCCCGCTTTCTTCGGCCATGGGGATGAACTTGGCCGGGGAGATCAAGCCAAATTCCGGGTGTTGCCAGCGCATCAGGGCCTCCAGGGAAACCACCTGCGCACCCCTGGCCTGCACAATGGGCTGATAGTGCAACATTAGTTGGCTCTTTTCCAGGGCGTCTTGCAAATCGTTGCGCAATGCCAGGCGTTCCGCAACGCGGCGGCTCAGATCACTGGAGTATCGATGCCACGTGCTGCGCCCTTCCTTCTTGGCCTTGAGCATGGCCAGATCTGCCTCGCCCACCAGCATCATGGGATCGTCGTAGTGCACATCGGGCTCGCTGCCGGCAATGCCGGCAACAGCGCTCAAACGTAAAACATTCTGGTCGATGTAGAAGGGCTGTGCAACGGCATCGATCAGTTCGCGGGCACACCCGTCAACCTGCGTATCGTCGTATCCCACCAGACACACGACAAACTCGCCGCCCTCCAGGCGGGCAATCGACGCCTGAGGCGGCAGCAAGGCCTGCAGCCTCAGGGCTACGTCGACCAGCAGTTGGTCCCCCACCCCATGCCCCATGGAGTCATTCACCATACGGATCCCGTCGATATCCAGGAAAATCAGCGATACGCCCCGGCGCGCCGTGATGGCCCGTTCGGTCGCCTCGGTAAGAATCTGTTCCAGCATGCGCCGGTTGGGCAGGCCGGTCAGCGGATCGTGCAATGCCGAATGCTGCAACTGCCGGGACCGCTGCCGGGCCACGTAGGCCAGCCTCTGGCTGCTGTTCGTGAAAAACGTGAACAGCAGGCCGAACACAAGGAAAGTCTCGGGCAATGCCCCCGACACTGACGGGTTGTCGGCGTTTCCGTGCCAAAACAACAGACCCAGATTCAAATCGTGATGCAGCTCGACATTGAGCATGAAACGTTCGTCGTCATCATCCAGACCGCCGGGCTGGGTATCCAGAATCAAGGTATCGTTCAACTGCACCCGAAAACAGCACGGGAGCTCGCCGCCGCGAAAACCATCACTGACCAGGTGCTGCAGATCCAGCCGCGTAACGATGTAGCCGGACAACTGCGCATGACTGACTGGCGCCGCCAGCACACCGGAAGGAAGATCATCGCCCGTGCGTTGCACAGACTGTAGATGCGGCTCTTCGGCTTCTCGCGCATGCCGCATCCAGCGCTGCATTGCCGGATCGCGCATCACCTGCTCCAGCCAGCCGCCCGCATAGCCGGCCTGCGATACATCGTGAATGATCTGAAAACGTTCGTCGATAAAAACAAAGCGCTGAAACGCCGGAATATCACGCAAATAGCCGCTGAACTCCGAGCGTATGACACTGGCCGATGGCGGGTGCGGCATCGTTTCCCACCGCTCGGCCTGGCGACGCACAAGATTGACCGATTCGGTCAGTGTGACCCGCAGCTGACGGGCCAGCGTCTGCGAGGAAACCTGCAGGCGCTCACGTATTTGCTGGTTATGGCGTTCGATGGCAATGTGCGCGGCCGCCACACTGATACCGGTACCCAGGATGGCAATCGCGATACTGAAACGATCGGGACGATACGTTTCCTCGCCGCGACTGATCTTTACCCCCATGGCACTGAGCGCGGCTGCCAGCGCCAGCGCCATGCCAAGACAGCTGTACTGAAGCCGGTACCCCTGCGCGCCTGCGAAATCAGGCAGAAGCGCTGCCAACACGGCAATCATGGCGAGCACCAGCCATGCACCGGTTTTGCCGTGGCGATGGCTGACCGCCACATAAAACAGCACCGCACCCCCTGCCAGCCATCCGCCGGCCAGCCACGGCGACACAAAATAAGGTGCCGATCCCGCACGGGCGCTGTAGCCGTATCCGGCAAGCGCGAAGAAACCCATCCAGAACAAGGCGGGAGCAAGAACAAGCAGGAGGATTCGCAACAGGTTCTGCCCTGAACGCTGCAGGAATGGGGCCTCTGTTTGCCGGGAGCTTGTGAAACGCATAGGACAGACAGAGTCCCAAAAAGTTAATGTATCTGTTCAGGTCTAACGATACATTAACTTTGCCGACTTGCCATCAATTCGCAGGACCATCGTAGTCGATGGCCTGTGCCGCATGATTCGCCAGAACGAAACCGATCGGCCGTTCCGACTCTTCTTTCAAGTGGGCGATCAGGCCTGCCGTGCGCGCCAGAATGGGTATGCCCTTCAATGCCGCCAGGGGGTAACCGACATCGAGCATCACGGCAGGAATGGCACCGGACACATTGACCGGCAAGGCCTTGCCCATGATTTCCGGGATCAGGCCCAGAACCACATTCAGCATGCGTATATGCTCCCCCGCCACACCCCGTTCGTCGGCCAACTGCAGCAACCGCGCCGCCCGTGGATCACCCGCCGAGTGCTGTGGGTGGCCGTAGCCGGGAACGGGCAACCTGCCCTGCTTGCATTCGGTGAGCCTTGCCCGGGCCACATCGTCAAACGACCGCTGCTCGGTCTTCGCCTGCTGCACCAGCGCCGACAGGAACCGGCCGGCCGCTTCGGTGCTTCCAAGAACCACAGAGCCGCATCCCAGCAATCCCGCCGCCACCGCGCCTTGCAAGGCTTCCGGACCGGCGGCATACGTCATGCGGGCCGCCTGGACACTGGGCACAAGACCATGCTCGGCAATCGCGAGCAATACGGCATCGGTAAAGAAGCGCTGGTCATCCGTCGGTTTATTTCCGGTTACCAGAAAAAAGAAAAAATCGGTGAACCCCATTTTTCCCATTAGCCCGGTGCAAAGATCTTCGCCGCGAATCGTGATGCTCTGGGCATCCGACGTAGAAATTGCCGTTGATCTGTTGTCTTGCTTGCCGATTCTCACGCCATGCTCCTTTTGCTTGCTGATCACTGAATCCAGGCCAAACCATGCGCGCGCCGCCCCCAGGGCGGCATGCGCATGGTACTGCGGCTACCGGCGATTCTACAGAAAGCTACGGCAAGTCGTGACTACCCATCAGCACCAGCGCCTGCTTCTTGAGTTCACTGCGTTGAACCTTTTCCCCGTTGGGGCCGTTGGCCACCGGCAGACGGTCCACCGGAACGAAACGGGCAGGCACCTTGAAATTGGCCAAGCGGCTCACGCAGTGCTCGCGCAGCCGCGACTCATCCCAAACGACACCAGGCAGCAATTTCACAAACGCCACAACGCGGGTTCCCGCCGCCGATGGAACGGCGACGGCAATGGCTGTTTCAACGCCCTGAACAGCCTGAATTTCCAGTTCAATATCCAGCGGGTCGACAAGAAACCCGCCCAGCCGCATGAAATCGCCCGCCCGCCCCCGGAACTCGTAACGCCCATCGTCAAAGACGCAACCCAGATCGCCGGTGCGGAAAAAGCCATCGTCGGTAAATGCCTTGGCCGTCGCCTCGGGCTGATCGAAATAGTACGAGAACAGATTGGGGGATTTGATTTCCAGTTCCCCCACCTCGCCTGACGGCTGCACGCACCCGGTTTCCGGATCTCGGGCGCGAACAATGACGCCCGAGGTAATGGGATAGCCGCCGGGCCGCTTGCGGATGTCGACCGGCACGTCGCCGCGCTGGCGTGAAAAGAAGGAATGAATTTCGCTCATTCCAAAACAGCCCAGCAGTCGCATTCCGCGCTTTTCAGCGGCCTCGGGGAAAAGCGCCAGCGCGGGATTGAATCCGGCGTACACGCACTCACGCAGCAACGGAAAGGGAATATCACCGGAACCGGCCTCAAGCAAACGCTTGAGCAAATCGTCGGTACCGCTGGTGTATGTCACGTTGTGTTCGATCATCAGGCGCGCAGCAACCGGCGCATCAAATACCGTCACAAACGCACTGTAGGCCGCCGCCGCAAGCGTTGCCGTCAACTGGCTGAAACCGAAAATGCCGCAAAAAGGTAGCGGATGCAGCAACCGTGCAGCGGGGTCGTCGTACCCATACGCACGGGCCGCATCCACGGCATGCCGGGCGACCGACCGGTGGGTGTGTAAAACAAACTTCGGCCCACCTGTGGTTCCCGAGGTGGTGAACATTGCACAGCCGTCGTCAGCATGCGGCTCGTTGACGGCGGGGGGTTGCGACAGCGCCCAGGCGTAGCGCGCATGCCGCACACCGGACATACCCAGCGGATCATCCGGCGAGTCATCGCAAACCAGCACCGTTTCCACACTTTCCAGACACTCTTTCGGCACACCCGCCAAAATGCCCGGAAAATCGATACCGTGAAACGACGGTGCCACGACCAATACCTTGGGACGGGAGTGCCCCAGTATTTTCCCCACTTCAGCCGACCGGAACCGCGTATTGACGGCAACGGCAATCGCACCCAGCTGCACGGTTGCCATGACGAGGTCCAGGTAGGCCCAGCTGTTGGGCAACCAGAAAGCTATGCGGTCGCCGCGCTGCACCCCCAGCTGCTGCAAGGCGCCGGCACAACGACGGCTGGCCTGAAGCCAGTCGTCGTAGGAGCGCGAACCGTGATCATGCCAATGAAGCTGTTTGCCAGGCCGCCTGGCGGCGGCCTGAACCAGCAATGCCGTTAACGTTGTCATGCTAAGGTCTGCTTTTCCTGCTATTAACGCTTATCCCATGCCGGCAGCGGTACCATGATGGGGCTCTTGGGCGCGATGGCTTTGGGCCACACTACCTCAAGCTTCTGATCCTGCCATTGCATGACGGAAATCAGTGCGCGCGTATTTTGCCCGGTTTCATCCAGCTTCACGCCGGCGCCCGTCAGCAAGGAGCCTTCAGGAAGATCCAGCTTGGCGGCCGAAGCGCGCAAGGCTTTGGGATCCATGGAACCGGCATCGGGAATGACTTTGGTGAACAGCGTCCAGAAACCGCCGAACGAAATGATGGCCAAAGGTCCGGGCTCACGCTGGGTTTTCTCTTTGAAGCGCTTGAAGAACTCGTGATAAAGTTTTTGTGTACCTTCAGGCAACGCAGAAACGTTCAAACTGCTGGGGGCGTCCACATCAAATATGCCGTTGGCGGTAGCACCCATGGCCTTGACGAAATCGGGCAGCGCATAACCCGTGCCGATGCCGATCATGGCATCTACATTCAGATCGAGCTCACGCGCCTGGCGCCAGAACAGAATGCCGTCATTCAGGTACGACGTGGCGATAATGGCGTTCGGGCGCTTGGACTTCAGCGTAAGCACCAGCGACGACAAGTCGGTTACGGTGCGGCTGTAGTGCTCGTTGGCCACCAGATTCATGCCCAGACGCTTGACTTCCGCAGCGGCGGCATCACCCACCGACTGGCCGAACTCGGAATCTTCGGAAATAATCGCTACGCGAAAATCCTTCGGATCCTTCTTCAGATCACCGGCGAGCTCCGAGGCAAACTTGGCCGCCGTACTGCCCATCATTGACGCATTGAAGGTAAGGCGAACAATGTTCTTGTAGTTGCGCTCGGTAATTTTGTCGGCAACCGCAACGGTTTCCCAATACAGCACTCCCTCGCGCTCGGAAACTTCGCTGGCCGCCAGGGCAATGGAGCTGGCATAGCTACCGGCGATAAGAGGGACTTTCTCGCGAATGATCAGCCGGGTTGCCTCGGCATTTGCCGCCGTGGGTGACGGAGCATCGGCGGTGGCGAAAACAACCTGTTTTCCCAGAACCCCGCCTTGTTCATTAATCATTTCACGGGCAACCTGCGCCGCCTGGAAAGCCTCGTTACCCAGCAGCGCCATGGGGCCGCTCAAAGGGAACAGTGTTCCTATTTTCAACTCTTCGGCGGCCATTGCGGGCCCGGCCGAAAACAAAGACGCGCACAGCAGGCCATTGGCCAGAACTCGTTTAAAACGCATGATGTCTACCTCCAGAGAATTTTTTAAAAATAAAACAACAGCTTTCCTACCCGCCCAGATAGGCTTCCTTCAACCGCTCGTCGTGCAACAACTGCTCACCGCTGCCTTGCAGCACAATGCTGCCGCCTTCCAGCACGTAGCCCCGGTCGGCGATGGCCAGTGAACGGTTCACATTCTGTTCAACCAGCAAAATAGTGGTACCCGCCTGTTTGATCTGGCTGATCAGCTCAAACACCATGGACACCATGATGGGGGCCAGCCCCAAAGTGGGCTCATCGAGCATCAGAAGCCGCGGACGCGACATCAGGGCGCGGCCGATGGCACACAACTGCTGCTCGCCGCCGCTCAATGACCCAGCCATCTGGCCGAAGCGCTCCCGCAGGCGCGGCATGAGCTCCAGAACCTCTTGCATGGTTTGCGGCGCCACGGTACGGGCCCGTTCCGGGTAGGCGCCCAGTTCCAGGTTTTCCCGCACACTCAGGAAAGGAAACAGACGACGCCCTTCCGGCACCTGGATAAGCCCGCCGGCCGCAATCGCATGTGCGGGCAGCTCGCCAATGGACTGGCCGTCGAAATCAATGCTTCCTTCTCGGTCAATGGTGCCGGACAGCGCATTGATCAACGAGGTTTTACCAGCACCGTTGGCACCCACGACCACCACAACCTCGCCGGCCTGCACCTGCAGGTTGACGTCGTACAGCACCTGGATCTCGCCGTAGTAGGCGTTTAGCGATTTGACGTTAAGCAACGAAATCCTCCCCAAGATAGGCCTCGATCACAGCCTTGTCTTTCATGACTTGCTCCGGCTGCCCCTCGGCCAGCTTCTGGCCATGATGCAACACAATAATGCGATCGCTGACCGCCATGATGACGCGCATCAGGTGCTCGATGATCAGTATTGTCGTACCCTCGGAACGTATGCGATTGATCAGCTCGATCGCACCTTCGACTTCGGTCGGGTTCAGCCCCGCCATCACCTCGTCAAGCAGCAGCAAACGCGGCCCCGACGCCATGGCACGCGCGATCTCAAGCCGCTTTCGACCAGGCAAAGGCAGCTGGCTGGCCAGGGTATCCCGCAAGTGGGCAAGACCGGTCAGCTCCATCGCCTGGTTCGCGTACTCACGCGCCTTGCGCATGTCACGCGTCTGGTTCAAGGCCCCGACAATGACATTATCGAAAACCGACAGATTGTTGAACGGACGAACGATCTGGTACGTGCGCCCCAACCCGCGGCGGCAAACCTGGTGGCTTTTCAGGCCGTCAATGGCCTGGCCATCCAGCCGGATAGCCCCGTGGGTGGGCGCAAATGCCCCGGCAATACAGTTGAAAAGGGTGGTCTTGCCTGCACCGTTTGGTCCGATCAGGCCGAGGATCTCCCCTTTATGCACGGCAAAAGAAACGTCATTGACCGCTTTCAAGCCGCCGAAATGCTTGGATACATTCTGCACTTCAAGCATGTTTACGCCCCCCTGCACGCATTTTTTTGCCGGTAAGAATTGAACGGATACGTGCCGTTGCCTGACGCGGATTACGCAGCATGCTGACAATACCCAAGGGCATGAAAATAACCATGATCATCAGGAGCAGGCCGTAGACCATCAGGTACAAGCCCTGCAGGGCGCCGCCGAAC
Source organism: Burkholderiaceae bacterium (assembly GCA_050252075.1). Classification (GTDB taxonomy): domain Bacteria; phylum Pseudomonadota; class Gammaproteobacteria; order Burkholderiales; family Burkholderiaceae_B; genus JAAYGT01. The sequence continues at coordinate 41,284 of JBFWLP010000006.1, read as the reverse complement.
TCGGCCCGCAGGTACTCGCTGAGGGGCACCATGAGCAGCGCACCCAGAATGGGCCCTATGGGTGTAGCCATGCCGCCGATAATGGCGATGACCGCCACCTGAATCGAAAAATCGATTCCCATTACGGTGGCCGGCTCAACCAGCAGGATATATTGCGCGTACAACGTACCGGCAATGGCGATCAGAAACGCACTGATTCCCGTGGAAAGTATCTTCATGCGCACCGTATTCACGCCCAGCGTTTCGGCCGCTTCTTCGTCTTCGCGCATGGCGGCCAGCGAATAGCCGAACCACGAGCGCTCAAGCACATAGGTCAGCACAGTGATGATCGCCAGCAAGGCCAGCACCGAGTACAAATAAGGCGCCCTGCCGTCAAACATCATGTTGTGCAGCGAAGGCTCGAAATTGATGGAGAGCCCTTGCGATCCGCCGGTGAGATCGCGCATATTGACAACCACAATCCGAAGCACCTCGGCAAAAGCAATGGTAGCCAGAGCAAAGAACGGCCCTTTGAGCCGCAGCGTCAGGCGCGCCAGCAACACGGAAACCACGGCGGCCAGCAATGCACCCGCCAGCATGCCCAGCCACGGCGAAACACCGTACAGAAGGTAAAGAATGGTCGACGTGTAGGCGCCAATGCCGAAAAACGCGGCATGCCCCAGGGAAAATTGCCCGGCGTAGCCCCCGGCAATATTCCAGGCGGCGGCAGCCACCGCCCAGAAAACAACCTTCCACATGAAATGCAGGGTGTAGGTGTCGGTAACCACCAACGGCAGGCAGGCAATAACCGCCAGCAACACCAGCGCACCGGGAAGGCCCAGGGCCAAATCCATGAATGAACGGGATCGAGTCATATCAAGCACCTATTTTTTCCGAGCCTTTGATGCCGAACAAACCCGCCGGTTTAAACAGCAACACCATCAGGAAGATAATGAAGTAGGCCACCTGGCGCATTTCGGAACCAATGAAGAATGCGCTCAGGTTTTCGATGAGCCCGATCACGACCCCACCGATCAGCGCTCCCCACAGGCTCCCCAAACCACCCAGAATAACCACGACAAACGCGATCAACACCACATTCAGGCCCACGGTGGGATACACCGGCATGATCGGCATGAGCAAAGCGCCGGCCACCCCGGCACACATGGAACCAAGCCCGAAGGTCAGAAGGTCGATACGGCTGACGTCGATACTCATCAGTGATGCCGCCCGCCGGTCTTGGGCCACCGCACGCATCGCCTTGCCGGTATAGGACGCACGCAAATACAGGTACAAACCTATAATCACGGCAATAGCAACCACCGATGCGATCAGACTGGCCATGGGCAGACTGATACCCGCAAAACGCACCACCTTGCCGCTGACCACCGACGATACCGACCGGAAATCAGCGCCGAAAAAGAACAGCGCCAGATTCTGCAGCACCAGACCCAAACCCAGCGTGGCGAAAATCTGCGCCACCTGGGGTGCGCCGATAATAGGCTTGATCAGCAACCGTGCCACGACGACGCCGAACAGGAACATGGCAGGTGCCACCAGAAACAAGGCAACATAAGGATCCAGCCCCAGGCTGGTATTCAGCACATAGGTTCCGTACATTCCCAGCATGACGAAATCGCCATGCGCAAAATTCTTGACACGTGACACCCCGAAAATCAGCGTCAACCCCACACTGACCAGAGCGTAGATAATCCCGAGAAGAACGCCCGAGACAATCAACTGCGCAATAATCGACCCCATTCACCGTCTCCTTAGTCTGACGACACGGAACGCGCCGAGAGCTGAACAGTTACTTTGCCGGCCTCATCACGGCTTTGCAGCGCCGCCGGGTACGTCGTACCACTCTGGGAAAGCCCCCACAACTGCACGGTGGAGTCCCAGAATATGGGGCGCAGATACTCGACCGTGACATCCATTTGCGTGGGGCAGCTGCGGCGGGCCAGGCCGCCCATCAGGTAAACGGACGACATCACCCCCTGGGCGAGCGGGGCGCGAAACCCCATGGCCTGGGCGGCCTGGGGATCAAAATGCAAATCGTTGCCGATATCTTCTGAAAAATCCCGGACTTTGCGCGGGGTGATCTGCTTGGTTTCGAGTAATTCCCAGCCCTCGACAGGCTGTGTCTTGCGCCGGGGCATCGGCTCGGGAACAAGCCCTTCCTGCTGCCCGGGGGTAAGGTTCAACACCCCGCGCAAGCGCGTTTCCAGGCAAAGCGTGCCGGATTCATCGTAAAACCGGTAGGTTTCGTCAACGAACAAACCACGGCTAACCGGGATCAGCGCGCATACTTCGCCGCGAATCGTGACTGGCTGATCCAGCATGACAGGCTTCAGAAGCTGGAATCGCTGATCAAAGAAAATGTAGCCGTCTATGCACAGCCCGGCATCGACCATCGAATCGAAGCAATCCAGACCGAACAATCCCACCTCGGCCACATCCCCGTAGCGGGCCGGATCGACGTCTGCCGCCTGAAGCCTTGTGGACTGCCATTGCCGGGTGTGCGTGATCGTGCGCGCCGGATACTGAAACCCAACGGGGGCCCAACGACCGCAGCCGTCGAGCGCTGTTCTGGAAGAAAGAGAGGACGTAGCCATAGGACCCATACCTGATTGCGATAGCCGCCCAGTATAGGACCCGAAATTTGAAAAGTAAACTACAAAAACGAAAATTCGTCTTCAGAGTCGAAAAAACGTATTAGCAGTTGATTTCATTAAGAAATAAAGGGTTTCCCCGAATTGAATCGGCAGGCTTTTTGGACAAGCCGCGAATAATGAAATGGCTCATTGCCTCGGCGATCGCCTGGATATCCCACGCTCCCTCCGGGCGATACCATTTCGTTACCCAGTTAGCCGCGCCCAGCATGGCAAACACCGCAAACTTGGGCTCACAGGAAACAATGGAGCCGTCGGCCTGCCCCGCTCTGACAATAGCTTGCAGCCGCCGCTCGAACTCGTCGCGCTTTTCAATAACCGTTCGCAGCTGCTCTTCGCTAAGAGAACGCTCTTCCAGAATGACAACGCTATAACTTTCCGGCCCAATGATCGACGCCGTGTAATCACGCATACTGATACGCAGCCGCTCGATGCCGGACAAGGTTTCATCCTGATTCACCGAAGCAATGGCCTGATCGGCAGCCACCATGTGGCACTGAAACAGAAGCTCCTGCTTGTTCGAAAAGTAGTAGTACAGCGTAGCCTTGCCGACACCCAGCCGATGCGCAACCGATTCCAGCGACGTGCCATGGTAGCCGTCGCGCCGGAACGACGAGGCCGCCTCCCGGTAAATGGCATCCATTTTCAAATCGCGGACATTGAGCTTTCCGGGTGCAGATTTTCCCCACGGGCGGGGTTTGCTTTTTCCTGCTGGTTTTCGACTCGGCATGACAATGACTAGTTAGGGATGTGACGAGAGCCACATACTACCCCATCTAGAAATCGCTCAATGAGCGTAATCAGTGCCAGCGGCGTTTCATTCATGGGGTAGTGCCCCGCATTGGCCAGCGTGTGCAGCGTGGCGTTGGGATAATGCGCCATCCAGGTTGCCTGGCATGTTTTCTCGCCCAGCGCAGGATCGTGCTCGCCCGCTACCACCAATACCGGTACAGCGTTGCCTGTTATCTGATCTGCGAAATCCGTCCGGGCCCATGCCTTCAGATAGGACTGAACCGCGTCGGGCTCGGACTGTTCCAGGGAATCCTGCACCATCGCATCAAGCCAGACGCGCGTAAGCCGGTTGCCGGTTGTCAGATTGATGATTTCCCGGCGCGTGTCGGGATGGCCGGCCGCCGACGAGAAAAACTGCCATCCGGCGTCATCGAAAGGCACCCCCGACGCCGGCACCGGCGTAACGCCCACCAGAGCCTGCACCTTGTGCGGCGCCTGCAACAGCACGCGCTGAATCGCCATGCCACCCATGGAATGGCCGATCAGGGAAAAAGTGTCCCACCCCAGATCCGCCGCCACCTCGAGGGTATCGTGCGCAATTTGCTCCATGGTGTACGGCCCGCCGCTGCCCCGGCGCCGCCCATACCCCCGGTAATCGATAAAAGCATAGGTGAACGCCTGCCGGTCCAGGTGATCGATAAACGGCCCCCAGCCACGTGCATGACCAAACCAGCCGTGAAGGCAAATTACTTTATGCGGCCCCGAGCCGACAATAAACGGTGCATACGATAACGTCATGTGAACCTCCGGCAAAGAAGGCTACAAGATTACCGGGCAAGGGTAGAGTGATCAATGGGCGGTGGCGTCCCCGGCAGGAATCGAACCTGCAATCTTCCCTTAGGAGGGGAAAGTTATATCCATTTAACTACAGGGACACATCTGAAGCCGGCCATTATAAGCCACGACGCCATGCACGCTCCACACGAATAGGGGAAAATACGCCACCCGCAACTTCCGGCGCCCGCACGAGCACCATGTCCGTATTCCAACTCATTCTTCCCGACTTCATCCTCATTTCCCTGGGGTGGCTGCTGTACCGTAGGCTGAATTTCGGCGCGGAGTTCTTCAAGTCGGCGGAAAAGCTTGTCTACTTCTTGCTGTTCCCGTCTCTTTTGTTTTACAACATCACCCGCAGCCCGCTCGACTTCGGGAACGCCTTGTCGCTCTTCCAGGCGATTGCGCTGCTGATGATGGCGGGCATTGTCATTGTGTGGGCGGCCAAACCGCTGCTCAAACCCCAGGCGCTTGCCTATGCATCGCTGGCGCAGTGTGCCTACCGCTTCAACACCTATATCGCCCTGTCACTGGCCGGCACGCTGGCGGGCCCGGAGGGCGCCACAACCATGGCGGTGCTGATCGGCTTTGCCGTCCCCATTGCCAATATCGCAGCCGTACAGTCGCTTGCACGTCACGGCGCCGGCAATCCGCTTCGGGAAATTGCCCAGAATCCGCTTATTCTGGGCACGGTGGCCGGGCTGGCATGGAATTTCAGCGGGCTGCCCGTACACGACGTCGTAGCTACGACACTGTCGCGCCTGGGTTCCTGCGCACTGGCGATCGGCCTGATCTGTGTGGGTGCGTCGCTGTCGCTGCAAGGCATCAATAACTCACGCCCCATGATGGCCTGGGTCCTTGTGCTCAAGCTGGCCATTACGCCGGTGCTGGCGCTGATCATTGGTGCGGTGCTGCAATTAAGCCACGTTGAGCGACAAATTCTGTTGTTATTTAGCGCCTTGCCCACGGCCCCTTCGGCGTATGTGCTGGCAGTTCGCATGGGCGGAGACGGCCGGCTGGTGGCGGTAACCGTCACGCTGGGAACGCTGCTGTCGGCACTGACGATTCCCCTTTGGCTGCTGGTGGGTTCTTACTTTCTGTAAAGGAAGAAAATGGAAAATAACCGCGAATTAACGTCAGTTAGCATTTTTTTGGAAGATGAAGAGCAAACAAATGCGTTAGCCGCCCGTCTGGCACCGCTGGTCTGCGGCCGGCATCCGCGCTTGAGCGGTCTGGCAAAAGGGGGTCGAATTCACCTTCACGGCGACCTGGGCGCGGGCAAAACATGCTTCACGCGGGCACTGCTGCGGGCGGCCGGAATCACCGGACGCATAAAAAGTCCAAGCTATGCCTTGCTTGAAACCTATAATCTTTCTAACTTATACTTCTATCACTTTGATTTTTATAGATTTAGTGAATCACGTGAATGGGTGGACGCGGGGTTCCGCGAGATTCTGCAACAAGATGCCGTCGTTCTTATCGAGTGGCCGGAGAACGCGGGTGAACTGCTTCCCCCTCCTGACCTGGACATTTTCTTGAACTATGCAGAGGCCGGACGCGACGCCACACTGACTGCTCACAGCACCAAAGGAAAGCTATGGCTGACGATATTATTCCCTGCAGCTCAGGACTCTCCTTCACCGGAGCCTCCCGGCGCCGCCTGATGACCACGGCGGGCTTGCTGCTTGTTTTGCCCGTGGTGCCGTCGCTTGCCAAAGCTGCCACCATTGTGGCCGTACGTACCTGGCCGGCCGACGAATACACGCGCGTCACTCTGGAAATGGACAGTGAGCTGAAAGCGGAGCATTTCACGCTTGAAAACCCGCACCGGCTGGTTGTCGACATTGAAGGCCTGACCATTAACGCGGCTATCAACGAACTGGTGTCCAAGGTTCGGCCGAATGATCCCTATATCGACACGGTACGGGTCGGTCAGAACCGGCCCGATGTGGTGCGTCTGGTGCTGGACCTGAAACAACCGATCGCGCCCCAGGTGTTCACACTGAAACCCATTGGGGAATACCAGTATCGTCTGGTGCTCGACTTGTACCCAAAAGTGGCTCAGGATCCGCTGATGGCGCTGATGGATACCGAGGATCCCGACCCGCTGGCCGAAGTGCTCGAAAACCTGGCGCAAAACGCTGCCGAGCCGGCGCCGGTACCTACAGTGCCGGGACAAACGGTGCCGCAGGCTTCCCGCCTGCCCAAAACCCCACCCAGCGCCCCCGCCGTTCCCCGCACGTCTCCGCCGCCCAGGCCGTCGTCACCCAACCGCCCTATCCTTGTGGCACTGGACCCCGGCCATGGCGGCGAGGATCCCGGAGCGATCGGACGCAACGGAACCCGCGAGAAAGATGTCGTTCTGGCGATCGCCCGGCGCCTGAAGGCCCTGATCGATGCTCAGCCCAACATGAAAGCTTACCTAACGCGTGACGGCGACTATTTCGTACCGCTGCACGTAAGGGTTCAGAAAGCGCGCCGGGTCAAGGCAGATCTTTTTGTTTCGGTACATGCCGATGCATGGATCAAGCCCAGTGCGCGCGGCTCGTCCATTTATGCGTTGTCGCAGAACGGTGCCACCAGCACCGCCGCACGCTGGCTGGCCCAGAAAGAGAACGACGCGGACCTGATCGGCGGGGTCAACCTGGGGTCGCACAACAAACAGGTGGCCCAGGTGCTGCTCGACCTTTCCACCGCGGCTCAAATCAACGACTCGGTTCGGGTGGGCACACAGATACTCGAGGAAATCGGTAAAATCAGTCGTCTTCACAAGAAACATGTGGAGCGCGCCGGCTTTGCCGTCCTGAAAGCCCCTGACATTCCCTCGATTCTTGTCGAGACTGCATTCATCAGCAACCCGCACGAAGAGCGTTTGCTGCGCAGTTCCTCACACCAGGAAAAGATCGCCAGCGCCATGCTTGAAGGCATTCGCGGCTATTTCTCGGCGAATCCGGCGCTGGCCCGACGTGTTTGATCCGTTTTTCCGCCACGCCTTTTTTTGCTGAATGCCGCATCCTCGCACTATTGCCGCTTTACCCGACCAACTGATCAGCCAGATCGCCGCCGGCGAAGTGATCGAGCGGCCGGCGTCGGTGCTTAAAGAGCTGCTGGAGAACTCCGTGGATGCCGGTGCACGCAGTATCGATGTACGGCTCGAGGGTGGCGGCATCCGCCGCATCGCCGTCAGCGATGACGGCTGGGGAATCCCTCCCGATGAACTTCCCCTGGCCTTGCGCCGCCACGCCACCAGCAAAGTGCGCTCGCTGGAAGAACTGGAATCGGTCGCCTCGATGGGCTTTCGGGGCGAGGCGCTGGCTTCCATTGCGTCAGTGGCCCGTCTCACGCTGGTTTCGCGCACCGCCGACGCCCCGCATGCCTGGCAGATCCACGGCCATGCAGGTTCGCCTGAAGCGGCCTCGGGCAACCTGGGCACCACCATCGACGTACGCCAGCTCTTTCACGACATTCCGGCCCGACGCAAGTTTCTGCGCAGTGAAAACACCGAATATGGGCACTGTATCGACATACTGGAGCGTATTGCGCTCGCCCACCCCAACGTGGCCATGCGCCTGTTCCATAACGACCGGCTGCAGCGCCACTGGCGCGCGGCGGACATGGCGACACGTTTGCGTGATGTCCTGGGAGGCGACTTTGTGGAACAAACGCTGCCGGTTTCGCGGGAGCAGGGGAAAATAATCCTTGAAGGCATTATTGCCCGCCCGACCCACTCCCGGCATCGCGCCGACCGGCAGTATCTGTACGTTAACGGACGGTACGTCAAAGACCGCAGTGTGTCTCATGCCGTCCGCCAGGCCTATGCCGACGTGCTGCACGGCGATCGCCACCCGGCCTATGTGCTGTTTTTATCGGTCGACCCGGCCGGTGTCGATGTCAACGTGCATCCGGCCAAACACGAGGTGCGCTTTCGGGACAGCGGAGCCATTCACCGGTTTGTGTACCAGACGCTTGCCGAAGCCTTGTCCATCACCGGCGGCCACACCGTGAATTACGCCGAACCCCGCGTAACCCCGCAGCCGCTGCCCGGACACACTACTGCCGGACAAACGCCCTGGGCGGAACCGGGAAGCACGACTGCCGGCCTGGGCAGGACAGCGCCGGTTCCGGCCCCCTACCTGCACACGCACGCGCAACAAGCCTTCTCGCTGGCGCAAGCCCCTGCCGTCAATGCCGCAGAGTGGCAATCCCTGTACCGCCCCCTGCCGGCCGCACCCCGCGACAACCTGCCAGACGGCGATTTCCCGCTGGGCATGGCATTGGGGCAGCTGCACGGAATCTACATTCTGGCGCAGAACGCGCAGGGCCTGATTCTGGTGGACATGCACGCCGCGCACGAGCGCGTTGTGTATGAACAATTGAAAGAAGCCCTCGATACCCGCGAACTGCCTCGGCAGGAATTGCTGGTGCCGGTTGTAGTCAATGTCAGCGAGCGTCAGGCCGCCCTGGCCGAGGAACACGCGCAAACCTTCGACAGCCTGGGCGTTACCCTGGGTCACGCCGGCCCAACGGCGCTGGTGCTGCGCGCAGTACCCGCCTTGCTGGCCAATGGCGACATGGAGTCCCTGGTACGCGACGTACTGAACGACCTGGAACGTTTCGGGTCTACACCCCGGCTCACCGAACAACGAAACGAGCTGCTTGCGACCCTGGCGTGCCACGGATCGGTGCGCGCCAATCGCCGCCTGAGCCTGGAGGAAATGAATGCGCTGCTAAGGCAAATGGAACGTACCGAGCGGGCCGACCAGTGCAACCATGGCCGCCCCACCTGGTACCAGTGGACGCTCCAGGACCTGGACAAGCTGTTTATGCGCGGCCAATGACCATCGCCGACAACCCGCCGGTCATTTGCCTGACCGGCCCGACTGCCTCGGGCAAAAGTGCGGCAACCTTTGCCATCGCCCGACAATGGCCCATCGAAATCATTGCCATGGACTCGGCCACGATCTACCGCGGCATGAGCATCGGAACCGCCAAGCCATCGGAAAGCGAGCTGGCCGGCGTGCGGCACCATCTGATTGACATCCGCGATCCGGCCCAGTCCTACTCGGCTGCCGAGTTCGAGCGTGACGCCAACGCCGCCATTGCCGACATTCTGCACCGTGGCAAGCTGCCTCTGCTCAGCGGAGGCACACTTCTGTATTACAAGGCCTTGCGCGAGGGGCTGAACGACCTGCCCGGCGCCAACCCGGACATCCGGCGGCAGCTTGAGGCCGAAGCGCAATCCAAAGGCTGGCCGGCACTGCACGCCGAACTGGCCGCCGTCGACCCCGAAACCGCTGCCCGTCTGGCACCCAACGACAGCCAGCGCCTGCAGCGGGCACTCGAGGTTTACCGGCTGAGCAACACGCCGTTATCCGCCTGGCTCAGGCAAGCCAGCAGCCGCCCCGCCCCCTACCGGTTCGTAACCATCAGCCTGGAGCCCTCCGAGCGACGACAATTGCATGACCGGATCGCCCAGCGTTATCGGCTGATGATGGGACAGGGCTTGCTCGACGAAGTAACCGCCTTGTACCGGCGCGGCGATTTGCACACCGGCCTGCCGTCAATACGGTGCGTGGGTTACCGCCAGCTGTGGGATTATCTGGAAGGGCATGTACCCCTGGACCAGGCGGTCGAGCAAGCCATTGCGGCCACCCGGCAGCTGGCCAAGCGCCAGCTGACCTGGCTGCGCTCGATTCCCGAGCGTCATGTGATCGACTGCCTGGCGCCCGATGCGGTGCGCCAGGTGTCGGAAATTGCACAAAGGTACTGGAAAGCCGGCGTCTAGACGACAACAGTCTGTGGAGCGCCCTTTGCCTGGGTTGTGATTTCGCCAAGGCGGTAAACCTGCTCTCCCAGGCCTGCCAGCGTGGCGGATACCGCATCGGCACGATCGGCCGGAACCACGACCACCATGCCGATACCGCAGTTGAACACCCGGTGCATTTCGGTATCGGCCACATGGCCGTTCTGCTGCAACCAGCGGAACAGCTCGGGCATCTGCCAGGCGTCGCGGTGCAGACGCGCCGCGAGCCCGGGCTGCAGAATGCGCGGCACGTTGTCCAGCAAGCCGCCCCCGGTGATATGGGCCAGCCCCTTGATCGCCGTGCCGTGGGCACTGAGCGCGGCCAGCACCGACTTCACGTAAATACGGGTGGGTTCCATGACCACATCGCCCAGCGTACGCCCGGCAAGCTCCTGCTCGGGGCGCGCGTTGGCGTGCGCAAGAATCTTGCGCAACAGCGAAAAACCATTCGAATGCGCGCCGCTGGAGGCCAGCCCCAGCACCACATCGCCCGCAACAATGGATTTGCCGTCGATGATGTCCGCCTTTTCCACGGCGCCCACGGCGAAGCCCGCCAGGTCGTATTCGCCGTCGGGATACATGCCGGGCATCTCGGCGGTTTCGCCCCCGATAAGGGCGCAGCCGGCCAGCTCGCATCCCTTTGCAATGCCGCCGACCACGGCGGCGGCCGTGTCGACCGACAGCTTGCCGCAGGCAAAATAATCAAGAAAATACAGCGGCTCGGCACCCTGAACCAAAATGTCATTTACACTCATGGCCACCAGATCGATGCCTACCGTATCGTGACGATTCCACTCGAAGGCCAGCCTGAGCTTGGTTCCCACCCCATCGGTACCGGAAACCAGTACAGGCTGCTTCAGATGGGCAGGCACTTCGAAGAGCGCACCGAAACCACCGATACCGGCCATCACTCCCGGGCGCATGGTACGGGCGGCCAGCGGTTTGATACGATCAACCAGTGCGTCACCCGCGTCGATATCGACGCCTGCGTCTCGGTAGGTCAAAGGAGTGGATGATGTGTTTGTCATGAGAAACGCCGTTGGATATGCAAGAATTGCGGGTTGAATAAAATAGCAAGTTGAATTTTACGATGAACACCGCCTTTGGCACGACTCTTACACCCCGCCCCGGAAATGCCCGCACCGCCAGGCACGAACTTAGCGCATGAATCAGCAACTGCTACTGGATCTGCTCCTGCCGTCGCCCCCCACTCTCGATAACTTCGTTGTCGGCGCCAATGCCGCCGCCGTGCAGGCAATATGCACCTGCCCGCCCGGCCGGGCCGTTTACGTCTGGGGCTCGCGAGGATGCGGCCGCAGCCACCTGTTGCAGGCAATCGCACATTTGCCCGACGGCCGCTACTTTGGCCCGCAAAGCCCCGGCCCCGACCTTCTGGAGTTCGCCACCCGGGAAAGCCTGGAGGCCGTGCGCGTGGCCGTCGACGACGTTGACCGGCTCGATGCCTCAGGCCAGGCCGGGCTGTTTGCGCTTTACAACCGCTGGCGAGCCCAGGCGAATTCATCATCGGCCTTTGCCCTTTTCGTTTCCGGCCCCTTGTCGCCCGTGGCAATGCCCGTGCGCGAAGACCTTCGCACCCGCCTGGGATGGGATCTGGTGTTCCGGCTGGAGCAACTTTCCGACGACGAACGCGTGCAGGCTCTGCACCGGCGGGCCGCCGACCGCGGGTTGACGCTGGCTCCCGATGTGCTGAACTGGGTAATGACGCATTACGCCCGCGACATGGGCCAGCTTACCGCCCTGATCGATTCACTCGACCGCTATTCGCTTGAAAAGCATCGGGCCATCACGCTTCCTCTTGTGAAAGACCTTCTGGCATCGAACGCCCAACCTTATTCAACCTCGATGGAATCCCCATGACGTCAGCCAAACGTTTGGCCTTATTCGATTTAGACCACACCTTGTTGCCGCTGGACAGCGATTACCAATGGGCCGATTACCTTGCCCGCACCGGTCGCGCAGGCGATCCGGCTCAGGCACAGCGGCGCAACGACGAACTGATGGCGCGCTACAACGCCGGCGATCTCACCGCCGAACAAGCCGCCGAGTTCATGCTGGGCCTGCTGCGCGAAGCCTCACCCTTCGATCTGGCCCAGTGGCATGAAGAATTCATGGCCGAAGTGGTGCGGCCGGCCATTCTTCCCAGCGCCAAGGCGCTGGTGGCCCGCCATGCCGAGCAAGGGGACCTGTGTGCCATTGTGACGGCAACCAACGAATTTGTGACGGCACCCATCGCCCGGGCATTCGGCATTCCCCACCTGATTGCCACAGTGCCTGAGCGTGCGGCGGGCCGTTACACCGGTCGGATCCAGGGTGTCCCCAGCTTTCAGGCGGGCAAGGTGATCCGGGTCAACGAATGGCTGGCGTCCATGCAGCTCTCGCCGACCGACTTCGAGGCCTCGTACTTTTACAGCGACTCCACCAACGATCTTCCCCTGCTGGAATACGTCACTCATCCGGTGGCCACCAACCCCAGCGACAAGCTTCGTACCATCGCCGGCGAGCGCGGATGGAAAATTCTTGACCTGTTCAAGGACATGCAGGACGCAAAGTCTTAAAATACCGGCCATGCTTACAGAAACAATAAAAACCTTTGTCGGACGACTGTTTACCCCCAAGGCGCGCGGGCCGCTGCGTCTTGGCCCCGAAAAGCACGGAATAGACCGGCGCAAAGTGTCCAGGCATGCGATCAAAGTGTGCGAAGTGCTGCGTCACGAAGGCTACGAGGCCTACATCGTGGGCGGGGCCGTACGCGATCTGATCGTGGGGCTGGAACCGAAAGACTTCGACGTCGCCACGAACGCCACACCCAACCAGATTCGCCCGTTGTTCCGTCGGGCGCGGATCATAGGCAAACGGTTTCAGCTCGTGCATGTGGTGTTCGGGCAGGAAATCATTGAAACCTCGACATTTCGGGCCAATGCCAACGGCGATGAACACACCGATGAACACGGACGAATCCTGCGCGACAATCTGTTCGGTTCACAGCTGGAAGACGCCGCCCGCCGCGACTTCACACTGAATGCGCTTTATTACGACCCGCTCACCGAAGAAGTCATCGACTACCACAACGGCGTCGCCGATCTGAAGAAACGCATCGTTCGAATGATCGGCAACCCCGAGCAGCGCTACCGTGAAGACCCGGTGCGCATGCTTCGCGCCTTGCGGTTCGCCGCCAAGCTGGACGGCACCCTCGACCCGGCAACGCGCGAACCCATTGCCCAGTTGGCCGGCCTGATCGAAAACGTTCCCGCCTCGCGTCTGTTCGACGAAATCCTGAAGCTGCTCACCTGCGGTCAGGCAATGGCCTGCCTGCGAAAAATGCGCGAGGTCGGGCTGCACCGGGGGCTCATTCCGCTCATTGATATCATTTTCAGCGACGACGGCGGTGAAGCGTTCGTAGACCTTGCACTGGAACGCACCGATGCGCGTGTGCGCTCCGGTAAAACCGTCAGCCCCAGCTTTTTGTTTGCTGCACTGCTGTGGAAGCTGGTTTACAAGCGCTGGCAGGCGCTGAGCAGCCAGGGAGAACCCCCGGCCCAGGCCCTGGTCAGCGCCGCCGACTCGGTAATAGACGAGCAAACCACCAAGCTGGCCATTCAAAGGCGCTTTCAGTCGGACATGCGCGAAATCTGGTTCATGCAAGCCCGGTTTGAGCGCGTCACACCCAAAGCCATCTGGCGCCTGATCGAGCAGCCCCGGTTCCGGGCGGCGGTCGATTTCCTTCAGCTTCGGGCGGCGGCCAAGGAAGTGGACAGCGTACAGGCGCAGTGGTGGATGGACCTGGCCAATGCCGACGACGCACTGCGTGCCGACATGATTCAAAGCTATCAGGCCCAAAAACGCTCAACCGGCCCCGCGACACGCCGCAGAACGAACCGCCGCCGGCCGCGAACCCGCCCCGATGCCGGCCATGGCCAGCACTGACACCGGCCTTGCCACCAGGCCCGTCACGGTTTTCCTGGGTCTGGGAGCAAACCTGGGGGAACCGCTGCCCGCGTTACACCAGGCTATTGAAAAGCTGAAAGCATTGCCGGGCGTACAGCACGTGCAGAGCTCCCGCTTTTATTCCACGGCGCCGGTGCAATCGAGCGGCCCCGATTACGTGAATGCGGTGGTGCGTCTGGAAACCGAACTGACGGCGCATGCGCTGCTGCGGGCATTGCAGGCTATCGAGCGCGATCACGGTCGCGAACGGCCCTACCGGAATGCCCCGCGAACACTTGACCTGGACATCTTGTTGTACGGCGATGCACAAATCCACGATGACGAACTGACTGTCCCGCACCCGCGCATGCATCAACGGGCCTTCGTACTTGCCCCGCTGGCCGAACTGGAACCGCAGCTGACGCTGTATGGAAAGACACTAGGCCAATGGCTGGCCGCCTGCAGCGACCAGCGTGTGCAACGAATGAATCCCGCCTAGCCGGCCTGTATCAGCAATCGCCGGGCCCGCTCAATGACGGGCGCATCGACCATTTTCCCGTCGACCTGAAATGCCATGGAACCGGTATCGTCGGCCACCGCCACCACGCGGCGCGCCCAGTCGAGCTGCGCCGGCGAAGGCGCATACACCTGATTCACCACCGCCACCTGCTTCGGGTGTATGCACAGCAAGCCGCCGAAACCCATGTCGCGCACCTGGATGGTCAGCGAACGCAAGCCGTCTTCATTGGCAAAATCGGCATACACCCCGTCGAGCGGCGGCATGAGCTGGTTTGCCGCACTGTGCAATAGCAGCTGGCAGCGAATGTGGTCCAGCAGCACGCGCGCCCCGGCCGTATCGGGGGTTGTTCCCGTTTGCAGCATAAGATCAAGGTAGCCGAACGAGAAACGCATCACGCCACGGCAGGCTGCCAGCTGCGGCAGTGCCAGCACCCCGCGGGTGCTTTCAATAATGGGCAATACCGGCTTGCCGGTTTGCGCCACCCGATCGATCTGCCCGGGCGATTCGGTTTTCGGCAACACAATGGCCTGCACACCGTCGAGCTTTGCACACATGGCGATATCGTCGTTGAACCAGGGCGTCGCCGCACCATTGATCCGAACCATGACCGACGACCCTGGATTCGCCGCCAGGAAATCGGCAACCGCCGCACGGGCCGACAGTTTCGCATCGGCCTGCACGGCGTCTTCCAGATCAATAATGACGCCGTCGGCGCCGGCCGCCAGGGCCTTCCCGAAACGATCGGGACGTGAGGCGGGCACAAACAAAAGCGACCGCACCATCGAGTCTGCTGACATCGGATTTTTTCCTTTTTAGTACTGTGTTGCCGCTACGCTTTCCGTTCAAATGTAAGCTCGCCCTGATGAGCCAGCGTGCCGTCTTGTTCCGCCCACACGCTGGCCGTGTTTTCACCGGTCAGGGTGCCGGCCGCCTGAAACGGCGCGGGAGCGACCAGGGGTCGCACCCCCCGGTAATTGAACGAAGTGATGCGTTTGTCGGGGTGGGCCTGCGTAAACGCCTGGCACATGAGTGTGGCGATCATGGGGCCGTGAACCACCAGGCCGGGATAGCCTTCGACCTGCGTGACATACGGATAATCGTAGTGAATGCGGTGACCGTTGAAGGTTACCGCCGAATAGCGAAACAGCATGACCGCAGAAGGCGATACGGTTGTGGACCACTGTGCCTGCGGGGCCGGTGTGGTGCCTTGCAGCTTGGGCGGCGTAGGCTCGCGGTAGACGATATCCTGCTCTTCGGAAACACACAGCACGGCATCCTGGGTGTAATCGTGCTGAACGGTCAGGAACAGCAGTTTCCCGGTTTTGCCTTGCTTCTGGACAATATGCTTCAGGGTGGACTGCCTGCGGGCGGGAACACCCACGCGCAACGGGTGCACGAACTGCACGCGCCCGCCGGCCCACATACGATTCAAATCGCCGGCCGGGGGCAGGAAGCCATTACGCGTAGGGTGACCGTCGCGCCCCAACTGGTCGTACGGAAAGGCATTCACAAAAAAACACCAATGCCACAGCGGCGGCAGGATGTCGCCGGGCCCGGGCGCGGCCTGGTCGATGCTTAGCCCTACTTTCATGACATGGCCAAGGTCTATCGCGTCGTCGCATGTATCCTGACGGCCTATCCATTCGTTGAAATCCACGGTAGTCATTGATGCTCCTGTGATTCAGGCCGTATTCGGCCGTTGGTGTGCGGGCAAACGGTTATTTCACCGGCACCAGGGGAATTTCCGCAATGCGGGCTTTCCATTCACGCGGCCCGGTATCGTGAACCGAGCTGCCCTGGGCGTCTACGGCGACGGTCACCGGCATGTCTTTCACGTCGAACTCGTAGATCGCTTCCATGCCCAGGTCGTCAAAGCCCACCACGCGGGCACCGCGAATCGCTTTGGAAACCAGATACGCCGAGCCGCCCACCGCCATCAGGTAGGCCGACCCGTGCTGACGAATGGCCTCGATGGCTACCGGGCCTCGCTCGGCCTTGCCGATCATGGCGATCAGCCCTGTACGGGCAAGCATCATGTCGGTGAACTTGTCCATACGGGTGCTGGTGGTGGGGCCGGCCGGACCAACCACCTCGTCGCGCACCGGGTCCACCGGGCCCACATAATAGATAACGCGGTTGGTGAAATCGACCGGCAGCGGCTCGCCGCGCTCGAGCATGTCCTGAATACGTTTGTGCGCCGCATCGCGCCCCGTCAGCATTTTCCCCGACAGCAGCAGGGTCTGGCCGGGCTTCCAGCTGGCAACCTGCTCTTTCGTGAGGGAGTTCAGGTCGACCTGCAACGATTTGTTGTAGTCGGGCGCCCAGTTCACATCGGGCCACTCGGACAATGCCGGCGGTTCAAGGTGGGCCGGACCCGACCCGTCGAGCACAAAGTGCACATGGCGGGTGGCGGCGCAGTTGGGAATCATGGCTACCGGCTTGGAGGCGGCATGCGTGGGGAAGGTACTGATCTTGACGTCCAGCACGGTGGTCAGCCCGCCCAGACCCTGAGCACCGATACCCAACGCGTTGACCTTTTCATACAATTCGATACGCAGCTCTTCAAGCTTGTTTTGCGGGCCACGCTGCAAAAGCTCGTACATGTCGATGTCTTCCATGAGCGACTGCTTGGCCATCAGCATGGCTTTCTCGGCTGTGCCACCCACACCGATGCCCAGCATGCCGGGCGGACACCAGCCTGCACCCATGGTCGGCACCGTTTTCAGCACCCAGTCGACCAGCGAGTCACTGGGGTTAAGCATGACGAATTTGGATTTGTTCTCGGAACCGCCGCCTTTGGCCGACACCTGGACATCGACGGTATCGCCCTCGACCAGCTCGACGCTCACGATACAGGGCGTGTTGTCACGGGTATTCTTGCGCGTGAACAGCGGATCGCTGAGCACCGAGGCGCGCAAGGGGTTGTCGGGATTCAGGTAACCCTGACGCACGCCCTCATCGCACAAGTCCTGCATGCTTCGCCGGGTATCGAAGCGAACGCCCATACCCACCTTCAGGAAAACGTTCACGATGCCGGTATCCTGGCAAATGGGGCGGCGGCCTTCGGCACACATGCGCGAGTTGGTCAGGATCTGCGCAATGGCATCGCGGGCGGCCGGACTCTGCTCACGCTCGTAGGCCCTTGCCAGATGCTGGATGTAATCGGCGGGATGGTAATAACTGATGAACTGAACGGCATCGGCAACCGACTGGATCAGATCGTCTTCTTTGATGACGGTGGTCATAACAACACTCACATAAAAAAAGCAGGGCGACCCGCGCCCCGTTAATAGCAACAAAACGGTTTATTTGCCCTGCCAGACAGGCTTGCGTTTTTCCGCAAATGCCGTCGCGCCCTCTTTGGCATCGGCCGACACAAAAATATGCGCAATGCGCGGGCGCTGCAGATCGAACATGTCGGCCTGACGCCAGTCGCGCGACTCGACCATGACCTGCTTCGCCGTCTGCACTGCCAGCGGCCCGTTGGCGGCAATCAGGTTGGCCAGCTCAAGTGCCACATCCAGCGCCTTGCCCGGCTCGACCAGGCGGTTGATCAAGCCATACTGGTTCATGCGTTCGGCGGTAAACATTTCACCGGTAAGAATGGCCTCGGCCGCAACGTGGTAGGGAATTCGCGAAGGCAGGCGAATCATGCCGCCCGACCCGGGCACAATGCCTCGCTTGACTTCGGGCAGGCCGAAGGTGGCATTGGTGGCCGCCACCAGCAAGTCGCACGACAAGGCCAGCTCGAACCCGCCGGCCAGCGCGTACCCTTCAATAGCGGCAATCAGCGGCTTGCGCGGCGGCTTTTCACACAGGCCGCCAAACCCCCGATCGCCGGCGTAGGGGCGCTGGCCGGTGGCGGCAAAGGCTTTCAGATCCATGCCCGACGAGAACGTGCCACCGGCACCGGTCAGAATGCCGGCAACGACATCGGGATTGTCATCCAGCGCGACCATAGCCTTGTACAGTTCCTGCGCGGTTTCGTAATTGATCGCGTTGCGCGCCTGGGGACGATTCAGTGTCATTACCTGAACCTTGCCAACAATCTCCACCTTCACTAAATCGGACATAAACGCCTCTTTCCTTGAAATGAAAAACCAAAGCTCGCCAACCGTCGATGCAACGCATTGGCATGAACATGATGAAGCGCCCGGCCAGGTCACTATGTAAACCAGTTAAAATTGACGACTTTGCGGCCATTCGCTTTAAAGACCAACACTCATGCTTACTTTTCAGCAGCTGATTTTAACGCTACAAAACTATTGGGATGCGCAGGGCTGCGCTCTGCTCCAGCCCTACGACATGGAAGTGGGTGCCGGAACCTCGCACACTGCCACATTTCTGCGCTCGATCGGGCCCGAGCCCTGGCGCGCGGCCTATGTACAACCCTCGCGGCGCCCCAAAGACGGCCGCTACGGCGAAAACCCCAACCGCTTGCAGCATTATTACCAGTACCAGGTGGTGCTCAAGCCCGCCCCTCCCGAAATCCTCGACCTTTACATCGGCTCCCTGAAAGCGCTGGGAATCAACCCCGACGAGCATGATATCCGTTTCGTGGAAGACGACTGGGAAAACCCCACGCTGGGGGCCTGGGGCCTGGGCTGGGAAGTCTGGCTGAACGGTATGGAAGTCACCCAGTTCACTTATTTCCAGCAAGTGGGCGGACTGGATTGCACGCCCACGACGGGTGAGATCACTTACGGGCTCGAACGTCTTGCCATGTACCTGCAAGGGGTGGAAAGCGTCTACGATCTAGTCTGGACACGCGCCCCCGACGGCACCACGGTGTATTACCGCGATGTATTCCACCAGAACGAGGTCGAGCAGTCCACCTACAACTTCGAGCACGCGTCCACCGAAATGCTGTTCGCCCATTTTTCCGACTACGAGGCCGAGGCCGGGCGCCTGATCAACGTTCCGCTGGCGCTGCCCGCATACGAATGCACCCTGAAGGCGGCCCACACGTTCAATATGCTTGACGCCCGTGGCGCCATCAGCGTCACCGAACGCGCCGCCTATATCGGTCGCATACGCAATCTGTCACGCGCCGTGGCACAGGCTTACTACGATTCACGCGAAAAATTAGGATTCCCCATGCTAGCTCAGCGCACGGGCACGGAGGCGGCACAATGAGCACCGCACCGGCTTCCCTCACAACGCAGCCACTGATCGTTGAACTGCTCACCGAGGAACTCCCTCCCAAGGCCTTGCAGCGCCTGGGCACCGCCTTTGCGCAAGGCCTGGAAGATACGCTGCGCAAGCTGAACATGCTGCCCGAAGGCTGCGCTGTCACTGCCTTTGCCACGCCACGCCGTCTGGCCGCCCTTTTCAGCGCGGTCGTCCATCAGGCCGAGCCCCAGCCGTTCACCGAAAAGCTCATGCCGGCCAAGATCGGCTTCACCGACAAGAACGAGCTCAGCCCCGCCCTTCAGAAGAAACTGGCCGCCAAAGGCCTGGAGCACCTTGCTCGCAACGACCTGATCATCGAATCCGATGGCAAGCAAGATTACATACTCGCCAAGGGCGTTGCACCCGGCGCGTCGCTGCAAGACGCCCTGCAGCAAGCCCTGGACGACGCGATCAACGCTCTGCCCATACCCAAAGTCATGCGCTACCAGCTTGCCGACGGCCACACCAGTGTACGCTTCGTGCGGCCGGCACACCGGCTGGTCGCGCTGTGGGGCGACCGTGTCATTCCCGTTCACACACTGGGGCTGCAGGCCGGCCGGGAAACCCTGGGGCATCGTTTCATGTGCAAGCAGCCGATCACCGTGCATTCAGCGGCCGGCTATGCCGAACAGCTCCTGCACGAAGGACGGGTCGTCGCTTCGTTCGAAGAGCGCCGCGAACTCATACGCAACGAGCTGCTGGCCCAGGCCCGGGCGCTGCATGCCACCATCGGCGATGAGCCGCAAACGTGGGAACTGCTCGACGAGGTCACCGCACTGGTGGAGCACCCGACCGTCTACGTCGGTCAGTTCGATGCGCAGTTTCTGCAGGTACCCTCGGAATGTCTCATTCTGACCATGCGCCTGAACCAGAAGTATTTCCCGCTTTTTGATCCGGATACCGGAAAACTCACCCATCGCTTCCTGATCGTCAGCAACATGCAGGTCGGCGACCCGGTCAATATCGTTCAAGGCAACGAACGTGTCGTGCGCCCCCGTCTTGCCGACGCGCAGTTCTTCTACCAGACCGACCTGAAAACACCTCTGGAAGACCGCGTTCCCAGTCTGTCGTCCAGCGTGTATCACAACAAGCTCGGATCGCAATTGCAGCGTGTTCAACGTGTGCGCGATCTGGCACGCCATGTTGCCGCGCAACTGAACGCCGATACCGCGCTGGCCGACCGGGCGGCATTGCTGGCCAAGGCCGATCTGAACTCCAGCATGGTGGGCGAATTCCCTGAGCTGCAAGGCATCATGGGTGCGTACTACGCCCAGGCCGGCCACGAGGACAGCCGCGTGGTTTACGCCCTGCGCCAGCAATACCAGATACGCATCGATGCACCGGTCACTCACGACACCCTGATTGCCGCCGTCCTTTTCATTGCCGAACGCATCGAAACACTGGTCGGCATCTGGGGCATAGGCCTGGCGCCCACCGGTGAACGCGATCCCTACGCACTGCGCCGGGCCGCACTGGGGCTGATCAGCGCCTACGAACAATTGCACGCCGCAGGCCTGCTGCCTGTGGCCGACACCCACCGGCTGGAGCTGGGCGAACTGCTCTCGACGGCGGCACTGGCGTTTTCCACCGGCACCTTGTCCGCCACCACCACGCAGGAAGTCAAGGCCTTTATTTACGAGCGCTATCGCAACCAGCTCTCGGGCACACACGACCGCCAGGTTGTCGACGCCGTGCTTGCTCTCGAACCGGCTCTGCACCAGATACAGGCCAGGGTGCAGGCGTGCAGCCAGTTTGCGGCATCCAACGATGCCGCCAGCCTTGCGGCAGCCAATAAACGGATCAGCAATCTGCTCAAGAAAGCCGACGACACCATCGGCGATATCGATGCCTCGTTGCTGGTCGAGCCTGCCGAACAGGCGCTGGCACAGGTCGTTACCGAGCTTGGTCCGCGAGCCACAGCACTGGCCGGGGAAGGCGATTTCGCCGGAAGCCTGTCCGCCATGGCTCAGGCTCGTTCCGCCGTAGACGCCTTTTTCAACGACGTCATGGTCATGGCCGACGATCCGAAGATACGCGCCAATCGTCTGGCGCTGCTGGCCCGGGTTCACCAACTGATGAACCAGGTGGCCGACATTGCCAGGCTGGCCCAGTGAAACTGGCCATCCTCGACCGCGATGGTGTCATCAACCATGACAGCGATGCCTACATCAAGCACCCCGACGAATGGGAAGCCATTCCCGGCAGTCTCGATGCCATTGCCCGTCTGTCACGGGCCGGATGGAAAGTTGTCATTGCCACGAACCAGTCGGGTGTCGGACGCGGTATGTTCACCATGGACACCCTGAACGCCATCCATGCCAAGTTGCGGCGGGAAGTAGCATTGTCGGGCGGCCACATCGACGCCATTTTCGTGTGTCCGCACGGCCCCGACGACGCTTGCAACTGCCGCAAGCCCCGGCCGGGGCTGTTTCAGGAAATTTCCCGGCGATACGATATACCGCTTTGCGACGTGCCGGCGGTGGGTGATTCACTGCGTGACATCCAGGCGGCTGACGCCGCCGGCTGTCGCACATGGCTGGTACTTACGGGGAACGGCCCCAAAACCCGGCAATCGCCCGAACTGCCCGCATCCACCATTGTGAAAGACAATCTTGCTGCCGTCGTCAATGACTGGCTGCAATAACGTGAACCAACCATGCCGATCCTGCGCGCCACGCTCTACCAGCTCTTTCTCATCGTTACCGTCGTTCCCTATGCCTTCGCCTGCCTGGCGCTGGCGATCGCGCCCCTTAAAGTGCGCTACCGGTTCACCGTAGGCTGGCCGCGTATGGCCGTGTGGGCGGCCAAGGTTATTCTGGGCATCCGCTGGCAAGTGAAAGGTTGGGAAAATCTGCCCGACGGCCCCGCCATTCTGCTTTCCAAGCACCAGTCCGCATGGGAAACGCTGTTTTTCCCCGCCTACATGCCTCGCGAATTGTGCTTCGTTTACAAAAAAGAACTTCACCTGATCCCCTTTTTCGGATGGGGCCTGGCCTTGTTGCGCATGATCCCCATCAACCGCGCCAAAGGGCGTGACGCCTTTGAACAGGTTGTACGCATCGGCCAGGAACGCCTGAACGAAGGCCGCTGGCCCATTCTCTTTCCCGAAGGCACCCGGATCGCACCCGGAAAGGCCGGTCGCTACAAAATGGGGGGTGCCCTGTTGTCCACCCGCACCCAAACGCCCATCATCCCGGTCGCGCACAATGCGGGCGAATGCTGGCGCCGCAAGGCTTTCATCAAGCAGCCCGGGCTGATCACCGTCTCGATCGGCCCGCTCATTCATCCCGACGGCCTGAGCGCCGAACAGGTCAACGAACGCGTTCAGGAATGGATAGAGTCGGAAATGCGTGCGCTTAACCCGGAACGCTATGCCAGCGAAAAAGCCACAACTTGACCTGTTCGCGGAACTGCCGGCCGTCGCACCCGATACGAAAAGTGAACACGGCCGCCCAGGTACGGGCATAGGCATGGACACAGACGCTTCGCAGATGGGCCGCAACCCGCCGGCAACAGCCATCATTCCTGAACCACCCGGCAACCTGCCCCCCAATGTGCGCTGGCGCAGCGTGACCGCCGCGCAGCAAACCATAGGCTTCATGCTGCGGCGATCCCGGCGCCGTACCATTGGTCTGACGATCAACGACGACGGTCTGGTCGTCACCGCCCCCGGCTGGGTCAGTGTCGGGCAGATTGACAATGCCGTACGCGACAAGGCGGGGTGGATACTGTCGAAACTGGCGCTGCGCCGCGAACGCGCCGAACAGCTGGCGACCGCCGAAACCGAATGGCAGCATGGGGGTCGCGTACCCTTTCTGGGTAAACGCATTGCGCTGGCACTGAGCCCGCAACATCGTCACCACCATTTTGAAGGCGACACCTCAGCGCCCGACGACGGCGACGTGCTTTTCCTGGCGCTGCCCGCCGATGCCGACCGGGATCGCGTGCGCGACACCACACACGCCTGGCTTCAGCAACAGGCACGCCGGCTCTTCGAGGCGCGCCTGCAGCATTTTCTTGCCGCCGAAAACTTGCAGATTCGGCGATGGCGCCTGTCATCGGCCAGCACCCGCTGGGGCTCCTGCAGCAGCGACGGCAATATCATGCTGAACTGGCGCCTGATCCACTTTGCCCCCAACATCATCGACTATGTCATCGTTCATGAAATCGCCCACTTGCGTCACATGAATCACAGCCCGGCCTTCTGGCAGGAAGTGGAACGCCTGCTTCCGAATTTCGCACCGTTGCGCGATGCGCTGCGATGCCACCATCCCGCCTCTTTGCCGTTGCTGTAGTCCAACGGCCCTTGCTTCATTGTTCAGGAGAACTTGCTATGCGAATCTTGCACACCATGTTACGAGTCGGCAATCTGGACCGCTCACTGGCCTTCTACACCGACGTGCTGGGAATGCGCCTGCTGCGTAAAAAAGATTACCCCGACGGCAAATTCACGCTGGCCTTTGTCGGATATCAGGAAGAAAGCGACGGTGCGGTCATCGAACTGACCCATAACTGGGACACCACGCAATACGACCTTGGCAATGGCTACGGCCACATCGCGCTTGAGGTGGACGACGCCTATGCCGCCTGTGACCGCATTCGTGCCAAAGGCGGCAATATCGTGCGCGAGGCGGGCCCAATGAAACACGGCACCACCGTGATTGCATTCGTGGAAGACCCCGACGGCTACAAAATAGAGCTCATTCAGCGCAGCGGCCGGGCCGACTGACGGCACCCACCGGCCGGCGACAGCCATGCTCAATACACTCTGGCTAGCCTTCTTTCTGCTCGCCGCCGTCGCGAGCCTTTTCCGCTGGCTGGTCAGTGGCGATCCCGAAGTTTTCTCGCGGATCGTGGCAGCCCTGTTCGACATGGCCGCCCTGTCCGTGCAGCTGATGATCCTGCTGTTCGGAACATTGACGCTGTGGCTGGGCTTTCTGCAAATTGCCGAAAAAGCGGGACTGGTTCAACGGCTCAGCCAGTGGCTGGCGCCCTTGTTCCGTCGCCTGATGCCCGAGGTTCCTTCGGGGCATCCGGCCCTGGGGTTGATCACCCTGAACTTTGCGGCCAATGGGCTGGGGCTGGACAATGCCGCCACACCCATCGGCCTGCGCGCCATGCGCGAACTGCAGTCGCTGAACACCGACCCTAAATCGGCCAGCAATGCGCAGATTCTTTTCCTGGTGCTGAACACGTCTTCACTGACGCTGCTGCCGATCACTATTTTCATGTATAGGGCACAGCAAGGAGCCGCCGAACCCGCCCTGGTATTCCTGCCGATTTTGCTGGCGACCTGCGCATCCTCGCTGGCCGGCTTGCTGGCCGTTGCCTTCGTGCAGAAGCTGCCGTTGCGCGACCCGGTCGTACTGGCCTGGCTGGCAGGCATCGCCGTGGGTTTGGGCAGCCTGATGGCCGTTCTGGTGAACCTGTCGGGCGCCGCGATCAGTGCCCTGTCGTCACTGCTGGGCAATCTTACCCTGGTTGCCATTATTCTTATTTTTCTCCTGGCCGGCTGGCGCAGGCGCATTCCGGTCTATGAATGCTTTGTCGACGGCGCCCGCGAGGGCTTCGACGTTGCCAAGAATCTTCTGCCCTATTTGGTCGCCATGCTCTGTGCCATAGGCGTGTTTCGCGCCTCGGGAGCGCTTGATTTTGCGCTTGATGCCATTCGCTGGATGGTACAGGGCGTGGGCATGGACACCCGTTTTGTCGACGCGCTTCCCACCGCACTGACCAAACCGTTTTCGGGCAGCGCCGCACGTGCGCTCATGATAGAAACCATGCAGCATTTCGGCGTGGACAGCTTCCCGGCCTTGCTGGCGGCAACGGTTCAGGGCAGCACGGAAACCACGTTTTACGTGCTGGCCGTGTACTTCGGCTCGGTGGGAATACAGCGGGCCCGGCATGCCGTCGGCTGCGCGCTCATAGCCGACGGCGCCGGCATTCTGGCCTCAATCGGGGTTTGCTACTGGTTCTTCGGCTAAGGCTGAAAACACGCCCTGACGATACAGGCTGTCAGCCAGGGCAATATAGTTCGGCACGTCCACGTCTTCGGCGCGCGCCGTGGGTGCGATTCCAACACCCTCCCAGTCAATGTGGGCCGCCCATTCCGCAAGCCCGCGGCGCAGCATTTTACGGCGCTGGGCAAACGCCTTGGCCACCACCCGCTCAAACGCGACCTGACTGACCGGCCTGGGGCGATCCTGGGGCAAGGGCACCATGCGCACCACTGCCGAGACCACCCGGGGCGGGGGATCAAAGGCGTCGGCGGGAACGTCAAACAGCTTGTGCATGCGATAACGCGACTGCAACATGACCGACAGGCGGCTGTAGTCCGATGATCCGGGGCGCGCCACCATGCGGTCAATGACTTCGCGTTGCAGCATGAAATGCTGGTCGAGTATCGACGAGGCAAACTGCATCAGATGAAACAGCAAGGGGCTGGAAATGTTGTAGGGCAAATTGCCCACTACGCGCAGCCCGCTTCCCAGCCTGGAAAAATCGACCTGCAGCGCGTCGGACTCAATGACCGTTAACGTTTCCGGACTGTACTGGCCACGCAAACGGGCCGCCAGGTCACGATCGATCTCGACGACGGTCAGATGGCGCAAATGCTGCAGCAGCGGCCGGGTGAGCGCCGACAGGCCGGGACCGATTTCCACGACGCTGTCGCCGTCTTGCGGATCAATGGCGCGGACGATGGCGTCAGTGACGCTGTCGTCCACCAGGAAGTGCTGGCCAAAGCGTTTACGGGCCTGATGTACCATGAGGCTTCCCGGACGCCTAGCGGCGCACGTTACGGTTTGCCGACGGATCCAGGCGGTTGTCGATATAAGCCTGACCACGGATACGATTCAGCCAGTCCTCGAAGGCGGGCTCGATACGGCGCTCGAACAGAATCTGGCGCGCGCGCATGCGCTTGAACTCTTCCGCCATGTCTTCGGTGCGTCGCTCGATCACCTGGATAAGGTGCCAGCCGAACTGTGACTGGACCGGTGCGCTGATCTGTCCAGGTTCCAGCGCATCCATGGCCCGCTCGAAGCCGGGCACGGTTTCCCCCGGCGACAACCAGCCAAGATCACCTCCCAGCGGCGCCGTGGAGTCTTCAGAATAGCGCTTGGCCATATCCTCGAAACTCTCGCCGTTGACAATGCGCTGACGCACCTGCTCCAGGCGTTGCCGAGCCTGATCGTCGGTCATGACCTGGCTGGTTTTGACCAGTATGTGGCGTGCACGTGTTTGCGTGACCATCATGGGACCGCTTACGGGAATCTGCGGCTGGGCTTGCGGGGCCGGAGCGGGCGCCGGGGCCGGGCGGGGGCGCTCGGCCGCCGATGCCGGACGCCCGCGCGTGAGCACTTTCAGAATGTGGAAGCCGGCACCGCTTTGAACGATCCCGCTGACCTGGCCCTCCTTCAGCTTCTGCGTAGCCTGCACAAAGAGCTCGGGCCAGCCCTCAACCGGTCGCACGCCCAGGGTGCCGCCTTCCAGGGCCTCGGGCCCGTCGGACGACGAGGCGGCAACACCGGCAAAATCGGCGCCGCCACGCACACGGGCCAGCAGGTCTTCGGCCTTGCTTCTCAAGGACTGCACTTGCGAAGGACTGGCTGATTCAGGCACTTGGACCAGAATTTGTGCCAGTCCCAGAATGGCCGGCCCGGCCTGCGGCTGCGGCTGGGGCTGCTCGGCAGGTGCGGGAGCCGGTGCGGGCTGAAGCGATGCCTGCACCCCGGCCTGGCCGGCCTGGCTGCGTAAAAAGGCGTCTATCTCGGCATCGGTGATATTGACCGTGTTGTCTACGGCACGCTGACGCAGCATATCGCGACGGATGTCGTTGCGTAAATTGCCCAGATAGGTGGACCACGTGACACCCGTGCGCTCGACTTCCTGCCGAAGGCGGGCGACTGTCAGGCGATTACGCTCGGCAACCGACTGGACCGCCTGTTCCACCTGGGCGTCGGTAATGCTGATGTTGTATCGCTCGGCCTGCTGACGCTCAAGCTCCAGATTGATCAGCCGCTGCAGCACCTGGCGCTGTAAAACCGCTTCATCGGGAACCGGAATGCCCTGCCGGCGCATCTGCTCGCGAGCCACCGACGCCTCGGTACGAACCTGGCGCATCGTGATCACCTGCTTGTTGACGACGGCGGCAATGCCGTCGACGAACTGCTGCGATGTGCCCGACTGCCCCTTCCCGGCGGGCGTTGCGGCACGCGACGGATCAAGCGTCAGGGCACCGGCAAGCAGCACGACAGCCAGGCAACCCCAGCGTTTTACAGACAATCTACGCATTACTCATACCTCTCAAAGGTCGTTTTTTCCTGTAGGGGCGACGTTACCGACTCGTAACCGGCAATCCGGTCGCTCAACAAGCGCATGGGATCCGTACCCAAAGAGCCCAGCCCGGACAGTTCGAGCTGGAAGAACATTGCCGTGTTGGCATCATCACGGGACACCGCGTAGCGCTGCAGCACGACGCGCGCGGTCCAGCAGCAATCGCCCTTGTACTCCAGTCCCAGAATGGACTGCGTGGAGCGCTTTTCCTGGATCGAATAATCATACCGCCCAAGCGCATACAGCTTGTCGTTGATGGGCCATTGCCCCATCATGGACACCAGCTCTTTGGAGTTGTCGACGTATCCCGGC
The DNA here is from genome assembly GCA_050252075.1 of Burkholderiaceae bacterium. Taxonomy (GTDB): domain Bacteria; phylum Pseudomonadota; class Gammaproteobacteria; order Burkholderiales; family Burkholderiaceae_B; genus JAAYGT01. The sequence goes on along the minus strand of JBFWLP010000006.1, from coordinate 12,981 downwards.
TGGTAAATGACGTTGGGCTCGCTGACCTGGGCGGGATCGCGCTGGTAGCGGTAATAGGCCGACAACGTGGCCAGACGCTTGGGCTGCCACCGGAAGCCTGTTACCAGACGGTTCCGGTCTTGCGACTCGGGATTGAACTGCGCATCGAAACGCAAGTTGAACGTATCCGTCAGCGCCGCCGACGCGCCCACAAGGTAGTCCGACTTCGTGTCGGTGCGCAGCTTGTCGGTGGGATACAGGCTTACCTTCTGGTCACTGAAATAAACCCGCTGGGCGGCGGACAAACTAAGCCGCTCCAACCCTGAATCGGCATCGAACCATCGGGTAGTCAGACCGATGGTGAGCTGGTTGGCGTTGGAGATACGATCCCAGCCGCCGCTGAAAATATTCTCGCTGTAAGCCTGCGCGAAATTGAAATCGGCATAACTGGTATCAAACACAGGAATGCCCGACTGGTCGGTATACGGCACGTTCAGGTAATACAGGCGAGGCTCCAGGGTTTGCACCGAGGGTTTCCCGAACAGCGATGTATGGCGTTCGAAGGTCATGCCGCTGTCGAGTGACATGATGGGCAGAACCCGGGTGTGGGTGCGCGGCAGACCGGCATACTGCGGGTTGTCGCCCACATGCCATTTCGTATCGTAGTGGGACATGTGCAGGCCGAACTTGGGCGTTACATACCAGCCCGGACGCACAACGGGATAGGACACCGTGGTGTAGGACGACAGCCGTGTTCCGTCGGGCCCGATATGACGGCCCCAGGCATTGGGGAAATACTGGCCCGAATACACCGGTCGCTTGAAATAAGTAATGTAATTCTGCGACTCGACATCAAAGCCGTTCCAGTTCAGCCGTGCCGCACGCACGTTCAGTTCGGGCAAGCGGTCATACTGGGGCACCAGATAGGTGGAGGAACGATCCTGCAGCGTCTGGTAAGTGTAGGCATACAGGGATCCGCTGACATAGGGCGATGCATTCCAGCTGAACCCTGCGTTGCTGGGCAAGTAGGTATAGCTGGCCTCGTTCAGGCCGAACGACGCAAAGTCGCGGAAGTAATCGTCATCGGACACCCGGTTGATGTCGTAGCTGGCATTGAACCCGTTGCCCAGGCGCTGCTGGTGCTGCAGCGAGTACAGCCACCGTTTCCGGCCGGCCACGCGGTCATCGGGCAAATACGTGCCGTACATGCGGCCCGTATAGCTCTCGCCCATATAGCGGAATTCGGCGCCCAGCTGCACACCGCGCTTGGCCATGATGCGCGGCGTCAGCGTAAGATCGTAATTCGGGGCCAGATTCCAGTAATAGGGCACCGATACCTCAACGCCGCCCGCCGTCGAGGTACCGTAGGTGGGCAGCAGAAATCCCGACTTGCGCTCTTTGCGTACCGGAAATGTCAGATACGGCGAATAAAGAATGGGCACGCCTTTGAAATACAGCACGCCATCCTTGGCCACGCCTTCATTTTCGTCGAAGTACAGGTTCACGTCGGGCGAACTGATGTACCACGCCGGATCCGGGCAAGGACAGCCCGAATAGGTTACCTCGGTAAGCCGCATGTGGTTGCGGTCGTAGACCTGGGCCTGCTCGGCCCAGCCGGCGCCTCCGGTATCGCCCAGCCAGAAGCGCGGGTGATCGATCTCGCCGCTTTCGTCATTCACGTTGTAGCGCAGGCTGGGTGCGCGAATGATCGTGGCGTCACGCATCATGAGGCCGTTGCCCCGCACTTCCAGCGCCCCCGACTGCCGGTCGTAATCAATGCGGTCACCTTTGACCACGGCGTCGATCCGGCGGATCTGCGCTCCCCCTTTCAGCACCACCCGGTTCTGTTCATCGAGCTCGATGCTGTCGGCAATGAGAAACCCGGCCATGTCGTCGTTGCCCAGGTTCGAGTGCAAGGACAGGCCCGGCGCCGCCTGCAAACCGCCCGGAATCGAAACGGCAGGCGCCCGCGGCTGCGCATGCGCCAGCGGCATGCCCAGCAACCCGATAAGAACAGCCCTCCAGACCCGACGCACGACGATAAAGACTCCTGAACAATTTGGCGGTGCCTGCCGACACAATAGCCGGCGACCCGGTATTATAGAGAAAACAACCTATTCACCTATTACATTGCACGATTGCATGCACACCTCGTCATCGAATCCGGCCGATCACCGGCTATCCGCCCTGAAACAGTGGCTCGCCACCCTGGCTCCCAGACACGGGCTCGACCTTGCCACCCTGGCACCCGCGTCCAGCGACGCCAGTTTCCGTCGCTATTTTCGCCTGAGCAGCGGCACGAAGACCCTGATCGTCATGGATGCCCCGCCCCCCCAGGAAGATTGCCGCCCGTTCGTGCACGTTACACAGCTGCTGCAACAGGCAAATGTGCATGTGCCCGACATTCTAGAACACGACCTTGATCAGGGGTTTCTTTTGCTGAGCGATCTGGGCCGTCACACCTACTACCAGGTCATACAGGCTCAGCCCGCGGATCACGAGCTGCAAGCCATCTACCGCGACGCCCTGGATGCCCTGGTCAAGCTGCAGCAGGCTCCCGTTACCGGCTTGCCCGTCTACGACAAACAACGCCTGCATGACGAACTGACCGTCTTTCCGGAATGGTACATTGCCCGGCATTGCGGGGTCGAGCTGTCCGATGCGCAGAAAAACACGCTGGCCGGCATTTTCGAACGGCTGGTAAACGACGCCGCCGGGCAGCCCCGGGTGCTCGTGCATCGCGATTTTCACTCCCCCAACCTTATGCTTGCCGCTGCCGGCGGCAATCCGGGCGTCATCGACTATCAAGACGCCCTGCAGGGCCCGATCAGCTACGACATCGCGTCGCTGGTCATGGATGCCCGCACCACCTGGGAAGAGCCCCAGCAACTCGATTGGGCCATTCGTTACTGGGAAAAAGCCCGGGCGGCGGCATTGCCGGTTCCCGACGACTTCGCCGACTTTCACCGCCAGTACGAATGGATGAGCCTGCAGCGCAATCTGCGCATACTGGGCGTGTTTGCCCGCCTGGCATGGCGTGACGACAAAACCCATTATCTTGATCACATTCCGCGTGTTCTGGCCTACACGCGCCAGGTGGCCGGTCGCTACAACGCATTACGCGCCCTCATCCCGCTGCTCGATACCCTGGAAAACAAACCACCGGCCTACGGGTACACATTCTGATGCGCGCCATGCTACTTGCGGCCGGGCGCGGCGAGCGCATGCGCCCGCTCACCGACCACACCCCCAAACCATTGCTGCCGGTCGGCGGCAAACCTCTTGCCCAGTGGCATATCGAACGGCTCGTTCGCGCGGGCATCGCCGATATCATCATCAATCACGCCTGGCTGGGGCAGCAGATTGAACAACAACTGGGCGATGGATCACGCTGGGGAGCGCGGCTGGTGTACTCGCCGGAACCCAATGCCCTGGAAACAGCAGGCGGTATCGCCAACGCCTTGCCCTTTTTCGGAAACGAACCCTTTCTGGTCATCAATGGCGATGTCTGGTGCGACTGGAACCCCGCCGAAGCGCTCGCCACCGCGCATCTGCTTCGCCCCGCCGGCGCCGGTCCGGCGCAAACGCTGGCATGGCTGCTGCTGGTGAACAACCCGGCACACCATCCGGAGGGCGACTTCGCGCTGACGCCCAACGGAAAGGTGGCTTGCCTGCCCGCGCAACCCGCATCGCCCAACGAGCACACCGCACGCACAACCGTCGCCGCTTCGCTTACATTTTCCGGGATCGGCATTTATCACCCCGCTCTTTTCAACGCCATTCCCGCCGGCGAACGGGCGGCGCTGGGGCCCTTGTTGCGCCACGCCATGGGCGATGGTAAGGTTTTGGGAAAACATTATCCGGGCCAATGGGTCGATGTCGGTACACCCGAGCGCCTCGATGCACTCGATCGCGAACTGCGCCGCCGGCAAGCCTATGCCAATAAGTCACTTTTGTAACGCTCACTGACTGACACCCGCGCAGCCCGCACGTTACACTCAGTCAGTCAACCAAGAAATTCAGGAATGTAGCAACCATGTTCGGTTCATCCAAACGTCAGGCGTTCACGCCGACCGCCTACGGCTCATCACGCAAAAAGCGCCGTATCCCTCGCTGGCTCCTGCTGATCATCACCGGCATCGTACTGGGCGCCGGCGGCTTGCTGTTTCTTCAAAAAAGCTATGGCCCGAAAAGGCTCACCGTCGAGCAGTCGGAACAACTGCACTACGATCTGAACAGCGCCAACATGGACAAACAGCGCCTGCAAACCGAGCTGGCCCAGCTCGGGCGCGATCTGGCCGCCGCGAAAGCGCAGGCGGAAGCACAGCGCAAAGACCTCGAAGAAAGCCGCGCCGAGCTCGAAGCGATCAAGGAACACATCCACCTGTTTGCCGATGCCATGCCCCCCGATCCTCGCGGAACATCACCCGGCATCAACGCCGCCACGTTCACCTACCGCGACGAAATGCTCGACTATGCGATTCTGGTCATGCAAGACAAAGACAAGGCCGACAAAACCCTCACGGGCATTCTGGAAATGACCGTCACCGGACGCTACCCGAACGGCCGTACCGGCCATGTCGATTTGCCGCCCCTGGAAATTGCCGTGGATCGTTACAACCACGTAAAGGGCAGCGTTCCGGTTCCCGACAAAATGCAGCCCCGCCAAGTGGTTGTAAAAATCATGGACGACTCCGGAAAACGGCAGCTTGCCACGCGCACGCTGATCGTACGCTAGGTACGCAGGGGGGGTGTCTGAAAAGACTAGCCCCCTTGTATCAGGCTACATGCTGCAGAAAATCGCGCAGTCGCTGGCTGGGCGGGTTTGACAGCAGCTCGTCGGGGGGGCCGTCATGGGCTATTTTCCCCTGGTCAATGAACAGCAGCCGGGTACCTACCTTGCGCGCGAATTCCATTTCGTGCGTAACCACCACCATCGTCATGCCTTCTTCGGCGACATCTTGCATGACTTTGAGCACCTCGTGGCGCAGCTCGGGATCAAGGGCCGACGTAGGCTCATCGAACAGCATGAGTTTGGGCCTGATCGCCAGCGCACGCGCAATGGCGACGCGCTGCTGTTGTCCGCCGGACAGTTCGCCGGGGTAATGGCCCAGCTTTTCCGCCAGCCCCACTTTGCCCAGCAGCTGCACGGCTTCCTCGCGCGCCTGCGCTTTGCCGGTGCCCCGGGTGTGCACCGGACCGAACATCACGTTCTCAAGGGCTGTCAGTTGGGGAAACAGGTTGAACTGCTGAAAAACCATTCCCGCCTCGCGTCGCAGCTCGCGTATTTCGGCCGGCTTGCCAAGCACGCTCAGGCCGTCCACGACAATGTCGCCCCCCTGAATGGTTTCCAGCACATTGATGCAGCGCAGGAAGGTTGACTTGCCCGAGCCCGACGGCCCGACCACCACCACTACCTCGCCCTGGTCGATCGTCAGTGAAATATCGTCCAATACGGTTGTTGCGCCGAAGCGCTTCACGACATGGCTAAATTCAACAATGCTCATACGATCTGTGTCCTGTGTTCAATGAACTTTAGCGTCAGTGCGATCAGGCCGGTCAGAATCAGGTAAATGACGGCGACCGCGCCCCAGATTTCAACGGAACGAAAGTTGCTGGCGATAATTTCCTGCCCTTGCCGGGTTAGTTCGGCAACGCCGATCACGATGAACAGGGATGAATCTTTCAGACTGATGATGCACTGATTTCCCATGGCGGGAATCATGCGACGCAACGCCACCGGACCAATGATAAACACAAGGATCTTGTAAAACGGCAAACCCATGGCTTGCCCGGCTTCTTTCAGGCCCTTGGGTACTGATTGCAGCGCCCCGCGCACGATCTCGGCAATATAGGCGCCCGAGTTGATGACCAGCGTGAAGATCGCGGCGGGAACCGCCTCGATACGCCAGCCGAATATTAGCGGTACGGCGAAGTAGATGAACATCACCTGGACCACGATCGGCGTGCCCCGAATGACCAGAATGTACACCTGACAAAGAAACGACAAGGCGATGGGCAGATAACGCCGCAGCCCGATAACCAGCGCCAGCACCAGCGCCGCCTTGCCCAGCGTCCAGAGCGTGTCCGGCACATGGGACAGAAAAGTTTCGGCCACCCACGACGCCAGCCATACCAGCAGGTAAAGCGCCACCAGAACCACGACCGCGATCGCCGCGGAGCGCCATGTAACCAGAACACGGATATAGGTTGTGGTAACACCGGTAAGAAACCCGATAATGGTTCCCCCGACCAGCCCGAGCAAGGTAATGTACACCGTCATTTTGGTGCCTTCGAGCAGGCTTGGCATCGCCGCCCAGATTACCGACCAGTCAAAATCCATGATTGCTGCACCTTTGCTTTATCGACCCAAGGCAATGCGCCGGTACCCTCGGGTTGACACTGAACAAAAACGGCGACCCGCCAAGTAGCGGACCGCCGAACGGAATGTATGCGCGATAGTGACGCCGGGCTTACTTCGCGGGCGCTCCAAACCATTTTGTGTACAGCGTGTCGTACTGGCCATTGTCCTTGAGCTTTTTCAGCGCGGCATTCACCACCGGCACGAGCTCGCTGCCCTTGGGAAACCCTATGCCGTAAAAGTCACCGCTTTTAAGCGAACCGACCACTTTCACACGCCCCTTTCCGGCTGTTTGCGCAAAGTACTGCAGGTTGGGGGTGTCGTGGACCACGGCATCGACGCGCCCGGTGGCCAGCTCAAGAAACGCGTTGTCAATGTTGGGGAACAACTTGAGCTTGGCATTGGGTACGTTCTCTTTCAGGTAATCGACCGTTGCCGTACCGATCTTGACGGCCACCATTTTGCCGGAAAGGTCGTTTGCCGTTTTGATACCGGTGTTGTTGGAGGCCACCAGAACCGCCAGACCGCTTTCATAGTAGGGGTCGGAGAAATCAATGACCTTCTTGCGGTCATCGCGTATGGTGATGCCGGCAAGTGCGGCATCGATATTACCCGTTTGCAGACCGGGGATGATGCCGTTGAAATCCATGGGGCGCAGGGTGTACTTGAAGCCGGCCTCTTTGGCAATGGCTTCCCAGAGCTCGATGTCGAAGCCGGTGTACTTGCCGTCTTTGCCCTTGAACTCGAAAGGCACGAAGGCGGTATCGGTGGCCACGATGAGTTGCTTGTCCTGCGCCACGGCCGATGTTGACGGCAGCGCCAACGCAAGGGTAATGCCGGCCAGCACAGCTTTTATCTTGTTCTTGATCATGAGAAAGACTCCTTTAACGGGATAGGCAGCCACTCGTGGCGGCTGCGGTGCGTTTCTATGGTAACTGAAAGAACAAAAAAGTAACACCGCTGCACCCTTGAGAAGCAGGGCTGAACCCTGCTTGCAGGCGCCTAGAACGCAGGCACAATGGCGCCTTTGTATTTGGTCTGGATGAACTGTTTCACCTGGGCGCTATTCAGTGCCTTCATCAATTTGCCGACGGCTTCGGACGATTTCTTCGCCTCGGTGGTTGCCACCAGATTCGCGTACGGAGAATCGGCCCCTTCAATGAACAATGCATCAGCCACCGGATTCAGGCCGGCTTCCAGGGCATAATTTGTGTTGATCAACGCCAGGTCGACATCGGGAAGCACGCGCGGCAAGGTTGCGGCTTCCAGCTCGCGAAACCGCAGCTTCTTCGGGTTATCGACAATATCGCGGGAGGTGGCAAGAATGTTTGAGGGATCTTTCAGTGTGATCAGCCCCTGTTTCTGCAGTAGCAGCAATGCCCGCGCCCCGTTCGAGGGATCGTTGGGAATCGCCACCTGGGCGCCCGTTGCCAGCTGATCGACTGATTTGATCTTGCTGGAATACGCACCGAAGGGCTCCACGTGAACCAGGCCTACCGGCACCAGCGTGGTACCGTGCTCTTTGTTGAACGACGCAAGATACGGCTGGTGCTGGAAAAAGTTCACGTCGATCTGCCCGTCGGCCACCTGGCGGTTGGGCTGGACGTAATCGGTGAACACCTTGATATCGAGCTCGACGCCTTGCTTGGCCAGCTCGGGCTTCACAAACTCCAGCAATTCGGCATGAGGCACGGGAGTGGCCGCCACACTGAGTTTTTCAGCATGGGCGTTGGCGGCAAAAACCAGACCCAGCGACAGCCCCAGCATCGGGAATAATTTCTTTAGTACCATGATAAAAAAGCTCCTGAAATAAAAAGAGTTCGCCTACTTGCGACTCAGGCGCATGACCCAGTAGTCGCCAAAGACCTGCAGCAACTGCACAATAATGACCAGAATTGCGACCGTAACGATCATCACATCGGTCTGGTAGCGCTGGTAACCGAAACGCAGTGCCAGATCGCCCAGACCGCCGCCGCCGATCACGCCCGACATCGCGGAATAGCCCACCAGCGTGATCGCCGTGACAATGACCGCCGCCACCAACCCCGTTGTTGCTTCGGGGAGCAGCGCCATTAACACCGTTTGGCGGGAATTAGCTCCCATCGCCCGGCAGGCCTCGGAAACCCCCGGATCGAGCTCACGCAATACGTTCTCGACCAAACGCGCAAAGAACGGGGCCGCACTGGCCACCAGAGGCGGAATGGCTCCCTGCACACCCAGCGATGTTCCGGCCAACACCCGGGTCAAGGGAATGAGCACGATCAGCAAAATCAGAAAAGGCACCGACCGCAGGACATTCACAATAAACGAGAGCGTCTGGTAAACGGGCCGGTTGGCGAGCAGCTGTTTCGGGCTGCTCAGAAACAGCACCACGCCTAGCGGCAAGCCGATGAGGACCGTAAACAGCAAAGAAAACCCGGTCATCAGAAACGTGTCAATCGTCGCTTCCCAGATGAGCGGCCAATCCAGATTATTGAACTGCATCACAGCAACTCCTCGGTGTCTATGCCATGCGCTTCCAGCCGTTCGATCAGTCGCTGGTGGGCCGACTTGTCGTCCCCTTCAAGACGCACCACCAGTTGCCCGTAAGGCGTCGACTTGATGCGATTGACCGTGCCCTGAAGTATGGAAAAATCCACGGCACACTCGCGGGCGGCGCGGCTGAGCAGCGGCTGGCTGATGGACTCGCCACGGAAACTGAGCCGAACCACGGTGCCCGTGCCCCCCGCCACCGTCGCCCGCCACACGTCGGACTGATCCCCGCTCTCGGACAACAACGACTGCGTTACGGGATGCTGCGGATGCAGGAATACGTTCAAGACATCACCCAACTCGACCACACGCCCCGCATCGATCACGGCAACGCGATCACACACGGCGCGGATGACGTCCATGCCATGCGTAATGAGCACGATGGTCAGGCCCAGCTTTTCGTTGATGTCCTGCAAAAGACGCAAAATCGACTGGGTCGTTTCCGGATCCAGTGCCGAGGTTGCCTCATCGCACAACAGCAATTCGGGTTGATTGGCCAGTGCACGCGCAATACCAACCCGCTGCTGCTGGCCGCCGGAGAGCTGACGGGGGTACTTTGCGCCCTGGTCCGACAAGCCAACCAGCTCCAGCACCTGGCGTGCACGTTCAAGACGCTGCGCCCGACCCACACCCGCCAGTTTCAACGGAAAACAGACGTTATCCAGTACTGTGCGCGACTGCAGCAAATTGAAATGCTGGAACACCATGCCCACCCGTTGGCGGTAGGCGCGCAACTGTTCATCGGAATAGCCCACGATGTCGTGATCCTGGACGACGACCTGCCCGGATGTCGGCCGCTCCAGCAAATTGAGCATGCGGATGAGGGTGCTTTTCCCGGCCCCCGAACGCCCGATAATACCGAATACCTCGCCCTTGCGAATGGTCAGGCTGACATCGTTCAGCGCATAGGCCGTTTTATGGGGCGACTGATAGATTTTGGAAAGATTCTTTAAATGAATCAAGGTAGTCATTGGCGATTGCCCGAAAGAGCGAACAATTTAACATAACCAGTTATATTAAAAATAAATTCCCATATTTCTTTTGGAAATATGGGAATTTATCAGGAAGGCCTGCCCAGCCTGAGTGGAAAAGCCTGTGCGGTCTACACGTTCGTAATGGAAACCGCGCGTGCATTCAGATAGGCATCCACCGCCTCGGGCCCGCCTTCGGAGCCGTAACCGGAATCCTTGATACCGCCGAATGGCAACTCGGCCGACGGCAGCGCCGGCTGGTTGATCCACAACATGCCCGATTCGACCCGACGCGACAGCAAGTCGGCATTTTTCAGCGAACGGGTGAACGCATAAGCCGACAAACCGAAAGACAGCCGGTTGGCTTCCGCAATGGCATCCTCGAGCCGGCTGAAGGTACGCATACCGGCAATCGGGCCGAAAGGCTCTTCGTTGAACAGCTTGGCATCCAGCGGCACATTGGCGAACAACGTGGGTTGCCAGAAATTGCCCTGATCGCCGATACGCTGCCCCCCGGTGAGAAGCTCGGCACCACGCTCAATGGCATCTTTGGTGAACTCGGCCATCGCCGCCAGGCGCCGGTCATTGGCCAGGGGCCCCATGGTCACGCCTTCTGCCAGGCCTTCGCCCACTTTCACCGCCTCGGTTCGTTGCTTCATGGCCCTGGAAAAATCGGTGGCAACGCTTTCGTGCACCAGGAAACGCGTGGGCGAAATGCACACCTGCCCGGCGTTACGGAACTTTGCCGCCCCCACACATTTGGCCGCCAGTTCAATGTCGGCGTCTTCGGCCACGATGACCGGGGCGTGGCCGCCCAGCTCCATGGTGACACGCTTCATGTGCTGCCCTGCCATAGCCGCCAGCAATTTGCCCACCGGAGTGGAGCCGGTAAAGGTGATTTTCTTGATGACGGGATGAGAAATCAGATAACTGGAGATTTCAGCCGGGTCACCATAGACAAGGCCCAATACACCGTCGGGCAGCCCTGCGTCCTGGAAGGCGCGTATGAGCGCCGCCGGCGAGGCGGGCGTTTCTTCCGCCGCTTTCACCAGCATGGAGCAACCGGCGGTTAGCGCCGCACCCACCTTGCGCACCACCTGGTTGATGGGAAAGTTCCAGGGCGTGAAAGCGGCAACCGGCCCCACCGGATCCTTGAGCACCATTTGGCGTACGTGCACACCCACGCGCGAAGGCACCAACCGCCCATAGACACGGAAGCCCTCTTCGGCGAACCATTCGATAATCTCGGCTGCCGCCAGGGTTTCACCACGTGCCTCGACAAACGGTTTGCCTTGCTCAAGGGTCAACCAGCGTGCCGTCTCGTCGGCGCGCTCGCGCAGCAGCCCGGCGGCACGACGCATGATCTTGCTGCGCTCGGCCGGCGTCATGTCACGCCAGGTTTCAAACCCCTTTTGCGCCGCCGCCAATGCACGATCCAGATCCGCTTTCGTTGCCTTCGCCACCCGACCGATTTCCTGCCCCGTGGCAGGGTTCAGCACCGGCAGCGTCGCTCCCCCGGCGGCGTCCTGCCATTGCCCATCGATAAACAATTGCGTGTTTGGGTAACTCATGCAAATTTCCTTGGAAAAATAAATCGTTGTCCTGAACCCCTTATAGTGCCACAAACCACCCCTCCCTTGCCTGAACGACAGGGCGTCCGCACGGTATAGTGTCACTTTTTGTCATTCACTGTAATGCGCAACGCTTTTTCACTGCTGGCCGCTGCGGCGTCGCTGGCCGTGTTGCCCTTGCTGGGCAACCATCTGGTCGCTGCGGCGGGCCTGCCGCTTCCGGGATCGGTCGCAGGCATGCTAATGCTCCTTGCGGCACTCATAAGCCTGAAACGCATACCTGCGGCCCTGCTTCGCGTGGGTCGCCTGATACTCACCCACATGCTGCTGCTGTTCATTCCCATCGTGGCCGGCATTGTCAATTATGTCGACGCGCTGCAAGGACAATGGCTCGCCATCGTGGCTGCCAGCGTGATCGGCGCCATGATCACGCTGGCCGTCACCATGCTCGCCTTTCATTGGGCCATGCGACGCTTTGGCGGAAAACCCCTGTGATCCACAGCATCGTCCAGCAAACCACCGCGTTTATCACGGGCCTGCCCTGGCTGGCCCTGACACTGATTGCATACGGCATCGCGCTATCTATGTATCGACGCAGCCGGGGAAGCGCCTTCTTTCTGCCCGTGTTCTGGGGCGTCTTGCTTGTGCTCTGCGTTCTTCACCTGACGGGTACCGACTTCGCCGCGTACGCGCAAGGCAACAAGGTGCTGGAATGGCTGATTGGTCCGGCAACAGTTGCGCTGGCCATACCACTGTACGGCCAGCTGCATCGCCTGAAACGCTACGTTGTCCCGATTGCCATCGCGCTGGGCGTAGGGTCGCTGACAGCCGTTGTCAGTGCCGTCGGCATCGCCTGGCTGTTTGACGCCTCGCTTCAAACCCGGCTTTCGCTGGCGCCCAAATCAGCCACCATGCCGATTGCGATGGACATCGCCAAACTGACCGGGGGCATCGCCTCGCTGGCCAGTATAGGAGTCGCCATCACCGGCATCGGGGGCGCCATGGCGGGCAGCTTCGTACTCAAATGGCTTCCCGTGAAAACCCCCGAGGCCCAGGGCTTTGCGCTTGGCCTGACCGCGCATGCCATCGGCGTCGCACGCGGCCTTCAGATCAACGAAACCGCCGGCGCCTTTGCCGCGCTGGGTATGGGGCTGAACGGTATCGCAAGTGCGGTCATCATTCCCGTATTCTGGGGGGTATTCGGATAATCGGCCGGGTTGTCCGAATACCGGTTTCCACCGGCCCAACGTTCCGCGTCCTGGAACGCGGCACACTGAAATGGCAGCGCGTCGCGCATAGTAAAACAGACGTTGCATCACCGCCGCAGTCTTGCCAGGAAAGCCTGGGCAACAAGCAAGTTCAGGCTTATAACAGCCTCGACAAGAGCCTTCTTGTCACCCCATTCATCCAGCAAAGAAAGAGCGAGACAAATGAACAGACACACTCAAAAAAGCCGGCAATTGCCCCGGCAAGCGGCCGTGACACTTCTGGCCTGCGCCGGGCTGCTATTGACAGCCGGTGCTGCCGCGAAATCGAACCCCGACAAGCCGGTTACTTTTGTCTTGCC
>JBFWLP010000005.1:0-60460 GCA_050252075.1 Burkholderiaceae bacterium | reverse complement strand
CGCTCTTCCGATCTGGCGAAGCTGTCGAGGCGGACGAAATATTAATTGAAGTTGAAACCGATAAAGTCGTGCTGGAAGTGCCCGCACCGTCGTCGGGGGTGTTGAAGGAAATCGTCAAGGGTGATGGCAGCACGGTAACGTCGGGCGACGTACTGGCACGCATCGACACCGAAGGTAAAGCCAGCGCGGCGGCGGCGCCTGCCGAACAGGCGCCTGCGGCCCAGGCTGCACCCGCCGCTGCGGCAGCGTCGGCCAAAGCGTCGTCGGCGGTCGCGTCGCCGGCGGCCGGGAAAATTCTCGCCGACAAAGGTGTTGACCCCGCTTCGGTGGAAGGTACAGGTCGCGGCGGTCGCATCACCAAAGGTGATGCCCTGGGTGCAGGGAACGAGCCGGCCAAGAAGGCAGCGCCGGCGCCCGTCGCCGCGCCCACCCTGTCGCTCGACGGCCGTCCGGAACAGCGTGTTCCCATGAGCCGTCTGCGCGCCCGGGTTGCCGAGCGCCTGTTGCAGTCGCAGCAGGAAAACGCCATTCTTACTACGTTCAACGAAGTGAACATGCAGGGCGTTATCGATCTGCGCAAGAAGTTCAAAGACGACTTCGAAAAAGAACACGGTGTCAAGCTGGGCTTTATGTCCTTCTTCGTGAAGGCGGCCGTTGCCGCACTCAAGAAGTACCCCGTTGTGAACGCGTCGGTCGATGGAAAAGACATCATCTATCACGGCTATTTCGACATCGGTATCGCAGTGGGCAGCCCGCGCGGTCTGGTGGTTCCCATTCTGCGCAATGCCGATCAGCTGTCGATCGCCGAAATCGAGAAGCAGATTGCCGACTTCGGCAACCGTGCGCGTGACGGCAAGCTGGGTCTGGAAGAGCTCACCGGCGGTACGTTCTCCATCTCCAACGGTGGTGTTTTCGGTTCCATGCTGTCCACCCCGATCATCAACCCGCCCCAGTCCGCCATTCTGGGTATTCATGCCACCAAAGACCGTGCGGTCGTCGAGAACGGGCAAATCGTCATTCGCCCCATGAACTACCTGGCCTTGTCTTACGACCACCGCATTATCGATGGCCGTGAAGCCGTGCTGGCGCTGGTTGCCATGAAGGACGCCCTCGAGGATCCGCAGCGTTTGTTGCTCGACGTTTAAGGCAGCGCCCCGTACAGGGTGTGGTCAACACCCCCGGAGCGCAGCCGTGTGGCCGGCGCAGCCCGGGGGTTTTTCCTTCGTTGTCCTGTCAGTTATGTCGTTTTAGCCAGTTTTTACCGTTCTGGCTAACTAGTGGGTTCGTTTTACCCGAACTGGCCCGTACCGAATCTTTCATCGAGAAAAATTATGGCTAAACAATTTGACGTAGTGGTTATTGGCGCCGGCCCCGGCGGTTATATCGCGGCGATCCGCGCGGCGCAACTGGGCATGTCGGTTGCGTGTATCGATGCCTGGGAAACACCCGAGGGCAAACCCGCGCCCGGCGGTACCTGCACGAACGTGGGATGCATACCGTCCAAGGCGTTGTTGCAGTCGTCTGAACACTACGAGCAAGTGAACCACCATTTTGCCGACCATGGCATCGAAGTCAAAGGCGTAAGCCTGAAGCTCGATACCCTGATCGGGCGCAAGACGGCGGTTGTCAAACAGAATAACGAAGGCATTCTTTACCTGTTCAAGAAGAACAAGATTACCTTTTTTCACGGATTCGGCGCTTTCGCAGGCCAGGTCGACGGTGGCTGGAGCATCAAGGTCTCGGGTAAAACCGACGACGATCTGGTTGCCAAGCATGTGATCGTGGCCACCGGCTCGAACCCGCGCCAGTTGCCCGATCTCGAATTCGATGAAGAGCAGATTCTTTCCAACGACGGCGCCTTGCGCCTGGGCGCGGTACCCAAGCGGCTGGGCGTGATCGGTGCCGGTGTCATTGGTCTTGAACTCGGCAGCGTCTGGCGTCGTCTGGGGGCCGAAGTTACCATTCTTGAAGCCATGCCCGATTTTCTGGGGGCTGCCGACCAGCAGGTTGCCAAAGAGGCCCAGAAGGCGTTCAAGAAGCAAGGGCTGGACATCCAGACCGGCGTCAAGATTTCAGGCATCAAGAAAAATGCCAAGTCGGTGGCCATTTCCTATGCCGACGCTTCGGGTGCCGAGCAAAAACTGGTGTGCGACAAACTCATCGTCTCGATCGGGCGCGTGCCGAACACCCAGGGCCTGGGTACCGATACGGTGGGCCTGAAGTGCGATGAACGCGGGTTTATTGTGGTCGATGACGATTGCCGCACCAGCCTGGCGAACGTATGGGCGGTGGGCGATGTCGTGCGCGGCCCCATGCTGGCCCACAAGGCCGAGGAAGAGGGCGTAGCCGTTGCCGAACGCATTGCCGGGCAGCACGGGCATGTCAACTTCGATACCGTACCCTGGGTCATTTACACCTCTCCGGAAATCGCCTGGGTTGGCAAGAACGAGCAGCAGCTCAAAACCGAGGGGCGTGAGTACAACGCCGGAAGTTTCCCCTTCATGGCCAACGGCCGCGCACGTGCGCTGGGTGACACCACCGGGTTTGTGAAAGTGCTGGCCGACGCAAAAACCGATGAAGTGCTGGGCGTGCATATTGTCGGCCCCATGGCATCGGAGCTCATTGCCGAGGCGGTTACGATCATGGAATTCCGCGGAGCGGCAGAGGACATCGCACGCATTTGCCACGCGCATCCCACGCTGTCCGAATCCATGAAGGAAGCGGCCCTGGCCGTCGACAAGCGCACCCTGAACTTCTGATCAGGCGGTACGGCGCCTTCTGTCCTTCCAAGGGGCGGTCGTCAGACGGCCCCTTTTTCATGAGCACACGAGTTTCCTGATGAATGTACGCGAGTATTATGAGCAAGCGTTGAGCGAGCGCGGCTACACGGCAGATGACGCCCAGCGCGGCGCCATTGAACGGCTTCAGCAGTATTACGACGACTGGGTGGCGTTCAGGAATGACCGGTCATCGGCATTGAAGAAGCTTTTCAAGCGCCCCGATGTCCCGCGTGGAGTCTATCTTTGGGGCGGGGTCGGCCGGGGTAAAAGCTTCCTGATGGATGCCTTCTTCAGTACCGTGCCGGTGAAACGCAAGACCCGCATCCATTTTCACGAGTTCATGCGCAGCGTTCACCGCGAGCTGGAGGCGGTGAAGGGGCAGCAGGATCCACTCGACGAAGTGGCCCGGCGCATCGCCAAGCGGTATCGCCTGATCTGTTTCGATGAGTTTCATGTGTCCGATGTTGCCGACGCCATGATTTTGTACCGCTTGCTGCTCAAGCTGTTCGAGTACGGCACATCGTTCGTCATGACCTCCAATTACGAGCCGTCCACGCTGTATCCCGACGGCCTGCATCGCGACCGCATTCTGCCGGCCATCAAGCTGATCCAGGAGCGTATGGACATACTCAATGTGGATGTGGGGGTCGATTACCGCCGTCGCACGCTGGAGCAGGTGCGCATGTATTTAACGCCGGTTACGCCCGATACGCGTGCCGAGCTGAGGGAAAATTTTGAGCGCCTGCTCGATACGGCGCCCATGAAACCCGTGCTTACTGTCGAGAACCGCGAGCTGAAGGCCGTGGCACTGGGGGGCAGCATAGTGTGGTTCGACTTTGCCACCCTGTGTGGCGGGCCGCGTTCGCAAAATGACTATCTTGACCTGGCCAGCCGCTTCCAGACGATCATTTTGTCCGATGTGCCGCGCATGAGTGCGCGCCAGGCGTCCGAGGCGCGCCGCTTCACCTGGTTGATCGATGTGCTGTATGACCACAAGGTGAAGCTGATCATGTCGGCCGAATGCGAACCCGAAGAACTCTATACTGACGGCCCCATGGCCAACGAGTTCCACCGCACCGTCTCGCGCATTCTGGAGATGCAGTCGCGCGAATATCTGGAATCGGAGCGCCGTCAGGCCGTTACACTGTAGCCTGAAATTTTCAATTCGCCTTCTGTTATCAACAGCACAACCATGACCACTCGAGTTCTTACCGGCATCACAACGTCGGGCACCCCGCATCTGGGTAATTACGCCGGTGCCATCCGGCCCTCTATCGACGCCAGCCGGCGAGCCGATGTCGATGCCTTTTATTTCATGGCCGATTACCACGCGTTGATCAAATGCGATGATCCGGAGCGCGTCGCCCGCTCGCGGCTGGAAATCGCGGCCACCTGGCTGGCTGCCGGTCTGGATCCCGAGCGCGTCACGTTTTATCGTCAGTCCGATATTCCGGAAATCCCCGAGTTGTGCTGGCTGCTCATGTGCGTGACCGGCAAAGGCCTGATGAACCGGGCGCATGCCTACAAGGCGGCCGTTGACCAGAATACGGCCAAAGACATCGAGCCCGATGACGGCGTGACCATGGGCCTTTTTTCCTACCCGGTGCTCATGGCCGCCGACATTCTTATGTTCAATGCCAACAAGGTTCCCGTGGGGCGCGACCAGATCCAGCATCTGGAAATGGCGCGCGATATTGCCCAGCGCTTCAACCATTTGTACGGCGGCGGCAGCGATTTCTTTGTGCTTCCGGAAGTACAGATCGACGACGACGTGGCCACCTTGCCGGGGCTGGACGGGCGCAAGATGTCCAAAAGCTACGACAACACCATTCCCCTGTTTGAGGGCGGCAGCAAGGCACTGAAAAATGCCATCATGCGCATTGTTACCGATTCCCGCCAACCGGGTGAGCCCAAGGAAGCGGAAGGGTCGCATCTGTACACGCTGTATCGTGCGTTTTCAACCTCTTCCGAGGCGCAGGATTTCCGCAGTGCGCTCGAAGAAGGTTTGGGCTGGGGCGATGCGAAACTTCAGTTGTTTGCGCGTATCGAGCAGGATATCGTCCCCATGCGGGACACCTATGCCGATCTGATGGCGCATCCCGGGCGTATCGAGGACATTCTGCAGGCGGGTGCAGCCAAGGCACGGCGCTTGTCACAGCCGCTCATGGAGCGCCTGCGCGATGCCGTGGGGCTGCGGGCGGTAAAGGCCGGCCCGGCCGCCGGACAGGCGAGTGCAAAAAAAGGGGCCGGCAAGCCGCCCCGGTTCGTGAGTTTCAGGGATAACGACGGAACCTTCCGCTTTCGTTTGCTGGCGGGCGACGGCACCGAGCTGCTGGTTTCCGTACCGTTCTCCGACCCGAAGCAGGCCGGGCTGGCCATGAAGCAATTGCGGGATGCCGACCTCGATACGCTTTTTCCGTCCGGCCATCCGGTCACCGAGCTTTGCGTCGACGGGCAGGGGCTGGCAACACTGTGTGTGGAGCCGGCCGCCGCCCGTGAGGCCTTGAGGCTACTGGCTGAAACCTAGCGTTTCAATTTGGCGAAGGCGGCGGCCATGGCGCCGCCGCCCAACGGTTCAGGGCGGCCGCCATCGGGCTTGCGCCCTGCCGGTCGCCCCTGGCCCGTGCGGTCGCCGCGCTGGGGGCGTGTCTCGCCCGCTCCTCGCCGGGCGGGGGTCGACTCATCGTCAAGACGCATGGTCAAACCGATCCGTTTTCTGGCCGCATCCACTTCCTGCACCTTGACCTTGACGGTCTGGCCCACACGCACGACATCGCGGGGGTCTTTCACGAAGCTGCCCGACAGGGCCGAAATATGCACCAGACCATCCTGGTGCACGCCAATATCGACGAACGCTCCGAAATTGGCCACGTTGGTGACCACCCCTTCCAGAATCATGCCCGGATGCAGGTCGTTGATGGTGTTCACACCCTCTTTGAATTGCGCGGTCTTGAACTCGGGCCGGGGATCGCGTCCGGGTTTTTCCAGTTCCTGGAAAATGTCCCTGACCGTGGGCAACCCGAAACGTTCATCGGTGAAGTCAGCCGGAGAAACCCCTTTCAGCGCGCCGCTGCGGCCGATGATCTGTCGAACGTCTGTTTGCAGTTTTCCCAGTATGCGCTCGACCACGGGATATGCTTCCGGGTGAACCGCCGAGGCATCCAGGGGATTATCGCCATTGGGAATGCGCAGAAAGCCCGCGGCCTGCTCGAAGGCTTTCTCGCCGAAGCGGGGAACTTTCATGAGCGCCTTGCGGTTGGGAAAGGCGCCGTTCTGGTTGCGCCATTCCACAACATTCTTGGCCAGCGAGGCCGACAGCCCCGACACCCGCGCCAGCAAGGGCGCAGACGCAGTGTTTACGTCGACACCGACGGCGTTGACGCAATCTTCGATGACGGTGTCCAGAGAGCGGGCCAGCTCGCGCTGGTTGACATCGTGCTGATACTGGCCCACGCCAATGGCTTTGGGCTCGATCTTGACCAGTTCGGCCAGGGGGTCTTGCAGGCGCCGCGCAATTGATACCGCGCCTCGAAGGCTGACATCCAGATCGGGAAATTCCCGGGCCGCCAGTTCGCTGGCCGAGTAGACCGACGCTCCGGCTTCGGACACCATGACGCGCGTCACGCCGGCAAGCGCATAGGCCGCCTGCATGTCGATCACCAGTTTCTCGGTTTCCCGCGATGCTGTTCCGTTGCCAATGGCGATCAGGGCAATATTATGCCGTTTGACCAGCGCCGCCAGTGTTGCCATGCTGCCGTCCCGGTCGCGTCGCGGCTCGAACGGATAGACCGTGGTGGTGTCAACCACCTTTCCGGTGGCGTCGATGGCGGCGACCTTTACGCCGGTGCGTATCCCCGGATCCAGGCCGAGTACGGCCTTGGGACCGGCCGGCGCGGCCAGCAGAAGGTCTTTCAGGTTGGCGGCAAAGACACGAATAGCCTCGTTCTCGGCTGACTCACGAAGGCGGGCAATGAGCTCTGTTTCGAATGCCGTCAGCAATTTGACGCGCCACGTCCAGCGACAGACATCGGCCAGCCAGCGGGCGCGCGGTGAGGCGTCCGGGTCGAAACCGATGTCCAGCTTCAGAAAACCGGCAAGGCGAAGAATGCACGGATGCGGCGTTTCCGATTCGCGCTCGGGATCCAGGCCCAGGCGAAGGTCGAGCACGCCCTGCTGGCGGCCGCGCAGCAGGGCCAGAATGCGGTGCGAGGGTAGGGTACGCAACGTTTCGCTGAAGTTGAACCAGTCGCGGAAATTGTTGCCTTCATCCTCTTTGCCTTCCACCACGCGGGCGTAAAGCAGGCCCTGGGCCCAGAGAAATTCGCGGAAATCGGCCAGCAGATCGGCGTTTTCCGCAAACCGTTCGGCCAGAATATCGCGGGCGCCGTCCAGCGCCGCCTTGGTATCGTTAATGGACGCCTGCGGGTTCAGGTAGGCCTGGGCCAGCACAGACGGGTCTGCCGCCTTGTCGGCCAGCAGCGCGTCGGCCAGGGGCTCAAGCCCCGCCTCACGGGCGATCTGGGCACGGGTGCGCCGCTTGGGCTTGTAGGGGGCATACAGATCCTCCAGGCGCTGTTTGGTCTGGGCCGCGTCGATCTCAGCCTGCAGTGGCGCCGTCAGCTTGCCCTGCTCGGCAATCGAGCCCAGTATCGCGGCACGGCGCTCTTCAAGCTCGCGCACGTACAGCAGGCGGACTTCCAGTTGGCGCAACACGGTGTCATCAAGCCCGCCGGTGGCTTCCTTGCGGTAGCGGGCAATAAACGGTACGGTGGCGCCGCCGTCCAGCAGCTCCACCGTTGCGGCAACCTGCGGTGTGCGTACCCCCAGCTCATTGGCGAGCTGGACAAGAATACGGCCGGCATCCGGTACGGGCGGGGAAGAGACAGTCGAAGGGCGAACAACAGTATCGGTCATAGGGTGCGGTGCGATAAAATCGTGGGTCAAGCGGCGCATTTTGCCACACCGCGTGTCCGCAGGGAAAATCGAGCGGTTATGATGACCACCTTGCCGACCCTGCTTGCTCCCGTTCCCCCTCATGTTTTCTCAGGATCTTTCCGATATCTTCGGCGCCGACGGCCCCCTGGCCCGTGCGCTGCCCGATTATTTTCCGCGGTCGGCCCAGCTGGAGCTCGCCCAGGCCGTGGAAGCCGCCCTGAATGACCGGGCGGTGCTGGTGGCCGAAGCGGGAACCGGTACCGGCAAGACCTGGGCGTATCTTGTGCCGGCATTTTTCAGCGGTACGAAAGTGCTGGTGTCCACCGGTACTCGCACGTTGCAAGACCAGCTCTTTCGCCGGGACATTCCCCGCTTGCGCAATGCCCTGGCCATGCCGGTCACGGTCGCCCTGCTCAAAGGGCGGGGCAATTACGTGTGCCATTACCATTTGCAGCGGGTGCAGCTGGACGAACGCGCGTTGAAGTCGCGAACCGAAGTCACCCAGCTGCGTCATATCGGGGTTTTCGCCAAAGAGTCCAAAACCGGTGATCGCAGCGATCTGTCGACCGTTCCCGAAGAGGCCGATATCTGGAACCGGGTGACGTCCACCCGCGAGAACTGCCTGGGGCAGGAATGCCCCAATGTGCGCGACTGCTTTTTGCTGAAGGCGCGCCGGCAGGCACAAGAGGCCGACGTCATTGTGGTCAATCACGCCCTGTTCATGGCCGATGTGGCATTGCGTGATGAAGGCATCACCGATTTGCTGCCGGCCGTCGATATGGTGATCTTCGACGAGGCCCACCAGTTGCCCGATATTGCCACGCGGTTTCTGGGCTCCAGTGTGTCGTCGCATCAGCTGCTCGACTTTGCCCGAGCCACCGAGCTTGCGGGCCTGGCGTATGCTCGTGAGGCAACCAACTGGCCGGCGATCGGCAAGGCGGTTGAGTACGGCGCACGCGATTTGCGGCTGGCCAGCGCCGCGATCGAGCAGTTGCCGGGTCGCAAGGCCACCTTTCTGTCCCTGCCCGACGCCCAGGCGTTTGACGCGGCACTCGACGGATTGCTCACGGCTCTGGATGCCGCCGTATCGGTGCTGGGGGTGGTGGCGGAAAAGCATCCCGACCTGGGCGCCGCCCACAAGTCCGGGCTGGAGCTGCGCGCCCGGCTCTTTCGCTGGACGCAGCCCGATCGCCAGGGCAACAATGCCCTGTCCGGCTCAACCGACGACGGCGCTGACGCGGTGCGATGGGTGGAGCACAGCAATAACCATCTGCGGCTGCACAGCGCACCCTTGTCGGTCGCCCGACTTTTTTCCCAATGCCGGCAGGCGGGGCAGGCCTGGGTGTTCACCTCGGCCACTTTGTCGGTGAACGGTGATTTCGGACACTTTACGCGCCAGCTTGGGCTGTACGAGGCCCGTACCGGCCGATGGGAGTCGCCCTTCGACTATAGCCGGCAGGGGTTGCTGTATGTGCCGCAGCAACTGCCGCTGCCCGGCTCTGCGCAATTCAATTCCCGTTTTGTCGATATTCTTTTCCCGCTGGTGTCGGCGGCCGGTGGCGGGGTGCTGGTGCTATGCACCACGCTGCGCGCGGTCGATGCCTTGGCCGATTTGCTGGAAGACCGCCTTGACGACGCCGGCGAAGACAGGCTGTTGTTGCGCCAGGGGCAGCAGTCGCGGCGCGTGCTTCTTGAGCGCTTCCGTGATGATGGCCGAGCCATTCTGGTGGGGAGCGCCAGCTTCTGGGAAGGCATTGACGTACCCGGAAACGCACTGACGCTGGTGGCGATCGACAAATTGCCGTTCGCTCCGCCCGATGATCCGGTGCTCGAGGCGCGTTTGTCGGCGTGCCGGCAGCGAGGCGGGAATCCGTTTATGGAATACCAGTTGCCCGACGCGGCCATCGCGTTGAAGCAGGGGGCGGGGCGATTGATCCGCTCGGAAAAGGACAGGGGTCTGCTGGTGGTGGGCGACACCCGTATGGTCGACAAACCCTACGGCCGTCTGCTCTGGCGCGGCCTGCCGCCGTTTGCCCGAACCCGTGACAGCGATGTCGCGCTGGCGTTCCTGAAAACGGCGCATGCCGGCCCTGAAGACGGGCCGGCGACCACGCCCTGACTTACAGCCAGCTGGCCGGATTCCACCAGCTTGAGCCCGATCCGCCATCCAGGCCGGTTTCAAACAGGGTGGTGTTCGGGTAGTTTTGTTCAAGAACGCGCTTGGCATCGTCGCGCAGCTGGGTTAGCCCCAGTTTGTCGTACGACAGGTACATGATGTACAGCGCCGTTTCAGAGGCCGGAACGCCTTCAAAGTCGGTGAGCACGGTTTGCGCGCGATTTGCTGCGGCAACATAGGCACCCCGCTTGTAATAATACGTGGCAACGTGCACTTCGTTCTGGGCAATGGTATTGACCAGCCAGGTCATGCGCTGGCGCGCATCTTTGGCATAATTGCTGTCGGGATAGCGAGTGATCAGCTCTTTGAATGCCTCGTACGATTCGCGCAACCCTTTGGGATCCCGTTCGCTGGGGTCTTGCTGGGTGACGTCGGTAAACATGGCGCTGGGCGGAGTGAACGTGATCAGCCCCTTCAGGTACAGCATGTAGTCGGTGCCGGGGTGATTGGGATACTGCTGCTGGAATCGGTCGATGGCCGCGAGCGCCTGCTCTGGTTCGTTGTCCTTCCAGTTGACATACGCCTGGTCGATCAGTGCCTGCTGGGCGTATCCGCCGAAGGGGTAGCGCGCTTCCAGTGATTCCAGACGCTTGCGCGCATCGGCCCAACGGCCGGCATTCATTTCCGCTTTCGCGTCGCTGTACAAACGCTCGGCGCTCCACCCCGCCGTGGGGTCTTGTTCGGACTGCGTTGTGGTGCATCCGGCCAGAATGCCGGTCGCCAGTAGCGCCAGGGCGCCGGATCGTAAACGGTTTACCCAGCTACGACGGGAAAGATTCGGTTCAGTACGCGTCACAAAAGCATCCTTGGTGTTAGCATTCGGAGACGATTATATGATTTGTCGCCATGCCTGACATCACTATACCTAAAGATTCGACCTCCAGCGCCGACGACGGCGATACCGGGCAAGATGCCGCCGATGCCGTTCTGACTTTCCGGCTGCCCGTCAGCACCCCGTCCGACCGCCTGGACAAAATTCTTGCACAGTTGCTTCCGCAGCACTCGCGCAGCCGTTTGCAGGGCTGGATCACCGACGGATTTGTGCACGTGAACGACCAGGTGGCCAAGGTCAGGCAACTGGTCGGGCCGGGAGACATCATTCATGTGCAGGAACAGGCGCCGCCCGAATCGCTGGCGTTCACGCCGGAACCTGTCGAGTTTGCCGTGGTCGCGGAAAGCCCCGACTGGATTGTCATCAACAAGCCGGCCGGGCTCGTGACGCATCCCGGCGCCGGGAACTGGCAAGGCACCTTGCTGAACGGCTTGCTTTATCGCTATCCCGAACTTGCCCGTGTGGCGCGGGCAGGCATTGTGCACCGTCTGGACAAAGATACGTCGGGGTTGCTGGTGGTCGCCCGCAACGAAACGGCACAAACCCATCTGGTGCGCCAGCTCCAGGCCCGGTCGGTGCATCGTCTTTATCGCGCCCTGGCTCACGGCCGGCTCATGTCCGGCCAACGTATCGAGGCCGATATCGGTCGCGATCCCAAGGTTCCCGTGCGCATGACGTCAACGTCGCCTGTTGCGCCGAAACCGGCAGTCACCCACGTTCAGCCGCTGCGCCAAGGGTGCACCCCTGACGGCGAGCCCGTCACCGAGGTCGCATGCCGACTGGAAACCGGCAGAACGCACCAGATCCGGGTGCATTTGTCGGCATTGGGGCATCCTCTGCTTGGCGACACGCTGTACTCGGGCCGTATGCTGGCAGGGGCCGCACGCCAGATGCTGCATGCGCTGGAGCTGCGCTTTGAAGATCCAACCACCGCCGAACAGGTTCACTTTTCCGTGGACCCGCCGGCCGATTTTCAGGCGGTTTGCGCCGCGATCGATTGGGAGCTTGCATGAACATGCCGGCCGGTCATCCCTTCCCGGTGGTTTCGGGCCGTCAATGGCCGGGCATTCGTTATTTCAGCACAACGCGTGAAGGGGGCGTCAGCGAAGCGCCCTACGACGCCTTCAACCTGGGTACGACAACCGGCGACGACCCTGAACGGGTTCAGGTCAATCGCCTTCGCCTGCGAGACCAGTTGCCGGGCGATCCATTCTGGCTCAAACAGGTTCACGGCAATCAGGTTGCCGATGCCGATGATCCGGCGCTGGTCCGGTTCTCGCGCGCCGATGACACCCGGCCTTGCGCCGACGCCTCGGTCACCTCGGTGCCCCATCGTGTGCTGGCAATCCTGACCGCCGACTGTCTGCCGGTGGTCATTGCCGATACGCGAGGGCGTTGTGTCGGCCTGGCCCATGCCGGGTGGCGTGGCCTGGCGGCCGGTGTGCTGGAAAACACGTTGTCGTGCCTGCAGCAACGGGTTCCCCATGACGCGCAGTGGCAGGCGTGGATCGGGCCAGGCATTGGTGCTGATCACTTCGAGGTCGGAGCAGATGTCTTTCAGGCGTTCACGCACACCGATCCCGATGCGGCGGCTTTTTTTCAGCCGGGCGCCGCGCCCGGCAAATGGCTGGCCAACCTGTCCGGCCTTGCGCAAGCGCGGCTCAACAAAGCAGGGGTTCACACGGTTGAGCAGAGCGGGGCATGCACATTTTCTGAAACGCAGCGGTTTTATTCTTACCGTCGCCAGTCCAGAACGGGCCGGTTTGTTACGGTGGCATGGCTGTCTCCGTAGCGACTTACCCTGATTGACAGGCGCGGGTGGGCACCGCAACATAGGTGCCAGATTGTTTATATATGTAAAAACCAGAAGGTCCGCAACGTGGTTATACCAACAGTAACGTGGCCGGGCGTTTCGGCCGCTTCGCCCATTTCGCCTGAGCGTCTTTCCCAGATTCAGGCCCGGTTCTCCCACGACTGGGTACGGCTCTGTGAACAGGCACGCAACGGATCGCTCGAGCCCCCCAAAGACCGGCGTTTCTCCGGCAAAGACTGGGCGTCGCATCCCTCGTTCCTGTTCATGGCGCACGCCTATTTGCTGTCGGCAAACGCCATGGAGGAAATGGTCGATGCCGCCGCGCTCGACGATGCCGTCCGCGAGCGTTTGCGCTTCTCGGTCATGCAGTGGGTCGAAGCGGTGGCCCCCACCAATTTCATGGCCACCAACCCCGAAGTGCAGCGCAAGCTTATTGAAACGCAGGGCATGTCGCTGCGCGACGGGCTCATGAATTTGCTGGGCGACCTGCAGAAAGGCCGCCTGACCCAAACCGACGAAAGCCAGTTCCAGGTCGGTGAAAACCTGGCGATAACGCCCGGCTCGGTGGTCTACCAGAACACCCTGTTCCAGCTTATCCAGTATGCGCCGTCCACCGACAAGGTTTATCGCAAACCCTTGCTGCTGGTTCCGCCGTGCATCAACAAATTCTATATTCTCGACCTCCAGCCCCAAAGCTCGCTGGTCCGCTACGCCGTCGACCAGGGCTTCACGGTGTTTCTCATTTCCTGGCGCAACCCGGTGCCGGCCGATACCGATGGTATTGAAAAGGCCGCATGGGACGACTACCTTGAAAAAGGCGTGCTTCAGGCCATCCAGGTGGCCAGTGCCATCACCCGCCAGAAAACCATTCATACGCTGGGTTTTTGCGTGGGCGGAACCTTGCTCGCCAGTGCGTTGGCATTGGCCACGGCCCGGGGCCGCAATCCTGCCCATTCACTCACCTTGCTCACCACCTTGCTCGACTTTCGCGAGGCCGGGGTGCTGAACGTTTTTGTCGATGAGCTTCACGCCCGAACGCGCGAGCAGCAGATCGGGCAGGGGGGGCTCATGACCGCCCGTGAGCTGGCTACCACCTTCTCGTTCCTGCGCCCCAGCGAGCTGGTGTGGAATTACGTGGTCGACAACTATATGAAGGGCGGCACGCCGCCCGCGTTCGACCTGCTGTACTGGAACTCCGACTCCACCAATCTTCCAGGCCCGTTTTTCACCTGGTATTTCCGTAATACCTATCTGGAAAACAATCTCGTGGGGCCCGACCATGTCAAGGTGGCCGGATATCCGCTGGACCTCACCGCCATTGATACGCCATGCTACATCTATGGTTCCCGAGAAGATCACATTGTTCCGTGGCCCGCCGCGTATGCCAGCACCCGGGTGCTGTCCGGCGAAAAAACGTTTGTGCTGGGTGCGTCAGGGCATATCGCGGGTGTCATCAACCCGCCGTCCAGGAACAAGCGGCATTACTGGGTTCTTGATCACCCGCAAGCCGCGCTGCCTGCAAACCCCACCGACTGGCTTGAATCATCCACCCAGCATCCCGGAAGCTGGTGGCCGCATTGGGCCGGCTGGCTGCGCGAACTGTCGGGAACCCAGGTCAAGGCGCCCGCGCAGCAGGGCAGTACGGCCTACCCGGCCATCGAGCCCGCCCCGGGAAGTTATGTAAAAACACGGGCCGTTTAATTCCGAACGTTCGGTCCGTTCATGAAGGAGAGTTACATGAGCAGCAAAGTTGCATACGTTACCGGTGGCATGGGTGGTATAGGAACGTCCATTTGCCAGCGCCTGGCAAAAGAAGGCTTCACCGTTGTGGCGGGTTGCGGGCCCAGTCGCAATTTTCAGCAATGGATCGATGAGCAGGCGGCGCTGGGGTACGCCTTCCACGCGTCGGTCGGAAATGTGTCCGATTGGGAATCCACCCGTGCGGCGTTTGCGAAAGTGCGCGACGAGCTCGGCCCCATCGATGTGCTGGTCAACAACGCCGGTATCACCCGCGACGGCCTGTTTCGCAAAATGAGCCTCGACGACTGGCGGGCCGTGATCGATACCAACCTGAACAGCTTGTTCAATGTCACCAAGCAGGTCATTGAAGACATGATGGAGCGCAAATGGGGGCGTATCATTAATATCAGTTCAGTGAACGGGCAGAAGGGGCAGTTCGGCCAAACGAACTATTCCACCGCCAAGGCGGGCATTCACGGGTTTACCATGGCGCTGGCCCAGGAAGTTGCCAGCAAGGGCGTGACGGTCAACACCATTTCACCGGGCTATATCGGTACCGATATGGTCAAGGCAGTACGGCCCGATGTCCTTGAAAAGATCGTGGCCACCATCCCGGTCAAGCGCCTGGGAACCCCCGAGGAAATTGCCTCGATGGTTGCCTGGCTGGCGTCCGACGAATCGGGCTTTTCCACAGGGGCCGATTTTTCACTGAACGGCGGTTTGCATATGGGTTGATCCCCCAGGCTGCCGCTTTCGTGTTCTGTTTGTTTAACCCGTCTGTCTTTCAGGTCGTTACCCGCTATGACTCAATCTCAAACGCAAGGCCCGGTTCGTCTCATTAAAAAATACCCCAACCGCCGGCTCTACGATACGAAAACCAGTGCTTACATCACTTTGAGCGATGTCAAGCAACTTGTGCTCGATAGCGAGGCGTTTCAGGTGGTGGATGCGAAGTCGGGCGACGACCTGACGCGCAGCATACTCCTGCAAATCATTCTGGAAGAAGAAAGCGGCGGTGTGCCCATGTTCTCGGCGAACATGCTGTCCCAAATCATTCGTTTCTATGGCCATGCCATGCAGGGTGTGATGGGAAGTTTCCTTGAAAAGAACATGCAGGCGTTCATGGAAATACAAGACCGCATGGCCGAGCAGTCGAAAGGTTTGTATGGCTCGCAGTTCGGTCCCGAAGCCTGGACGCAGTTCATGAATGTGCAGGCCCCTGTGCTGCAAAACATGATGAGCAACTACGTAGACCAGAGCAAAAACCTGTTTGTGCAGATGCAAGACCAGATGCAGGACCAGACACGTTCCATGTTCTCGGTCTTTCCTTTTGCACAGCCCCCCAAAGACGAAAAAAAATAGGCGGCAGGCTCACTCGGTGCGCCGATAGGGGCTGTGCTCCAGCAGCACCGTACGATAGTCATCAATGGCCAGGGTTTCCCGGGTCAGGTAGTCGTCGATGGCTTGCGCAAACCGGGGGTGGCTGATCCAGTGGTACGAACGGGTTGTGGCCGGAAGCAGGCCGCGTGCCAGCTTGTGCTCCCCTTGTGCGCCCCCTTCGAAACGCTGCAGGCTGTGGGTAATGCAGTATCGTATTCCTTGCGCATAGCAGGTTTCAAAGTGCAAACCCGAGACAAATTGCCGGCAGCCCCAGTAACGGCCGTACAGCGTGTCGCCGCTGCGTATATTCAGGGCGCAGGCCACCGGCTCGTTCTGCTGATACGCCAGCACCAGCACGAAGGCCTGGGGAAGATCCCGATGCACTTGCCGGAAAAACCCCGGGTTCAAATAGGGCTGTTGTCCGCGCTCGTGATAGGTGTGGCGGTAGCAACGATAAAAGAATGACCAGTCGTCGGGTGTTATTGCGCCTGCCTCGCGGAATACAAAACGTATGCCGGCCTGCTCCAGGTATTTTGCCGCCTGTTTGAGTTTCTTGCGCTTGGGTTGCGATAGCCCGGCCAGATAGGCATCGTACGAAACATAGCCTTGATTGTGCCAATGAAACTGAACATTCCGGCGCTCCAGCAAGCCGTGCTGTCCCAGCAAGGCACTGTCGTACTCGTCGGGGAACAGGATGTGCAGCGACGACAGCTTGCCGGCCTGGCAGAACCCGATGGCCTCATCGATCAACCGGCGTTTGTCGTGGGCATCATGGGCCAGCAGCCGCGGCCCGCCCACCGGCGTAAAGGGAACGGCACAGAGCAGTTTCGGGTAGTACGCCAACCCGTGACGGGCGTAGGCGTCGGCCCAGCTGAAGTCGAACACATATTCGCCCCGTGAGTGTGTTTTCAGATAAAGCGGCATGGCCGCACAAAGGCTGCTGCCGCGATACACGACCAGATGGCGGGGTGTCCAGCCTGCGTGGTCGCCGACGCAGTTGTGTAATTCGAAGGCCGACAGAAACTCGTGGCGCAGCAGGGTGTGTTCCCCGGCAAGGGCATTCCATTCGTGGGGGTTGGCCTGGCTGAGTGAAGAGAGAAACTGGACAGTCAATGACACGATGAGTCTTTCGGGTATGCGCGGGCAGGGGAAGCGGCATGTCGCCTTGGCACAACTGACCGGCAGCTTAATTCACTGAAAACGGCAAGTGCTGTTGCAATGCGATGCGCCAGATGGTGTAATGGATGTCAACTATAACGCGATATCATCGCGATCGCAGCAACGTTATCTTGCTCGCAGCGCCTGCATTTGCGCTGTGCGTAACAGGGCCTGACGCAGGTTCTTGTTCCCGACTTTTCTTTCAGGCTCGTTCAGGTAGTGGCCGGCGACCGGCCCACCCGTTTTGCTTATCTTATCAATTCCTGCCTGCATGCTTTTTGCGTTGCCGGCGGGTAATGCACAGGTTATTCATGCTGTTCTTCTTGGGTTTTCGCCTTTACCCTGCCATTGCGCCTATGTTCGTTGCGCCCGGCGCGGCTGTGCGTTTTGCCGGCCTGGTTTGGGGTTGCATCGCGACTGCAGCCAATGCGGCAAAAAAACAGGCCCGTTGCGTGAGCAACGGGCCTGCTGGAAATCTGGTTGCGGGGACAGGATTTGAACCTGTGACCTTCGGGTTATGAGCCCGACGAGCTGCCAGACTGCTCCACCCCGCGTCTGGAAGAAAGAATATTAACCTGTATGGAATTTTTTTGCAAGCAGCCTGTCTTAAGGGTTGCAGGAATGAATGACGGAATCTGAGATTATCCGGGTGCTGGAAACGGCACTTTTATGCGCCGAAGAGCCGCTGGCACTGACGGAACTGCGCAAGTTGTTTGTCGCCGAGGATGTGTCCTCCGACGACCTGCGGCGATATCTGGCGCTGCTGCAGCTCGACTGGAGCGAGCGGGGGCTGGAACTGGTCGCTACCGCCGGGGGCTGGCGTTTTCAAAGCCGTCCGGCGATGCAAAGGTATTTGTCCCGGTTGAGCCCTTCGCGGCCGCCGAAGTATTCGCGTGCCGTTCTGGAAACGTTGGCGATCATTGCCTGGCGCCAGCCGGTGACACGGGGTGATATCGAGGACATTCGCGGGGTGACGGTATCCACCCAGATCATCCGAACGCTGGAAGATCGCGGCTGGATAGAAACACTGGGCCATCGCGATGCACCCGGAAGGCCGGCATTGCTGGGCACGACGCGCCAGTTTCTCGATGATCTTGGGCTCAAGGCGCTGGATGACTTGCCGCGTATCGATACGGAAGAAACCATGGCTACGCTGGCCGGACTCGATCTGGACGGGCCCGAAACGATCGATGAGCCCGATGCTGAAACCGATGCCGATGACCGGCAGGTCAATGGCCAGGGCGTCCTTGTCGAAGGCGATGAGCCGCCGGACCAAGGCCCGGCATCGGCAGACGCATTGAAAGAATAGAACCACAATGAGTGAAAAGAATAGAAGTAATCAGGGAGTAGTAAACGAATGACTGAATTGAATACCCACGAAAGTATCGTCGGCGAAGTGCAGCCGGGTTCCGAGGAAGGGGCTGCAAACAAGCGCGCCGCCGGTACAAAAGGCAAGGGCAGAAAGTTGCGAACGCCGTTTCGCCGCCGTCGCGGCGATGTCGCCGACTCGGCAGCTGCAACAGAAACAGCCGATGCGCCCGAGAAAAAGGGTGTCTCCGAGACGCCGGATCATGGTGTTTCGGTGGCCGGAGCCCCCGAGGGGGCGACGCCTGTAAAAGCGCCCAGGGCTGCCAGGCGCCCGGCCGCTCGTCCGGCGCGCAAGCCACGTCCTGCGCCCGCCGTCGACATTGCTGAAAGCGATGAGCAGGCGTTGCAGTATCTTGAAGCGGCTGCACCGATGTCGCAGCGTCTGGGCAAGTACCTTGGCAGTGATGCCGTGATGCCCAAATTGCACAAAGTGCTGGCGGATGCCGGCATCGGTTCCCGCCGCGAAATGGAGGAGCTCATCATTGCCGGCCGCGTCTCGGTGAACGGCGAGCCCGCCCACATTGGGCAGCGGGTCGGGCCGAATGACATGGTGCGCGTGAACGGCAAACCCGTCACCCGGCCAAATGCCAAGAAACCACCGCGCGTGATCATTTATCACAAGCCCGCCGGCGAAATCGTCAGTCACGACGATCCGGAAGGCCGTGCCACGGTTTTTGCCCGCCTGCCCAAAATGAAGGTCGGCAAGTGGCTGTCGGTGGGTCGACTGGATCTGAACACCGAGGGTTTGCTTATTCTGACCACATCAGGCGACCTGGCGAACCGGCTCATGCATCCGCGCTACGGCGCCGAGCGCGAGTATGCGGTGCGTGTTCTGGGCGAGCTGGGTGACGAGCAGCGCCAGCAGCTGATTAACGGAATCGCCCTGGACGATGGCGAGGCAAAGTTTGGCTCGCTCGATTACCTGGGGGGCGAGGGCAGCAATCGCTGGTATCGCGTTACCTTGAAAGAGGGCCGCAATCGCGAAGTCCGGCGCATGTTCGAGGCGGCCGGTGTAACGGTCAGCCGTCTGATCCGCACGCGTTTCGGCGAAATTGTCTTGCCGCCCGCCTTGCGGCGTGGTCGTTGGGAAGAGCTGGAGTCCACGCTGGTAACGGCGCTGATGTTGCAACTGGGGCTTATTAAACCCGACGAGGATGACGATGCGCCGGGGCGGGGGCGGCATGCAAAGCAGCCCGTATCGCACGACAGTGCGTTGCCGCCCGGTTTCGGCACCATGCAGAATAACGGCATGAACGGTGCCAAGGTTACACGCAAGGGGCGTCTGTCGGCCGGTCGCCAGGGCTCGACAGCGGTTGCTCAGTCCTTTCCCTCCGATCCTTATGGAACGGGTCTGTCGTTCGGTGGCGGCCTGCCCAACGGCCATCCCACCAAGTCTGCCGGCGCCAAGCCCGCCGGTCGCGGCAAGGCCGCCGGCAAGCCGTCACGGCCCAAAACCGCCGCGCCGGAAGGCAAGCGTCGCGGGCCCGGCGTGCGGGCCGGCAAACCGGCGGTGGCCAAGGGTCCGGGTGCCAAACCCAAAGGTCCGGCGCGTCCGGCTGCCGCAGGGCGCCGTGCCGACGACTGGCAGCCTCGGGGCGCCTCGGCGCACGAATCTCAGCTTGGCAAACTGGGGGGTAGTCGGGGGCGGTAGCCGGTGTTCGGCCCACGGCCGTTTGCTCCCCGCTTTCCTACACTATTTTTTGCGTAACGTATCGACAATACAGGCAATTTTCTAATTTTCTGTTAGAATGTAGGGCTTTACAGCTACATTGTTTTTTGTTCCTCGTGAATTTTTCGCGTGAATCGGCATCAACAATGGTAGCCACCGGGCTCTGTGGTCGGGGAGCAATAACAGTGGGCTGGGCTACAGCCCATTTTTTTTTGAATTTATGGCAGATTTATTCGCGTTGACACAGCAAGCACTGGCCGGTACCGATATCGAGCTGGTCGACATCGAACGCGCGCCCATGGGGTTGCTGCGCGTTACCATCGATCGCGCTGACGGCGTTCGTATCGAAGACTGTGAGCTCGTGTCCAAACAGCTTTCGCGGGTGTTCGAGGTCGAAAACATCGACTACCACCGGCTGGAAGTGGGCTCTCCGGGGGTGGATCGCCCGTTGAAGCGCCCCGATGATTTCATCCGGTTTGCCGGGCAACGTGTCGAGATCCGGCTGCGTGAGGCCGTCGATAATCGCAAGGTGTTTTCCGGAATATTGCGAGGCGCTTCCGAAGGTTCCGCAGAATCCGGGCAGGCGGCGTTTTCGCTGGAAATCGAATCCGACCCGTCCGGCAAGAGTGAGCCGCAGGTCTTGAGTTTTGCGTTCGACGATGTCGATCGTGCCAAATTGAATCCCATTCTTGATTTCAAGGGTAAAAAGCGATGAGTCGCGAAATTCTTCTTTTGGTTGACGCCCTGGCGCGTGAAAAAAATGTGGCACGCGAGGTCGTTTTCGGCGCGCTCGAAGGTGCGCTCGCGTCGGCCATGAAAAAGCGCTTCAAAGAAGACGCCGATATCCGGGTCACCATCGATCGCGCCACGGGAGAGCATGAAGGGTTCCGGCGCTGGCTTGTCGTGCCCGACGAGGCCGGTCTGCAAGAGCCCGATCAGCAAGAGCTATGGTCCGAGGCCCAGGAGCGCGTGCCCGGCATCGAGGTCGGCGACTACATCGAAGAGCCCCTTGAGCCCGAAGAGTTCGGTCGTATCGGTGCCCAGGCGGCCAAACAGGCTATCTTGCAGCGCATACGCGACGCCGAGCGCGAACAGGTTCTGGACGACTTTCTGGAACGCGGCGAAACCATTGTTTCCGGCACCGTCAAGCGCATCGACAAGGGTGACATCATTATCGAAACCGGCAAAATCGAAGCCCGGCTTCCACGCAGTGAAATGATCCCCAAGGAAAACATTCGTGTGGGCGACCGTGTGCGTGCGTTCGTGCTTCGCGTTGATCGCGCCGCTCGCGGGCAGCAGGTCATTTTGTCACGCACGGCGCCCGATTTCATTCGCCAGCTGTTCGAGAACGAGGTTCCGGAAATTGAACAGGGTTTGCTGGAAATCAAGGCAGCGGCCCGTGACCCCGGTGTGCGTGCAAAGATCGCCGTGGTGGCCTACGACAAGCGTATCGACCCCATTGGTACATGTGTGGGCATGCGCGGTTCCCGGGTGACCGCCGTTCGCAATGAGCTGGGCGGCGAACAGGTCGATATCGTGTTGTGGGCCGATGATCCCGCCGAGTTCGTGATCGGCGCCCTGGCGCCCGCGCACGTGGAATCCATTGTGGTCGACGAAGACAAGCACGCCATGGATGTCGTGGTCGACGCCGAGAACCTGCCCAAGGCCATCGGCGCGCGCGGCCAGAACGTGCGTCTGGCGTCCGAGCTTACCGGTTGGCAGATCAATATCATGACGCCCGAGGAAAGCCAGAGCCGCCAGGAAGAAGAACGCACATCCTTGCGCCAGACATTCATCAACCGTCTCGATGTCGACGAAGAAGTGGCCGATATCCTCATTGACGAAGGGTTTACCGGGCTCGAGGAAATTGCCTATGTGCCGCTTCAGGAACTTCTGGAAATTGAAGCCTTCGACGAAGATACCATCAACGAGCTTCGTACCCGGGCTCGCAATGCCCTGCTCACCGAGGCCATTGCCCAGGAAGAACGAGCGCAAACCGTCGCCCCCGATCTGCATGATCTCGAGGGAATGACATCCGAGATCCTGGCCAAACTGGCCGAGAACAACGTTCTCACTCTCGACGATCTCGCCGAGCTCTCCACCGACGAACTGTCCGAAATTGCACAGTTGTCCCAGGAGCAGGCCAGTGAAATGATCATGCGTGCCCGTGCCCACTGGTTCGAGGACGAAAACTAAGCCGATCGGAGTAGCCGGGGGAACGTTTATTGATAACCGTTGTAGCAAGCAAGAGAGAGTCGAATGCCCAGTAACACCGTCGCCCAGTTCGCCGTTGAACTGAAAATGCCAGCAAACGTGCTGCTTGAGCAGCTGCGTGCTGCCGGCGTTAATCTCTCATCTGTAGACGATCCGGTCACCGATGCAGACAAGGCGAGGCTCCTCGAATCGTTGAGGCGCGCGCACGGTGGCGGCGAGGGTAAGAAAATTACCCTTACCCGTCGTCAAACATCAGAAATTCGTCAAGCTGACAGTTCGGGCCGGTCCCGCACCATTCAGGTAGAAGTTCGCAAGAAACGTGTTTTCGTCAAGCGTGATCCCGCAGAGCTGGCCGCCGAAGCCAGGCAAGGCCAGGAAGCGGCCCCTGTGGCTGCGCTGCCCGAAAGCCAGGTCGAGCCGGCCTCCGCCGATTCCTCTGTGCACGAGCCGGTTGCCTCCCGAACCGAACCTCACTCCACCGCCGTCGAGAATGCCGCTGAAACTGTAACCAGCACGACGGCGTCCGGCGAGCCATCGCCGGACGGGTACCAGGAAGCGCCGGAAAGCGCGCCGCCGGTTGCCGCTGCCGCTTCGCAGGATCAGACGCAGGAAGCGAGCGAGCCCGATGCCGCAGCGGAATCAGCTGCCGCTGCCGCGCCGCCCGCCCCGGCCGAACCGTCGCCGGTGGAAAAAACTGTTTCGGCGCCCGTCCAGGCGTCCCAGTCGCAGCCTGACGTTGAGCAAGCCCATGCAGCAGCCAATACCCCCGAGGAAGAAAAACCTATCGTGAACCAAACGGAAGCCCCCGCATCGGCGGGTAAATCCCACGCTGACGCCATTGCCTCTGCCGCCAAGGCGCCGACCCGTGTGTCCGGTGCCGGCGAAAGTGCCGGATCCCGCAAGGCCGGGGTGAAACCACCCATGGCCGGGCGCGTGCGTCCTGTGGCAAAAACCGCCGAGGCCGATACCGCCGACGAGGATCGTGAACGTGCCCGGCGTGCCTCTGAAGCCGAAGCCGCCGCCTTGCGCGAAATGCTCAGCCGTCCGCGCAAAGTGTTGAAGGCTCCCGAGCCCGAGCAGGGCGGAATTTCCGGCACCTTGCACAAGCCTGCCGGCAAGGGTGCCAAGAAGGAAGTCAAGGGCGAAGTCAAAAAAGTCATCAAAACCGCCGATGTTGCCTCGACCTGGAGCGACGACACGGGCCGCAAGAAGGCCGCACGTGCCGACGCCGCTCCCTCGGCGCCCAGCCGTGACGGCTGGCGTGCCGGTGGCAAGGCCGGCAAGGCCGCCAAAGGCGGCAATGCACGTGGGCGCGGCCGCAATGCCCAGCCCGAGCGCCGCGAGCCGGCACCGGCGGAATTTATTGCCCGTGAAATTCACGTGCCTGAAACCATCACGGTTGCCGATCTGGCCCACAAAATGGCGGTGAAGGCGGCCGAAGTGATCAAGCACCTCATGAAACTGGGGCAAATGGTCACCATCAACCAGGTGCTCGATCAGGAAACGGCCATGATCGTTGTCGAAGAGCTCGGCCACGTTGCCATTGCCGCCAAGCTCGATGATCCTGAAGCTTTCCTTGAGCTCGACGAAACACAGGAAGCCGAGTCCCTGTCGCGTGCGCCGGTCGTTACCGTCATGGGCCACGTCGACCACGGCAAAACCTCGCTGCTCGACTATATTCGTCGCACCAAGGTGGCCTCGGGTGAAGCCGGCGGCATTACCCAGCATATCGGTGCCTACAACGTGAAGACCGACCGCGGTATGGTGACCTTCCTGGACACCCCGGGTCACGAGGCGTTTACCGCCATGCGGGCTCGCGGGGCGAAAGCCACCGATATCGTCATTCTGGTGGTCGCATCCGACGACGGCGTCATGCCGCAAACACGTGAAGCCATACACCACGCCAAGGCGGCCGGTGTGCCGTTGGTCGTGGCCATTACCAAAATCGACAAACCCGACGGCAACCCCGACCGGGTCAAGCAGGAACTGGTATCCGAGCAGGTGGTTCCGGAAGAATATGGCGGTGACGTTCCCTTTATCGGGGTGTCGGCCAAAACCGGCCAGGGCATCGACGACCTGCTGGAAAACGTACTGCTGCAGGCCGAGATCCTTGAGCTGAAAGCACCCGTCGACGCGCCGGCCAAGGGTCTGGTCATCGAAGCCCGCCTCGACAAAGGTCGCGGCCCGGTAGCCACCATCCTGGTACAGAGCGGCACACTGAACCGCGGCGACACCATACTGGCCGGTGCCAGTTATGGCCGTGTTCGCGCCATGCTCAACGAGAACGGAAAGCCGGTGAACAGTGCCGGCCCGTCCATCCCCGTTGAAGTGCAGGGCCTTACCGAGGTACCTGCCGCGGGTGACGAGGTCATTGCTCTGGCCGACGAACGCAAGGCGCGCGAAATTGCCTTGTTCCGCCAGGGCAAGTTCCGCGACGTCAAACTGGCCAAACAGCAGGCGGCGAAGCTGGAGTCCATGTTCGAAAACATGGGCGAAGGTTCCCAGACGCTGTCCCTCATCGTCAAAACCGATGTGCAGGGCTCCCAAGAGGCGCTGGTCACGGCCCTTACCAAGCTGTCCACCGAAGAGGTTCGTGTCCAGGTGGTTCACGCGGCCGTGGGCGGTATTTCGGAAAGCGACGTCAACCTGGCGATAGCGTCGAATGCGGTCGTTATCGGCTTCAATGTGCGGGCCGACCAAAGTGCCAAGAAACTGGCCGAGGGTAACGGCATCGATCTGCGGTACTACAACATCATTTATGATGCGGTCGATGACGTTCGCAACGCACTGTCAGGCATGCTTGCTCCCGAGAAACGCGAAGAGATCATCGGCATGGTCGAGATCCGCGAGGTATTCTCGGTGTCGCGTATCGGCAATATTGGTGGTTGTATGGTCACTGATGGTGTGGTTCGCCGCGACTCGCAAGTGCGTCTGCTGCGTAACAATGTGGTCCACTGGTCGGGCTATATCGATTCGCTGCGGCGCTTCAAAGACGACGTCAAAGAGGTCAAGTCCGGTTTCGACTGCGGTATCACGCTCAAGGGCAACAACGACATTCAGGTCGGTGACCAGCTTGAAATCTTTGAAATCAAAGAAGTAGCGCGGACACTGTAATTCACTATGGGTCGTCATAAGTCAAAACCCAGCTCCGGCCGGAATACACGCCTGGCGGACCAGATCCAGAAGGATCTGGCCGTTCTGATCCAGCGAGAGATCGATGTATCCCGCGCCGGGCTGATCACCCTGACCGGCGTGGATCTGTCCACCGATTACGCGCATGCCAAGGTGTACTTCACGGTAATGGGTGCCGAGCCGGAAGCGGCCACTGCCGCACTGGCCGAAAAGGCCGGCTGGCTGCATTCGCTATTGTTCAAGTTGCTGCATATCCACACCGTACCCACGCTGCGTTTCATCCACGATGACCAGCTGGCACGCGGTCTTGAGCTCTCCCAACTTATCGATCGGGCCAATCGCCCGCAGGTCGAACCCTTCAAACCCTCGGAACCCGAGGACCCCGACGAACAGCCCTGAGCGGCTGTCGTTTTTTTCTTTGGATTTTTAAACGATGGCTTCGCGACGCGGGCAGTTGCTCGATGGTGTCCTGTTGCTTGACAAACCCGTGGGCTTGTCGAGCACGCACGCGCTTTCACGCGCCAAACGAACGCTCGATGCCCGCAAGGCCGGCCATACCGGCACACTGGATCCGTTTGCCACCGGCTTGCTGGTGTGCTGTCTGGGTCGTGCGACCAAAATTTCGGGCCACATGCTCAATGCCGACAAGGCGTATCTTGCCACTCTCAGGTTTGGCGAGGAGACGGATTCGGGCGATCTGACCGGCAATATTGTCAGTTCGGCCGACGCGTCTTTTTCGGGGGTGTCCGAACACGCCCTGGCGGCGGCGCTTGAAAAGTTCCGCGGACCGATTCAGCAAATTCCGCCCATGTATTCGGCGCTCAAGCGTGACGGCAAACCATTGTATGAGTACGCCCGGCAAGGTATCGAGCTGGAGCGGCCGGCGCGTGATGTCATGATTCACGCCCTGGATCTGGTTTCGTGCACCCCTGGGGAAGCCATCCTCCATGTGCGATGCAGCAAGGGTACGTATATCCGGACACTCGCCCAGGACATCGGGCGCGTTCTTGGCTGCGGGGCCCACCTGACTGCATTGCAGCGCACCGAGGTTGGTCCTTTCCTGCTGGAAGATGCCATCGCCCTCGACGCGCTTCAGGCGCACACCAACCCGCAATCTGTACTTATTCCTCTTAATGCCTTGCCGGCGGGGCTAATGCCGGCGGCGACCCAACACAAGGAAGATCTATGAGCCGCGCATTACGTAATGTCGCCATTATTGCCCACGTTGACCACGGGAAAACCACCCTGGTCGATCAACTGCTGCGCCAATCCGGCACGTTCCGCGAAAACCAACAAATGACCGAGCGCGTCATGGATTCGGGGGACATCGAAAAGGAGCGCGGCATCACGATTTTGGCCAAGAATTGCGCCGTGGAATATGAAGGCACCCACATCAATATTGTGGACACTCCGGGACACGCCGACTTTGGCGGCGAGGTGGAACGGGTGCTGTCGATGGTGGATGGCGTGGTACTGCTGGTCGATGCTGTTGAGGGGCCGATGCCCCAAACCCGATTTGTGACTCGCAAGGCGCTGGCTCTCGGACTCAAGCCCATTGTTGTAGTGAACAAGATTGATCGCCCGGGTGCCCGCCCCGACTACGTGATCAATGCCACCTTCGACCTGTTCGACAAGCTGGGTGCCACCGAAGAGCAGCTGGACTTTCCGGTCGTTTACGCCTCGGGCCTGGCCGGTTATGCCGGCCTGACCCAGGACGTTCGCGACGGTGACATGCGGCCATTGTTCCAGGCCATTCTGAATCACGTTCCGCAACGCAGCGATGATCCCGATGGCCCCTTCCAGATGCAGATTATTTCGCTCGACTACAACACCTATGTCGGCAAGATCGGCGTTGGGCGCATCAACCGCGGGCGTGTACGTCCCGGGCAAGATGTGATTTGCCAGTTTGGCGAGACCGCCCAGCCCACGAAGGGCCGCATCAACCAGGTACTGAAATTCAAAGGCCTGGAGCGCGTACTGGTCGATGAGGCCGAGGCCGGCGACATTGTGCTGATCAACGGTATTGAAGAGGTCGGCATCGGGTGCACCCTGATGGATCCGGCGCAGCCCGATGTGCTGCCCATGCTGCGTATCGACGAGCCCACCCTTACCATGAACTTCATGGTAAACACGTCGCCACTAGCGGGGCGTGAGGGCAAGTTCGTGACCAGCCGGCAGCTGCGCGACCGCCTTGATCGCGAGCTCAAGTCCAACGTGGCCTTGCGGGTCAACGATACCGACGATGACACGGTTTTCGAGGTATGTGGCCGCGGGGAACTGCATCTGACCATTCTGCTGGAGAACATGCGCCGTGAAGGATACGAGCTGGCCGTTTCGCGCCCGCGCGTGGTTTTCAAGGAAGAGAACGGTGTGAAACTGGAACCGTTTGAACTGCTGACGGTCGATGTGGAAGACACCCATCAGGGCAGCGTGATGGAGGAGCTGGGTCGTCGCAAGGGTGATTTGCTGGATATGATGCCCGATGGCCGAGGCCGCACACGTTTGGAGTACCGCATTCCTGCCCGTGGCCTGATTGGCTTTCAGGGTGAGTTCCTGACATTAACCCGGGGTACCGGATTGATGAGCCATATCTTTGACGACTACGGCCCGATGCGCGAAGGCAGCGTGGGCGAGCGGCGCAACGGTGTGCTGATCAGCCAGGATAACGGTACCGCAGTGGCGTATGCGCTATGGAAACTGCAAGAGCGTGGCCGCATGTTTGTCTCGCCGCAGGATCCCGTCTACGAGGGGATGATCATTGGTATTCACAGCCGGGACAATGATCTGGTGGTGAACCCCATCAAAGAGAAGAAGCTCACCAACGTTCGGGCATCGGGCAAAGACGAGCACATTGATCTGGTGACACCCGTGCAGATCTCGCTGGAGTACGCTGTCGAGTTTATCGACGACGACGAGCTGGTCGAGGTGACCCCGAAATCGATCCGTCTGCGCAAGCGCTACCTGCAAGAGCATGAGCGCCGCCGCATGTCGCGCGAGGGTGCGCTATAACAGGAACGGTCGCCCGGTAACGGGCGTTGTCGCAACGGCCATATCCTG
Source organism: Burkholderiaceae bacterium (assembly GCA_050252075.1). Taxonomy (GTDB): domain Bacteria; phylum Pseudomonadota; class Gammaproteobacteria; order Burkholderiales; family Burkholderiaceae_B; genus JAAYGT01. The sequence goes on along the minus strand of JBFWLP010000005.1, from coordinate 32,206 downwards.
CTCGGCCATGATGCCTGCCTGCCACGCCTTGCGGCCGGCATCAATGGCCAGCCTGAAGGCTTCAGCCATGAGCACCGGGTCGTGCGCGTTGGCCACTGCCGAATTCAGCAACACGCCGTCAAAGCCCAGCTCCATGGCTTGCGTGGCATCCATAGGCGAGCCGATGCCGGCATCGATGATCAGCGGAACATCGGTAATCCGGTCACGCAGTGTGCGCAAGGCATAGGGGTTGATCAACCCCTGGCCCGAGCCGATCGGCGCACCCCACGGCATCAGTACACGGCATCCTGCATCCAGCAAACGATGACAGGTGACCAGGTCGTCGGTGCAATAAGGAAACACTTCAAACCCTTCACGAACCAGTTCCTCGGCGGCTTTCACCAGTTCGAATGGATCAGGCTGCAGGGTATATTCATCGCCTACCACTTCCAGTTTGATCCAGTGCGTGCCAAATATTTCCCGCGCCATGTGGGCCAGCATGACGGCCTCCTGGGCCGTGTGGCAGCCGGCCGTATTGGGCAGCAAATGCGCGCCGCTGCGGCGGATCAGCTCGTAAAATGCATGCGACCCCTCTTGCGCGGGTGAGGCGCTGTCGCCTGACAGCTGGCGCTTCAGGCCGACAGTGACCACTTGGGCGCCCGATGCCTGAATTGCCTGTTCCAGAATGTGCGGTGAAGGATAACCTGCCGTGCCCAGAAAGAACCGGCTTTCAAGCGTTGTTCCTGCAATCGACCAGCTCATGGTCAGCCTCCGCTAATAGGTTCGAAGGTGGTGACGGCGTCGTTGTCGTTCAGCCGCCAGGACGCGCGTTGCTCACGTGCGACATGACGGCCGTTGACCGCCGTGGCCATGGGCGATCGTTCCGGATCATGATCGGGGCGCAACGACTGGATCAGCGCTGCCAGGGTTGTGCCGCCGGTTACGGTGTAGGGGGTTCCGTTCAGAGAAATTTGGATAGTGGTCACGTTCAGAATGCAGGGCCTGCCAGCTAGGGTTAACGGTTAACGAAAAAATCGGATGCCAGCGCGTCGTGCACGATGGCGGGCGCAATAAGCCAGCCGTGGCGGAACAGGCCGTTGATGCAGGTGAGGCCTGGCTCGCTTTCGGTTCTGGGAAGGTTGTCGACCAGGGCCGGGCGCAAGTTGGTTTCGGTATGAACGAGTCGCCCCTCGGCGAGCCCGGGCACGACACTGTGCGCTGCTGCCAGTAATTCTACCGTGCTGCGCACCGATACGGGTGAGCGGTCCTCGCTTTCGATTTCCGAGGCGCCGATCACGAAAATGTGATCCCGCCGTGGAACGATGTAGACCCGATGGCGCGGATGCAGCAGTCGAATAGGGCGGTGTGTGGTTACGTGGGGAGCCTGCACCCAGAAAATTTCACCGCGCACGCCGCGCACGTTGCGGCAATGGATGCCGGCGTCGGCCGCGGTATGGTTAGGCGGGCGCGCTCCCAACCCTCGAACGTCGAAAACATGATCGAAGACTTGCCTGCCGGCGCTGGTGTGTAGCTCGCCCGGTGCGACAACGTCGACTGGAGTGTTCCAGTGCCAGTGCGCCTGTGATGCCGCGGCGTGCAGCGCCAGCATGGCTTCGACTGTGTTCAGATGGCCTTCCTGGGGCAACAGCCAGGCGTGGGCGGGACCGAAGACATCAGGCTCCAGTGCTTTCAGCTCGTTCAGGTGAATCGGCTTGGGGTGGTAGTCAGGGGGGGCTTTCTGCTGCAGCAGCTGCACACAGCGCATCGCAGCGCCGGTGTCGCCCCGATGCGCCAGCAACAGACTGCCCGCCTGGCTGAGCGATACCGGGAGCGGGAGCGTGGGAATGAGTTCCGCCCACAGTTGCAGCGAGCGCACACCCAGTTGGAACACATTCAGATCGGCGCACTCCAGCTCGGCGGCCGGGCTGAGCATTCCGGCGGCGGTCCAGCCGGCGGCACCACGGGCGTGCGGGTCGGGTGCCGGATCGTATACATGAACTTCGTGACCCCGTCGGGTGAGTTCCACGGCTAACAGCCGCCCCAGAAGGCCGGCGCCCGCAATACCTGCTTTCATAAACCCTTGCTGCCTGCGTAAATATAGTTGAGTGAATAAAGTGTGAAGACTGTGTTGTAACCCGAGGGCGCGTTGTGCGCCTTGGCGTGAGTCAAGTTTAGTCCGCGAATTCGTTGAGCACGCCTATTCAGGCAGCGCCGGCGCGACGTCGCGCTCTTCCGGATGTTCGGCGCAAAATTTCTGTATGTGGGCCATGGCGACGTCCAGGTCGTCGGTAAGGAGTACCAGGTCAAGGTCGTTCGGGCCGATCAGTTTCTCGGCTTGCAGGTGTGCGCGCATCCAGTCGAACAGGCCGGCCCAGAAACGGGCGCCGATGAGTACAATGGGCGATGCAGGTATTTTGCGGGTTTGCACCAGGGTCAGCACTTCGAAAAGCTCGTCCAGCGTTCCGAAGCCTCCGGGCAGGGCAATATATGCGGCGCTGTGCATGAAAAATGTAGCCTTGCGCGAATAGAAATAATCGAACGACAGGCTGTGGGTTTGATAAGGGTTATTCGACGCCTCTCGCGGCAGCTTGATGTTCAGCCCCACACTTTGGCCTCCGGCCTGAAAAGCCCCTTTGTTGGCCGCTTCCATAATGCCCGGGCCGCCACCGGCAATAACCGTCAGGCCGGCATTGGCCAGCCGCTCGCCAAGCTGCCGGGCAATGTCGTAGTACATTGAGTCGGGACGAATACGCGCGCTGCCAAAAACGCTCACGCCCCAGCCTATGTGTTCCAGTGTATCGGCAGCGGCCTGCAACTCTGACATAATTCCAGGAATTTGCTGGGCGGCCGGCAACCTGACTACTTTAGTGTTTGACATGAAAAAAACCTTGTTACTTGTTGATGGGTCCAGCTATTTGTACCGGGCATACCATGCCATGCCCGACCTGCGGAACGCCAAAGGGGAACCCACAGGCGCCTTATATGGTGTTCTGTCCATGTTACGAAGGCTGCTTCAGGATTACAAGGCAGACTACGCTGCCTGCGTTTTTGATGCGCGAGGCAAAACCTTCCGGGAAGATATTTACCCGCTCTACAAGGGTAACCGACCTTCCATGCCCGACGAGCTGGCGGCGCAAATCGAGCCCATACACCGGGCGGTTCGCGCCCTGGGGTGGCCCGTACTGGCGATCCCGGGCGTCGAGGCCGATGACATTATCGGCACCCTGGCCAAGCGTGCTTCACAACATGGCGTACACACTATTGTATCGACAGGCGACAAGGACCTGGCGCAACTGGTCACCGACAGCGTTGAGCTGGTCAATACCATGAGCGGTGAACGTCTGGACATCGACGGGGTGGTGAAGAAGTTCGGAGTGCGTCCCGACCAGATTGTTTCCTACCTGATGCTCACCGGCGACACCGTGGACAATGTGCCGGGCGTCAACAAGGTGGGGCCGAAAACTGCGGCCAAATGGCTGGCCGACTATGGCAGTATCGAAGCGCTGGTTGCCCGTGCCGACGAAGTCAAAGGGGTGGCCGGCAAGAACCTGCGCGAGGCGATTCCCAATTTCGACATGACCCGTGACCTGCTCACCGTGCGAACAGACTGCGCCATTGATGATCTGGTGGATGGCCTGGACGGTCTGCGACCAAACGATCCCGATCGGGAAACCCTCCTCGATATCTATAACGAGTACGGTTTTCGCACCTGGCTGCGCGAACTGAGCGGCGACGCCGATCGTGTTCCGGACCAGGACAGCCGGGTAGCCCATACGCCGGCGGCGGCTCCCGATATTACCTACGAGACGGTTCTGGATACCGCCGCCCTGGATACATGGGTCGCACGCCTTGAAGCCGCGCCTTTGGTCGCCCTTGATACCGAAACGACCTCACTGGATCCCATGGTGGCCCGTCTGGTGGGCCTGTCATTGTGCGTTGAGCCGGGTGTGGCATGCTATATACCCGTGGCGCACCGAGGTCCGGACAACGTGGATCAACTGCTCAAACGCGATGTGCTGGAACGCTTGCGGCCCTGGTTGCAGAATCCCCAGGCCGCCAAGCTCCTGCACAACGCCAAGTACGATACGCACGTGCTGGCCAACGAAGGCATTCGTCTGTCGGGCATCACCGAAGACACCATGCTGCAGGCCTATGTGCTGGAGTCCCACAAACGTGTGAACATGCAGGAACTCGCGGAGCGCTGGCTGGGCAGGTCGGGTGTCAGTTACGAGCAGCTGTGCGGCAAGGGTGCCAAACAGATCGGCTTCGACGAGGTGGATGTCGAGCGGGCCTCGCACTATGCGTGTGAAGACGCCGATTTCACCTTGCAACTGCATCAAACCTTGCGCCCTAAACTGGCGGCCGATCCGGGGCTGGATTACATTTATCGCCTCGAGGTCGAGGTCTCGTCAGTGCTCACCACCATCGAGCGTAACGGCGTGCGTATTGATGCAACTGTGTTGGCCCGGCAAAGCCACGAGCTGGGTGCAAAGCTCATGGAGCTGGAAGGCAAGGCGCATGCGTTGGCGGGCCAGCCCTTCAATTTGAACTCGCCCAAGCAACTGGGCGAAATTCTGTTCCAGCGCATGCAATTGCCGGTCGTGCGCAAAACTGCCGGCGGCGCTCCATCCACCGATGAAGACGTCCTGACCAAACTTGCCGCCGATTATCCCTTGCCGGCACTGTTGCTGGAATATCGCGGCCTGGCCAAGCTGAAGTCCACCTATACCGACAAACTGCCTCGCATGATCAATCCGTCTACCGGGCGTGTCCACACGCGGTACGCCCAGGCAGCCGTCATTACCGGCAGGCTGGCATCGTCCGATCCCAACCTTCAGAACATACCCGTGCGCACTCCCGAGGGCCGGCGAGTGCGCGAGGCGTTCGTCGCGACCAACGGGCTGATTGTTTCAGCCGACTATTCGCAAATCGAATTGCGCGTCATGGCCCATGTTTCGGAAGATGCCAATTTGCGTGCGGCGTTCGAGCGTGGCGATGACATTCACCGCGCCACGGCCGCCGAAATTTTCGGTGTCAGCCAATCTTCGGTATCTTCCGAGCAGCGCCGTGCAGCCAAGGCCATCAATTTCGGTCTGATTTACGGCATGGGTGAATTCGGTCTGGCGTCGAACCTGGGTATTACGCGCGATGCGGCGAAAGCCTACATCGACCGCTACTTCGCCCGCTACCCCGGTGTTGCCGACTATATGGAACAAACCAAGCGCATGGCAAAAGAGCTGGGTTATGTGGAAACCGTTTTTGGTCGCCGGCTATGGCTGCCCGACCTGCGGGGGGCCAAAGGGCCCCGTCAGGCGGCGGCAGAACGGGCCGCCATCAACGCACCCATGCAGGGTACGGCGGCCGATCTGATCAAAATGGCCATGGTGGCGGTGCAGCGCTGGCTGCACGACAATGCCATGGCCTCAACGCTGGTCATGCAGGTGCACGATGAACTGGTGCTCGATGCCGTGCATGACGAGGTCGATGCCATCAAGGAACACCTACCCGGCCTGATGTGCAACGTGGCCGAGCTGGCCGTCCCCCTGCTGGCCGAGGTGGGGGCGGGAAAAAACTGGGAACAGGCTCACTAAACGGAGGATACAGTCAATGGCAATGTCACTTGCAACAGGAAGTGCACCCACCACCCGTCATACCGGCGCCCAAGGGCTACGCCACGGAACCGTCAAGCTGCCGGTTGCCGACGGCACGCTGGATATGTATTTCGCGGCGCCGGAAAACCGGACCAACCTGCCCGTCATTCTGGTGGTGCAGGAAATCTTTGGCGTGCATGATCACATCAAGGATGTCTGTCGCCGTTTCGCCCACGAAGGGTACCTGGCGGTGTCCGCCGAGCTTTATCAGCGCCAGGGTGACGCAGCGTCGTATACCGATATCGCCAGGTTGCTGCAGGAGCTGGTGGCCCGGGTGCCCGACGAGCAGGTTTTGGCCGATCTGGACGCCTGTGTGGCATGGGCGTCGGAGAATGGCGGCGATGTGCGCCGGGTAGGGGTGACGGGCTTTTGCTGGGGAGGGCGTATCACCTGGCTCTATGCCGCACATAATCCGCATTGCAAAGCCGGGGTGGCATGGTACGGCCGTTTGGTGCAAGGGCATGGCCCTTTGCATGTTCGCCATCCCGTCGATGTGGCGCCCGGACTGCATGCCCCCGTGTTGGGGCTGTACGGAGGGCGAGACGCCGGTATTCCCCTGGATAGCGTTGAACGGATGAAAGCGGCCCTGGCATCGGGCAATGATGTCTCTCGCGCGTCGGAAATAGTGGTGTATCCCGATTCCGACCATGCCTTCTTTGCCGATTACCGGCCGTCGTACAACGCGACCGATGCGCACGATGCCTGGGATCGTGCGCTGGCGTGGTTCAGCAAGTACCTGGGCTAGTCGTTGCAAAGCACCCGGTGCGGCACGTTTTGCCGCACCGGGTGTCTGTCAAAAGCTTTGGGCCGCCTGCAGGGCCTGAATACGCGCAGGAATGGGCGGGTGGGATGCGAACATGGCGCTGATTGCCCGACCACCGGAAATGCCGGCTGCTTCGAAGGTTTTGGGCAATTCGCCCGCCTCAACCCCGCCCAGGCGCGCCAGTGCGCGAATCATGGGGTCGCGTGAGCCCAGCAGTTTTGCCGAGCCGGCATCGGCACGGTATTCGCGCTGGCGCGAGAACCAGGCCACGATCAGCGAGGCCAGAATGCCGAAAATCAGTTCACAGACAATCACCGTTACGTAGTAACCCACCCCGATGTCGCGGTCATTCTTGAAAATGGCCTTGTCGACGAAATAGCCCACCACCCGTGCCAGGAAAATGACGAAGGTGTTCACCACCCCCTGGATGAGGGTGAGTGTGACCATGTCGCCATTGGCTATGTGCGCCACTTCGTGGCCCAGCACGGCCGCCACTTCTTCCTCGGTCATGGATTCCAGCAGCCCGGTGGACACGGCCACGAGCGCATCGTTCTTGTTGGCGCCGGTGGCAAAGGCGTTGGGTGCCCCGTCATAAATGGCAACTTCGGGGCGGCCGATGCCGGCCCTGTCGGCCAGCTGATGAACGGTGTCGAGGAGCCACGCCTCGCGTGCGCTGCCGGGATTTTGCGGATCGATTACCCGCGCTCCGGTGGATCGCTTGGCCATCCATTTGCTCATCAGCAGGGAAACGAACGAACCGGTAAAGCCTACCAGCGCGGAAAAGATCAGCAGTTGCGTCAGATCAAGCCCGTTCGCGGTGAGAAAGCGCCCGACACCCAGCACGCTCATTGTGGCCGACAAAACCACCATGACGGCAATGTTGGTAACGAGAAATAGGAATATCCGTTTCATGATTTACTTTTCCGAGGAAGTTTCAGCAAGTCGTTGGGGAAAGTATCTGACCCTGAATATGGTGCCGGGTTCCCCAATTTAAAGTTCAACAGTCGCGAGCCCGCCATTATGCCGGGTACCAGAGTATAGTATCGGATCCAAAGAAATTAATAACATCGTCTGGTTAAGTGAATGCAGTCTCTGTGGATGTTACTGGCGAGTGTCATGTTTGCTGGCATGGGGGCTTGCATCAAGGTGGCGGTCGACCATGGTGCGTCGCTGGCCCATGTGGTGTTCTTTCGCGGCATTCCGTCGGTCATTATTCTGTATTTCTGGGTGTTGTCCACGCGCCGAAGCCTGGTGCCGCGCAGCTGGCGTCTGCATATTGTTCGTAATATTGCCGGTATTACGTCGTTGTGGATGGGTTTTTACGCCATTTCGAGCCTGCCGCTTTCCACGGCAGTCAGTCTGAATTACACCGCTCCCTTATTCATTGCCGGCTGGATGCTCTTCGGGGCCGCCGCGCAGCGTGACCCCGTGCGTATCGTTGCCGTCATTGCCGGTTTTCTGGGGGTGGTGGCAATTTTGCGGCCCAGCCTGAACGAAGACCAATTCCTGCCTGCCGCCGTGGGGCTTGGCGCAGGTGCCATTTCCGCCATTGCCATGATGCAGATTCGCGAGCTGGGCAAGGTTCAGGAGCCGGAATGGCGCACGGTTTTCATATTTTCGTGCGCCGTGTGCCTGTCCAGTGCCGTCGGGTTTCTGTTCCAGGGGTGGTCGGTTCCGCACTGGATGGCATGGGTTTTTCTTACCGGTATCGGCCTGTTAGGTTTTGTGGGCCAGCTTGCCCTGACCCGTGCGTTCGGCCTGGGTTCGCCGCTGCTGAGCGCGGCGCTTCAATACACGACGATTATTTTTGCGGCCGTCCTGGGCATTGTTTTCTGGGATGATGTGCCCGATACATTGGCATGGGCGGGAATGGGGCTGGTGATTGCCGCCGGCCTGCTGTCCACCTGGCGCACCTACAGCGAGTACCGCGTAATGAAGGGGAAGGAAACGCCGGCTCCCGACCCAGCCGCCACTGAGTCCGGAGCCCGCTAGGCCCGGGCCTGCTTCGCCCTAGCGGGATGCCGGCATACGCATAAGGCGCCGGTACCATTCGTGGAAATGCTGCATGCCGTCTTCCATGGGTGACTGGTAGGGACCGGTTTCGTTCACGCCCCGTTGCATCAGCAAGCGGCGCCCTGCGTCCATGCGTTCGGCAATTTCGTCGTCTTCGACGGCGGTTTCCATGTACGCCGCACGCTGAGCCTGAACGAATTCCCGCTCAAACGCCACGATGTCTTCGGGATAGTAAAACTCGACAATATTGACGGTTTTCTGCGGACTGACCGGGTGCAGCGTGGAGAGCACCAGTACGTGCGGATACAGCTCGATCATGTGGGTGGGGAAATAGGTGACCCACACGGCACCGAAATCGGGTGCGTCGCCGCCACGGTACTCAAGCAGTTTGTCGTGCCATGTACGGTAGGCCGGTGACCCCGGCTGGCTGAGCGCCTTGTGCACACCCACCTGTTGCAGGCTGTACCAGTCGGAAAATTCCCAGGTAAGGTCATCGCAAGTGACGAACTGGCCCAGGCCCGGGTGAAAGGGGCCCACATGGTAGTCTTCAAGATAGACTTCGATGAAGGTTTTCCAGTTGTAATTGCAGTGGTGAACCTCGACGTGATCCAGAACATAGTCGGAAAAGTCGAATTCCGGTCGGTTGAACAGCCTGGCCATATCGGCGGCCGGGCTGCGTGGCCCTTCGAAGAGCAGACCGTGGCAGTTCTGCAGCGGAAAGCGTTGCAGTTTTGAGCAGGGCGTTTCAGGAAAATGGGGGGCCCCGATGAGCGTTCCCTGATTGTTGTAGGTCCAGCGGTGCAGCGGGCACACAATGTTGCCGCCGGTAGCGGCAAGATTGCCCTTGAACGGCTTGGCAGCGCTGATATTGCCTGTTTCACCGCCCAGCATGACTGCCTGGCGATGGCGGCAGACGTTCGACAACAGTTCAACGCCGCCAGGGTTGCGTACCAGTACCCGCCCGCCCTGTTCCTGGGCAAGGGTGTGCCAGTCGCCAACCTCGGGCACGAGTTTCTCGTGGCCGATATAGCAAGAAGACTGTTTGAAAATGCGTTCCAGCTCAAGGGCAAAAACGGCGTCGTCGAAATAGTGGTCGACGGATAGTTGCGTTTGTGCCGGCGCGATGTGCGCGTTCCGACCGATGTCGGTCATGGTTCCCCCCCCGCGAAGATGAAACCGGGCCACAAAGCACTGCGCAAAAAAGCACAGCCGGGTTGCCGGTGCGAAGAAAAAAACGGACTGGCCGATGAAAATTAGAACAGGGGATTATACACAAGTTCCGGCCGGGGCTTTTCTCATTTGCCCGCATTCCGCATTGGCAACCGGGTTCTCGTACAATGGCAGGCTGCAGTTATTTCCCAGGCGTCCCGCGTTTGGGCTTTCGGGATCTTGATAATGAACGATGAAAATCAGAATGGGGCCGACGCCGAGCCCCGAGATTTTGAGTCAGCGTTGGCCAAACTTGAGGCGTTGGTGGCTCAAATGGAGAGCGGTGCACTGCCGCTGGAGCAGTCGCTGGCGGCCTATGAGCAAGGTGTCGAGCTGGCCCGGTTTTGCCAGGCCAAACTCGACGCTGCCGAGGAGCAGGTGAAGGTCCTGCAAGGCAACCTGCTCAAGCCCTTTGCCTCTGCCGATGCCAAGGGGCAGGATTAGCATGGCCAAGTCAACGCTGGCATTTGCCGACTGGCTGCGGGACCGCGCCGAACATATCGAAAATGTTCTCGACAGTTTCCTGCCCGAGGCCGACACCGTGCCTTACCGGCTGCACGAGGCGATGCGTTACGCGGTGCTGGGCGGCGGCAAGCGGGTACGCGCGGCCCTGGTCTACGCAGCCGGCGAGGCCGCCCTGCAGTCCGAGGCACCCGCGTCGGCCCAACTGATTGCGCTGGATCATGCGGCGGCGGCGGTAGAATTCATTCATGCCTACTCGCTGGTACATGACGATCTGCCCTGCATGGACGACGACGCCTTGCGCCGCGGGCGGCCCACCGTGCACGTGCAGTATGATGAAGCAACAGCCATGCTGGCGGCCGATGCTCTGCAGCCCCTGGCGTTCGAGACGCTTCTGGGTATGCCCGTTGCGCCCGCACTCGTTGTCCAGGCGGGTGCGTTGCTGGCCCGCGCGGCCGGCAGCGAGGGCATGGTGGGCGGCCAGGCCATCGATTGCGAGAGCGTCGGGCACACGCTGGCCCAGGACGACCTTAAGCAGATGCATCGCATGAAAACCGGCGCCATGCTTGAAGCCAGTATCTTGCTGGGGGGCATCGTGGCGGGTGCCAGCTCCAGCGCGCGGCAGGGGTTGGAAAGCTATGCGTCGGCTATTGGCCTGGCTTTCCAGGTGGTAGACGACATTCTCGATGTGACGGCCGATACGGCTACGTTAGGTAAAACCGCCGGCAAAGACGCGGCCGGGAACAAGCCCACCTATGTTTCCGTGCTGGGCCTTGACGGCTCCCGGCAGCTGCTCGACGCATTGCATCAGGAAGCGCGTGGCGCACTGTTGCCCCTGGGACCCAGTGCCGAACGGCTGGCCCAGGTGGCCGATTTCATAGTGGGGCGCACGCATTAGGGCGCCCGGTTGCCACGCAGCCAGGGTTGCCGGTACGGCGAACAACCGCGTTACTGTGCGCGCAGGAACGCATTACACACACACTCTGTATGACTACTGTCTCGTTAGAAAATATCAACAGCCCCGATGATTTGCGGATGCTGGGCCGTGCTGAGCTGAAACAGGTTTCCGACCAGTTGCGGGCGTTCATTTTGCAGTCAGTGGCGAAAACAGGCGGGCATCTGTCGTCGAACCTGGGTACCGTCGAGCTTACGGTGGCCCTGCATCATGTGTTCGACACTCCGCATGACCGCATTGTCTGGGACGTGGGGCATCAATCGTATCCCCACAAGATTCTCACCGGGCGGCGCGAGGCGATGGCCCATTTGCGCCAGCTGGGCGGTATTTCCGGCTTTCCCAAGCGCAGCGAATCGGAATACGATGCGTTCGGTACGGCACATTCGTCCACGTCAATTTCCGCTGTGCTGGGTATGGCGGTGGCGGCCCGCAACGCCGGCATGTCGCGCCAGCACATTGCGGTCATCGGCGACGGCGCCATGACGGCCGGTATGGCATTCGAAGCACTGAACAATGCGGGCGTAACCCCCGACGTCAATGTGCTGGTGGTGCTCAACGATAACGATATGTCCATATCCCCGCCCGTGGGGGCGCTGAATCGTTATCTGGCCCGGCTGATGTCGGGCGGCTTCTATGCGGCGGCCAAGAATGTCGGCAAGGCCGTCCTGCAACATATGCCGCCCATGCTTGAGCTGGCGCGTCGCTTCGAGGGGCACGCCAAAGGCATGATGTCGCCGGCCACCTTGTTTGAGGAGCTGGGGTTCAATTATGTCGGCCCCATCGACGGCCACGATCTGGACGCCCTGGTTCCCACGCTGGAAAACCTGAAATCCCTGGGGGGGCTGCAGTTTCTGCATGTGGTCACCAAAAAAGGGCAGGGCTACAAGCTTGCCGAAGCCGATCCTGTGCTGTATCACGGCCCTGGCAAGTTTGATCCGGCGGTTGGCATCCAGAAGCCGGCCGCGCCGGGTCGCCAGACATTCACCCAGGTGTTCGGCCGCTGGTTGTGCGATATGGCGCAGACCGATGAGCGTCTGGTGGGCATTACGCCTGCCATGCGCGAAGGCAGCGGCATGGTGGAGTTTGAAAAGCGTTTTCCGCGCCGCTACTTCGACGTCGGCATTGCGGAGCAGCACGCCGTCACATTTGCCGCCGGCCTGGCCTGCGAGCAGCTCAAGCCGGTGGTGGCCATCTATTCCACGTTTCTGCAGCGGGGCTACGACCAGCTTATCCACGATGTGGCCTTGCAGAATCTGGACGTTACCTTTGCGCTGGACCGCGCCGGCATTGTCGGTGCCGACGGCGCAACCCATGCCGGCAACTACGATATTGCGTATTTGCGGTGTGTTCCCAATCTGGTGGTGGCCACGCCGTCCGACGAAAACGAGGCGCGTCTGTTGCTCAGTACCTGTTATCACTATGCGGGACCGGCATCGGTTCGCTACCCGCGCGGTGCAGGTTGCGGCGCACCGGTGGCCGAATCGCTGGAGACAGTGGACATTGGCAAAGGTATCGTGCGCCGCCAGGGCCGCACCCTTGCCATTCTGGCTTTTGGTACCTTGCTGCAGCCGGCGCTGCAGGCCGGTCAGGCCCTGGATGCCACCGTTGTCGACATGCGTTTTGTCAAGCCGCTCGACGATGATCTGATTGCCGAGCTGGCCAAAACGCATCAGGCCTTCGTCACCCTGGAAGAGGCCTGTGTCATGGGCGGCGCCGGCAGTGCCGTCCTCGAATCCATGGCCGCGCAATCGACGCTGTTGCCGGTGCTGCAGCTGGGTCTGCCCGATACTTTCATTGATCATGGCGACCAGGTGGCGTTGTTGCGCGGGCTCGGTCTGGATGCCGAAGGTATCGAGAAGCAGGTCCGTGAACGTTTTGCGGGGTTGCTGGGTGAACGGGCCGGCAACGTCAACCCTGTTGCGCCGGCGGAAGGCTATGCGGCGAATGTGACGCATTTGCGCTAGTGCTGTTCTTGCTTTATGGTTAGATTTTGGCCGGCCGCAAATACTGCATGGTAAATATCGCTACTGTGTAGTAAAATTTCTGGGAACTGCCCGTCGTGGCGCCCTTTGGATCAAGCAAATGAATACAGTTATCGACCCCGTTGTTGCCATGCCCGATGTGCAAAGCAGTGCGGACAATCGCCGTATTGCCATTCAGCGTGTGGGGGTGCGCGGCGTTCGCCATCCCCTGATGATCGCCGTTGCCGGTCAGGCGGCGCAGCCGACGGTCGCTCAGTGGGAGCTTACGGTTGCACTGCCGGCGCACGAGAAAGGCACCCACATGTCGCGTTTCGTGGCCTTGCTGGAGCAGCATCGCCAAGCGGCACTGACCCCCCGGCTGTTTTGTGACATGGCGCAGGACATGCTGCCTTTGCTGAATGCCGAAAAAGGCGATGTTCGGGCGCAGTTTCCCCTGTTCCTTACCAAACAGGCGCCGGTGTCCGGTGTGCCCAGCCTGATGGACTACGAGGTCACCTGGATGGCAACCGCCGCCCGGAACCCGGTCACGGGCGAGCCTGAAACGCAGGCCTTCGAACTGACGGTGGTTGTGCCGGTCACCAGCTTGTGCCCGTGTTCCAAAGCCATTTCGGAGTACGGCGCCCACAACCAGCGTTCCCACGTTACGGTTGTCATTGCGTACGACTCACCCGGGCAGGTCGATGTTCCGTCGCTTATCCAGGCGGTGGAGCAACAGGCGTCGTGCGAGCTTTGGGGGTTGCTGAAACGAACCGACGAAAAATTCGTCACCGAGCGTGCATACGAGAATCCCAAGTTTGTGGAAGATCTTGTGCGCGACGTGGCTGACAAGGTTCAGGCGATGCCGGGGGTGGTTCGCTTTCGCGTCGAAGCCGAAAATTTCGAATCCATCCACAACCATTCCGCTTATGCGGTTATCGAAGGATAGGCCGGCCAAACGCCTGTCTGATCCGACGCGGCGTATTCGTGTTTTCCCGTATAAGTCAACGCCTTGGAATGGGTTTTGACTTGACAGCGCACGGGGAAAAAGCTTAGAATGGCCGGTTTCTTGCTCGACCAATGTTGGCGGGCTTTCTTTTGCGGGTGCCCAGGCGTGGCCTGAATGTATTTCGGGTGCCTGTACCTGCAAAAGCTATCCTCAAGGAGAGTAGTCTATGCGTCACTACGAAGTAGTGTTTATTGTGCATCCTGATCAAAGCGAACAGGTGCCGGCCATGATTGAACGTTACCAGTCCATGGTTACGGGCAACGGTGGTCAAATCCATCGTCTGGAAGACTGGGGCCGTCGTCAGCTGGCTTATCCCATCCAGAAACTCGTCAAGGCGCACTATGTGTGCATGAACATCGAATGCGGCCAAACCGTTCTCGATGAGCTTGAGCACTCGTTCCGCTACAACGATGCGATCTTGCGTCACCTGGTCATCAAGACAAAGAAAGCCCAAACCACGCCTTCGGTCATGATGAAATCGGTTGAGCGTGAAGAAGCGCGCAAAGCGACCAGCGAGGCATCGTCTGACAACGACGAATAACATCGTCGACGCATTGCGGATCTGAGGGTGAACCACGTAGCGCTGAGCGCCACGGTCATCGAGATAAAATCGCTGCGATATACCCCGGCGGGTATTCCGGCCATCGAGATGCAGTTGAGCCATCAGTCCAGCGTTGTCGAAGCAGGCCATGAACGTACGGTAATGCTTGAGGTATCGGCCATTGCATTGGGCGATATTGCATTGCTTCTGGCGGATACCCCGTTAGGAGCAGATCTTACGATCAAGGGGTTTCTGGCTTCGGCAAGAAAAGGCGCCAACAGGCTGGTGTTGCATATTCAGCAGGCTACGCGGGTTGCGGGCGGCATCACCCCGGTGGTGGTGTAGCAAGGATCCGGATCTATCAAGACGTTGGTGGATATTGACCACAACGTAACGACTACTTCGTTCGGGTGTTACCCGAACCACAAAGAGGCACACTATGGCTTATTTCAAGAAAGGCAAAGAAAAACGCAAGTTCAATCAACAGAATCCGCTGTTCAAGCGCCGCAAGTTCTGCCGCTTCAGCGCTGCCAATGTTGATGAGATCGATTACAAAGATATCGACACCCTGCGCGATTTCATTCAGGAAAACGGCAAGATCATTCCCGCCCGCCTGACCGGCACCAAAGCGCATTACCAGCGCCAGCTGGACACCGCGATCAAGCGTGCCCGCTTCCTGGCATTGTTGCCTTACACCGATAACCACAATTAATCAGGGGGCTCGTCATGCAAGTCATTCTGCTCGAAAAAGTTGTTAATTTAGGTAATCTGGGTGAAGTCGTTCGCGTTCGCGACGGCTATGCACGCAATTTCCTGATTCCCAAGAAAATTGCCCGCCGTGCCACGGAAGCCGCTCTGAAAGAGTTCGAAGCACGCCGTGCCGAACTCGAGAAGCAGCAGGCCGAAAAGCTGGCCGCTGCCCAGGCGCTGGGTGAAAAGCTGTCCGGCCGCACTCTCACCATCAGCCAGAAAGCCGGTGTCGACGGCCGCTTGTTCGGTTCCGTCACCAGCATGGACATCGCCCAGGCGCTGGTTGCCGAAGGTTTCGATGTTCAGAAATCGCAGGTTCGCCTGCCCGACGGTGCACTGAAAGCGGTGGGCGAATTCCCCGTACAAGTGGCACTGCACGCCGACGTCGTCGTGGAAATCAACCTGGTGGTGCAAGGCGAAATGGCTTGAGCCATCTCGTTTCTGTACGTGGTACATTTCCTTTGCTGGAATGTGCCGCGGGTTGACGAAAAGCCGGCGCATGCCGGCTTTTCTTTTTTATTTCGGAGCCTGTCGGCGTGGATAGCAAGTCTGGTCAGCACGATCCGCAGTTGGATTACCTGCGTGTTCCCCCCCATTCGGTCGAGGCCGAGCAATCGGTTCTGGGCGGTTTGCTGCTCGATAATGCAGCGTTCGACCGCATTACCGATGTTTTAAACGACGAAGACTTTTACCGCTTCGATCACAAACTCATCTGGCAGCACATCACCCGGTTGATCGGCCTGTCGCGACCGGCCGATGTGGTTACGGTGAATGAGTCGCTGGCCAGTGCCGGCAAGTCCGACGATATCGGTGGCCTGGCCTACCTGAATGCGCTGGCCCATAACACTCCGTCGGCGGCGAACATCCGCCGTTATGCGGAAATCGTTCGCGAGCGCTCCATACTGCGCAAGCTGGTGTCTGTGGCTGACGAGATCGCCGCCGGTGCGTTCAACCCCCAGGGCAAAGAGGCGCGCCAGCTGCTCGACGAGGCCGAATCACGCGTATTCCAGATCGTCCAGGAAGGCGCGCGCGGCATAACCGGCTTTCAGGAAATTCAGCCCTTGCTCAGCCAGGTCGTTGAGCGCATCGACGAACTGTATCATCGCGAGGGTGATTCCGACGTTACGGGCGTGCCCACCGGTTTTACCGACCTTGACCGCATGACCTCGGGGTTGCAGGCCGGCGACCTTGTCATTGTGGCCGGGCGCCCATCCATGGGAAAAACCTCGTTTTCCATGAATATCGGCGAGCACGTTGCCATTGAGCAAGGGTTGCCGGTGGCGGTCTTCTCCATGGAAATGGGGGCCGTGCAACTGGCCATGCGTATGGTGGGCTCGGTGGGCATGCTCGACCAGCATCGCATGCGTACCGGCAAACTCACCGCCGACGACTGGCCGCGCCTGACGCATGCAGTCCAGCGCGTTCAAGAGGCCCAGATCTACATCGATGAAACTCCGGCACTCACCGCCATGGAGGTCAGGGCGCGCGCGCGGCGCCTGGCGCGCCAGTGCGGCCAGCTGGGTCTGATCATTATCGACTACATGCAGCTTATGTCGGCCAGCAGCGCAGGTGAGAACCGGGCCACCGAAATTTCGGAAATCAGCCGCTCGCTGAAAAGCCTGGCCAAAGAGCTGAACTGTCCGCTCATTGCACTGTCGCAGCTGAACCGCAGTCTGGAGCAGCGCCCCAACAAGCGCCCGGTCATGAGCGACCTTCGGGAATCAGGCGCTATCGAACAAGACGCCGACCTTATTCTGTTCATTTACCGCGACGAGGTGTATAACCCCGATTCGCCCGACAAAGGTACGGCGGAAATCATCATCGGCAAGCAGCGTAACGGTCCGATCGGTACGGTTCGACTCACCTTCCAGGGATCCAGCACGCGATTCCTGAATTATTCGTCGGCGGGAATGTAGGGCGGTTCGTTGTAAATGTGGTAATTGAACGTAAAACACGTTCAGCTAATTGTCAGATGCTGTCCGGTTTGTGTATACAGAGTACTTGCTCTTGTTTGTACCCAACTCCGGAGATTTTCATGTCATTAGCGAAGCGACGTTTGCAGGTTTTAGGTTGTCTGGCGATCAGCGGCAGTGTGCTCGGGTTTATGCCCGCGCATGCCCAGCAGCCCGTGTATGTGGAACTGGATGTTCCTTATGTGCCCACTCCGCCCGACGTCGTCGCCCAGATGCTGACCATGGGGTCGGTCGGTCCGAATGATTACGTCATTGACCTTGGCTCAGGCGATGGCCGTATAGCCATCGCGGCCGTGCGTGACTTCAAGGCGCGTGGAGCCATGGGAGTTGACATCGACCCCGAACGGGTGAACGAAGCCAACGCCAATGCCCAGGCGGCCAACGTGGCCGACAAGGTGAAGTTCCAGGTGCAAGACTTGTTCGACACCGATCTGGATCGTGCCGACGTCATCACCATGTATTTGCTTCCCGACGTCAACTTGAAACTGCGGCCAAGACTGTTGCAGCTGAAGCCGGGTACCCGGCTGGTTTCCCACCAGTTCACCATGGGCGAGTGGTCTCCCGACGAACACAAGACAATGGGGTCACGGGATATTTATCATTGGGTGGTACCGGCTCGTGTCGCCGGTCAGTGGCGGCTCGACGGGCCGGATGGGCCCGTTACATTGAACCTGACCCAGAATTTCCAGCGATTTGAAGGGACTGCCACGCATAAGGATCACGACTGGCTGGTAAGCAACGGCGTCATCCAAGGTGCCAGTATCCGCTTCACCCTGAGCCGCCACGGCAAGGCTACGCCCTATGCCGCACGTGTGCAGGGTGATTCCATGGTGCCGCAAGGCGGCGCCGACACCGCCCAGAACTGGTCAGCGACGAGGGTTCAATGAGCAGCCCTGCGTCGGTCAATGAGGGTGGGAGAACGCAAGGTCTCACGCTCGTAGACGCTGTGGCTGTCCTTGTCGGTGTGGTGATTGGTATCGGTATATTCGGCTTTCCGCCACTGGTTGCGCAACACGCTTCAACACCCATGATGTACCTGGGGCTGTGGCTGGCCGGAGGGGTCGTCATGTTGTTGGGGGCCTTGTGTTACGCCGAGCTGGGTGCCACCTATCCGGATTCGGGGGGAGAATACCATTTTCTGCGGCTTGCCTGGGGACGACGAGTGGGTTTGTTGTTCGCCTGGGCACGGGGCAGCGTCATACAAACCGGCGCCATCGCCGCCGTGGCCTTCATTTACGGTGAATATGCCAATGCGCTGTTCCATTGGGGCGCACACGGCGTGGCTTTACATGCGGCGCTTGCCATCGTTGCACTCACCCTGCTGAATATGCGGGGTAATCTGGAGTCGTACTGGGTGCAGCGTGTACTGACGGGCGTGACCGTGCTGGCGCTGCTGGCGGTCAGCGTTGGCGGGCTGGTGCTTTCATCCGGGCCGATAACGGTGCCTGATACGGCGGCCACACTGCCCACGGGCAGCCTGGCCGGGGCCTTGGGCATGGGGATGGTATTTGTTTTACTGACCTACGGTGGGTGGAACGAGGCGGCGTATTTGTCGGGCGAGCTCCGCGAGCCGTCGCGCAATATGCACCGGGTGCTGGTTCTGGGGACCGTTATTGTCACGGCGCTTTACCTGATCATCAACGTGGCTTATTTGCGCGTGTTCGGGCTGGAAGGGCTGGCCCAATCGAACGCGGTCGGAGCCCAGTTGATGGGATTGGTTGCCGGTGACAAAGCCGCCGTCTTTCTTGGCCTGCTGGTGTGTTGTGCGGCCCTGGGCACGATCAATGCCAGTATCTACACAGGCGCCCGTGTTTATACCGCCCTGGCACGTGACGTACCGGCGCTGCGAACGTTTGGCCTTGAAACCCAGTCGTCGACCGCACCGCGCCGGGCGCTGCTCGTTCAGGGCGTGATAACGCTTGGTCTGTTGGTATTTGGTGCGTTGTCGCGCAATGGCGTGGAACTGATGGTGGCCTACACCGCGCCGGTGTTCTGGTTGTTTATGGGGCTGACGGCATTGGCGGTGATCCGGTTGCGCCGCCGTCATCCATCGGCTCCCCGGGCATTCAGTGTGCCTTTGTTTCCCTTAACCCCGATTTTGTTCGCGCTCAGTTGTCTGGGCTTGTTCTGGGCCAGCGCCCAGTACGCGGGGTGGGGAGCATGGCTGGGCTTGCTGGTTTTGATGGCCGGGTTGCCGCTCTTGCGGCTGGATGCCCGCTATCGCACCGCCGTCGAAAATGGTCGGCAGATTGCCCCTGAGGGTGAATAAAACAAGGGCAGCCTGAGTAGGCTGCCCTTGTCGGTTCATGGGTTCACCGGTTCACCGGCTGCCCGGTGTGCCGGTGATATCGTTACCCTAGTAAAGCACACTGGGCAACCACAAACCGATTTGCGGGAACAGATACATAAGCACGATGGCAATGATCTGGATACCCATAAATGGCAGCATGCCTGCAAATATCTGGTTCAGTGTGACATGCGGCGGTGACACCCCTTTCAGATAGAAAGCCGACATGGCCACAGGCGGCGACAGGAACGCCGTTTGCAGGTTAAGTGCCACGAGGAGCCCGAAGAACAACGGATCAACACCGTAGTGATTCAGCAAGGGCAGGAAAATAGGCATGAAGATCACAATGATCTCGGTCCATTCAAGCGGCCAGCCCAGCAGGAAAATAACGATCTGGGACAGGATCAGGAACTCGATAGGAGTGAGGTCCATGCCGATTACCCAGTTGTTAATGATTTCCTGCCCACCCAGCAGCGCAAACGCCGCCGAGAAAATGGCCGAACCCACGAACAGCCAGCACACCATGGCACTGGTTTTCGCGGCCAGGAATACCGATTCACGCAACATGGCGTAATTCAGCTTGCGGTAGGCCAGCGCCAGCAAAATTCCGCCGAATGCCCCCATGGCGGCAGCTTCCGACGGGGTGGCAAAGCCGAACACGATGCTACCCAACACCGCCAGGATCATGATGGCCAGCGGGAAAAAGGAGCTGAGCAGCATCTTGAAAATTTCCAGACGCGCAAAGGTAAAGAACGCGTAGAAAATAACCAGCAACGCCAGGCCGATGGCCAGAGTGATCCAGTAGCCCATGGGCGCCGCCGGGCGCTCGGCCTCTTCGGGTGCTTGTGCCTGGGCGGCGGTACTCGCGGATTCACTGGGCTGAACGCCGGGCGCTACGGCACCGGGAGGTTCGGACAGCCCGCCGGCTCCCGGCGGTTCGGCCAGGCCGGCACCGGGGGGCTCGGCCAGCCCGCCGGCACCCGGGGGCTCGGCTAAACCGCCGCCGAACGAGGAACCGCTGTCGAAGTTGGAGAATGAGCCCATTTGCTGCAGGCCGCTGAATTCTTCCGGAGCCGGCTTGGTCAGTGATTGATAGCTGTAAGCCATAATGGCTGCGAACACCAGGGCGGGCAGCATTGCAACTACCAGGTGGCGCAGGATTGTACCGGCGGGAACATTGGCGTTGCGCTTGCCTTTCAGTGCCCCGATCAGGCCGGGCAGTGCCCGGTTGCTGATGGTGTCTTTGATCTGGATGGCAAATTCTGGCAAGGGGACGCGCCGCTCTTCTTCGGAGAGCGGAGGGGCCGACTTCGGGCTGATCTTTGCGACGATCATAACGTAGACCACGTACAGGCCCGCCAGCATCAAACCCGGGAAAAAGGCACCTGCATACAGCTTCACGACCGATACACCGGCGACTGCTCCGTACACAATGAGCAGTACCGACGGCGGGATCATGATGCCCAGACAGCCACCGGCTGTAATGGAGCCGGCGGTCAGGCGTACGCTATAGCCGGCTTTGAGCATGGCCGGCATGGCCAGAAGCCCCATGAGCGTGACCACCGCGCCCACAATGCCGGTTGCTGTTGCGAACACCGCGCAGGTGATGATGGTGGCGACCGCCAGGGATCCGGGAACACGCGCCATGGCCAGGTGCAGGCTTTTGAACAGCTTCTCGATGAGGTTGGCGCGTTCAACCAGGTACCCCATGAAAATGAACAGGGGAACGGCGATCAGCACGTCGCTGGTCATGACGGAGTATGCCCGCAGCACCATGAGATCGAGCGTTTGTTTCATGGCCACTTCCGGCCCCATGCCCCGATAGGCCAGGTACGTGAAGATCACCCCCATGCCCATTAGCGTGAACGCGGTTGGAAAGCCCAGCATGATGGTGACCACGATCAGGGCCAGCATCAACAGGCCCAGGTGGCCATTGGTAATATCGGCCGGTGCCGGCATGAGTACTGCCAGGCCGATAACGATGGCGATCAGAATGGACAAGCCAAACCAAACCTCTTTTCTCATGCTTGGCTCCCGTTCTGTTGCGCCTTGTGCTGCTGATGGTTGACGACGGCTTCATCGGCTGCACGCATGTCGTCGTCGGTGGCGTGAACCATTTCCTTGAATTTGCCAACGTCGACTTCTTCGACGTCTTCGTCGCGTTTGGGCCACTCACCCTGGCGCAAGCAGTTAATGCACTGTACGACCTCGACAATGCCCTGTAGCAACAGCGTTATGCCGGCCAGCGGAATAATGGCTTTGAACGGATAAATGGGCGGGCCGTCGGCGGTAATGGTGGAATGTTCGTTAATGACCCACGACTCGGCGGCATAGTAATAGCCGGCCCAGGCGAGCGCGATAACGCCGGGGAAATAAAACAGGAAGTACAAGATCAGATCAAGGCTGGCTTGCAGTCGTGGCGGGAAAAAGCCGTACAGGACATCGCCGCGAACATGGCCGTTCTTGGCCAGGGTGTACGCACCGGCCATCATGAACAATGTGCCGTACATCATGTTCATGGCGTCAAAGGCCCACGCCCTGGGGCTGCCCAGTACGTAGCGTGCGAACACCTCGTAGGTAATAAAGAGGGTGAGTGCCAGCACTAACCAGCCAAACAGCTGGCCGATCCGCGTATTGACGCGGTCGATAGTCAATAGCAACTTCTGCATGATAGTTTCGCTTCACAGGGGTAAACACAAATAGAGCGGACACAGCGATTAGTGCGGTCCGCTCTGTATAGAGGCTGCGTTGTCCGGCCGGTTCATGGCCAGCCGGACTTTTTGCCTTTTGCTGATGTGCCTTATTTCTTCACGAAATAGTGCACATAGGCCATGCGGCGGTTGTTGTTGGTGTCCATGTCCCAGGCCAGGGCGCGCTTGGCAAACTCGCGCTGGGATTTTTCGATTTTGCTGAACATGGGGTTGGTTTCCGATTTCTTGGCAACGATCTGATCCCACAGAACCAGCTGTTGCTGCAAAATGGTGTCGGGCGTTTTGTAGAATTTCACGCCGTCTTGTTGCAGCTTGATGTAGTCTTGCGAGTAGCGGTCGATGGCCTTCCAGGACATGTCGGCAGAGGCGGCTTCGATGGCATTGTTGACAATGGCTTTCATTTTGTCGGGCAAGCTGTTGAACTTATCTTTGTTGAAGATAACCTCAAACGTTTCCGACGACTGGTGGAAGCTTTGCAGCATGCACACCTTGGAAACATCGGGGAAGCCAAGCAGGCGGTCGGACGTGGCGTTGTTGAATTCGGCGCCGTCGAGCAGGCCGCGATCGAGCGCAGGAACGATTTCGCCGCCGGGAAGCGCATTCACTGCCGCACCCATGGCGGTGAACAGATCAATGGCCAGGCCGTTGGTACGGAACTTCAGGCCTTTCAGGTCTTCGACTTTGGTGACCGGCTTCTTGAACCAGCCGAAAGGCTGGGTGGGCATGGGGCCGTACAGGAAGGATACGACGTTGCCGCCGATTTCCTTGTACAGTTCAGCCAGCATTTCTTTCCCGCCGCCGTATTTGTGCCACGCCAGGATCATATTGGCATCCATGCCGAATGCGGGGCCCGACGAGTACAGTGCCAGCGCGTTTTGTTTGCCGTAGTTGTAGCCCAGGACGCCGTGGCCGCCGTCGAGTGTGCCTTTGGAAACGGCATCGAGCAGGGCAAAGGCAGGCACAACGGCGCCGGCAGGCAGCACTTCAATTTTCAGCTCGCCGCCGGTCATGTCGTTGATTTTCTGTGCCAGATCAAGGGCGAACTCGTGGAAGATATCGACCGTCGGCCACGTGCTCTGGAAGCGGAAATTGATGGGTGCCTGGGCGCTGACAATGGACGGAAAGCCCATGCCCACGGCTGCGGCGGTACCGGCAGCGGCACCGCCCAGAAACTTGCGGCGTGAGGCTTTTGCGGGTGCGGATTGGATAGCGTTGACAGCACTGTTTTTCATGAGTGTCTCCTGGCTTATTGTGGTGACTTGTTGACTGAGAACGAACGGATTACCGTTTCTTACAAGCCTTGATGTTATAGACCCCCGCGAATCCAGGCGTCAACATTTCCACGCTAGGCGATTACCCTGATTTTCCTGTGCGAAAATTTCGTTTTTGTCTTGAAAGCCGCTTGAAAGCTGGGTTTCGCCTGTCAAACCAATGGCAGTATCATTTCAATATGCGGGATGCCGGCTTCCAGGTAAGTGTCGCCCCGGGGGATGAACCCGTGTTTTTCATAAAATGCCCGGGCATGGCATTGCGCCGACAACACCACGTGGCGATACCCTAGCCGCTGCGCCTCTTGAACCAGTGCGTTCAGCACCAGGGAGCCGATGCCCCGGCCACGGAAGGAGGTTAATACGGCCATACGGCCGATATGTCCGTCGGGCAGCAGGCGGCCTGTTGCGATGGCTGTGCCGTCACCGGTGCGAGCCAGTGCGTGACGGCAAACGATGTCGTGATCATCCTGCTCAAGTTCCACGGGTACCTGCTGCTCTTCTACGAACACCTGGTAGCGGATGGGGACGGCTTCGTTGCGGCAGTGTTCCCAGTTGGAAACGGATACCCGGATGGCTGGCGTCACTTTTTATCTCCTGCGGGGGCAAGGTTTCTTGCTGCGGTAAGGTTTGCATTCTACTATCGGTGAGCGAAGCGATGCCCATGGGGGCGGGTCGCCTTTTTTCGGGCGGTTGCGTGTCGATCGCGTTTGGGAGCTGTTGGATGACGACGTTGTTTACCCGTTTTACGGTCTTCTACCTGGTTATTGTGTTGACGGCTGTCTCGGTCGTGTTAAGCCTTGTCGCCAGCCCTGGCTGGTGGCTGGGTGTGGCCGCTTTCGGGGGCTTGTCGCTGCTGGGCATTTGGGATCTTTATCAGCCCAGGCATGCCGTTCGGCGCAATTACCCGGTCGTGGGAAATTTACGTTTTTTCTTCGAGTTCATTCGTCCGGAGCTTCGCCAGTACTTCTTCGAAGATGACACCAGCGCCACACCTTTTTCCCGTGCGGCCCGTTCACTGGTGTACCAGCGGGCCAAACAGGAGATCGACAAACGTCCCTTCGGTACCCAGATTGACGTCTACCAGAAAGATTACGAATGGATCAATCATTCCATGACGCCGTCACACGTGATGGACACAAACTTTCGTGTTCAGGTGGGCGGTGCCGATTGCACCCAGCCTTACTCGTTGTCGGTGCTGAATATCTCGGCCATGAGTTTTGGCGCCCTGTCTGCCAACGCCGTGCTGGCCTTGAACAAAGGGGCGGCGGCCGGCGGTTTTGCGCATGACACCGGCGAGGGGGGGATCAGTCGCTATCACTTGCAGCATGGCGGCGATCTCATCTGGAACATCGGTTCGGGTTATTTCGGGTGCAACGACGGGAAAGGGCGGTTTTCCGAGGAACAGTTCACCGAAAGGGCCCGGCATTCCTCGGTGAAAATGATCGAGCTGAAACTTTCGCAAGGGGCCAAGCCGGGCCACGGCGGCATATTGCCCGGCGCCAAGGTAACGCCGGAAATTGCCGAAGCGCGCGGCGTGCCCGCCTGGCAGGATTGCAATTCGCCGGCAACGCACAGTGCTTTCAGCACGCCGGTTGAAATGATGCATTTCATTGCCCGGCTGCGCGAGCTGTCCGGCGGAAAGCCCATAGGGTTCAAGCTGTGTATCGGCCATCCCTGGGAATGGTTCGCGATCGCCAAAGCCATGCTGGAAACCGGGATTACGCCCGACTTCATTGTGGTTGACGGTGCCGAAGGCGGGACCGGGGCGGCACCTGTCGAATTCGTTGACCACGTGGGCACGCCGCTGCGCGAAGGCTTGCGCCTGGTGCACAACACACTGGTGGGAATCGGGCTGCGCGAAAACATCAAGCTGGGGGCGTCGGGAAAGATCATCAGCGCTTTCGACATGACGCGCATCATGGCTCTGGGGGCCGACTGGTGCAACAGTGCGCGTGGCTTCATGTTTGCCGTGGGCTGTATTCAGGCCCAGGCCTGCCACACCGGTTTGTGTCCAACCGGCGTCACCACCCAAGATCCGCATCGGCAGAAAGCGCTGGTGGTTGCCGACAAGTCGGTTCGTGTGGCCAATTTCCATGGCAATACGCTTCGGGCGCTTGGCGAACTGCTGGGTGCTGCAGGTTTGCATCATCCGGGCGAACTGCGCCCCCACCATATTGCACGGCGTATCCCGAACGGGGAAGTGCGCTTGCTGTCGGCAGTGTTCCCTGATCTGGAAAAAGGAACTTTACTGCGCGAGGAATACCCTACCTCCCTGTATCGCACAGCCTGGCCGATGGCTTCGGCGTATTCGTTTGAGCCGCGTTACAGCCTGAGCGCCGCGCTGTCCGGCTTGGGAAAGGTACCCGAGGCGCTGTCCCCGCCGCCTCAGCCCAGCGCCTGACTAAGGGTTATTACTAGTTTCTGGCGCGACGGTTTGGATTTAATCTGAACTCGCTGTCCCAAGGACAGTTCGCTGCCCTTCAAGGGCATGCACTTTGGCACAACCTTCGTGGTTTGTGCTTACTGCCAGTGTGGCAGTAGGGCCCCGCCAAAAGGCGGGGCCTTTGTGTGTATGGTGCCCCTGACTACCTTGCTTGCATTGAAAAAAAAGCTTTGCTATAGTAGCGGTCTTTGGCGCATTAGCTCAGCCGGTTAGAGCGACGGAATCATAATCCGCAGGTCCCCTGTTCGAATCAGGGATGCGCCACCAAGGAATATCAAGCACTTAGGCCAACTCTTCGGGGTTGGCCTTTTTGTTTTTCGGCTCTACCCCATTATCGGGGGACACGCATTCACTAGACACGGTGGCTCTACCCCATTATCGGGGGACGGCACATTCACTAGACACGGTTAATCACACCATTCCAACCGCACTGGGCCAAGGATGTCAATCTGCGTACCAAGGGTTGATGACCGTCAGCCCTGCCGCCTCAAAAGGGCTTGTATCGCGTGTTGCTACCTTGAGCCCATGCGCGGCGGCTGTGGCGGCAATGTAGCCATCTGCCTTGGCTATGGCCTTACCCTCTACCCTTGCCCGCGCCATCAGGCAGGCATAGGCCCGGGATGCTTCCAGATCGAAAGCCAGCACGCGACCAGCGAACGCCGGTAGAACTTCGGTTTCCATTCGTTCCTGGTAAATTTTGCGGCGCTTGCCCTCGGGCATCGTCGCAAGGCCATAACGCACTTCCGCGACGGTCACGGCTGACAGGTGCAGCGTTTCAATGGCCTGGGCGTCTATCCACACCAGCACGTTTGAGTCGGGGTCAATCTTCCAAAGCTCGGAAATGACGTTCGTGTCAATGACGATCATTTAAATCTCATTGGCTCGGCTGGTGTCTTATCGCGCAACTGGTTGAACCGTTCTGCTTCTTCCTCGGTCATGCCGCCCGCCTCGCGGGCTATGGATGCCAGCAAAGACCCTAATTTTACGTTTCCCGCTGGCCGGGTGGCCTGCTCAAGAATGAAACGAATTTCAGCTTCGGTACTACGGCCATGAAGGGCAGCACGCACACGAAGCGCACGATGTACGTCTTCCGGTATGTTTCTGACTTGTACGTTAGCCATGTCGATATCCTCCGCTTAAAATGATATCATTGATATCTATGATATACAAAGGAGCGTAAATACTCAAATTGTCGTTCCTCTGTAAGATGTAACTTTCAGGACGCTTTTTCACGCCTGTCGGCAGAGCAGGACGCTACCAACTCTATCGATCAAATTAGAGCGATAATTTATTTAAATTGTTCTAATTAGAGCTCTAATGTGAGTCCGGATTGGTGAATGGTCTGTAGTTTTTCGCATCTGCGCCCTGGGCCCTTCCCTCCATGTAAACTGACCCCAATTAGCTGGACATTCTTCAGGCCTTGCTGCCGGTCTGGAGTCCAAGTTCAGTGCGTACTATGCGACGTCTGTTGCCTTGTTTGCCGGCTTCGGGGGGGCAAGGATGATCGTGATTGACGGTTTGCGGCGCGATCAGTTACAAAGTGATTCAATTCACGGGATCAGGATGACAGGCCATGGCAACCTTTGTACAGCGCGGGAGCACACGCATTTCCTACCAGGTCGACGGTAACGGCGACGGGCTGGTGCTGGTTTCCGGAACGGGGGGTGATCTGCACAGCAACTGGGATCACCTGATCGATCATTTTGCCGCACGTCGCAAAGTCGTTCGCGTCGATTATTCGGGGGCGGGGGCCACCCAGGATGACGGCGGCCCGTTGCGTGTTGAGCAGCTGGCCGAACAAGTGCTTGCGGGGGCCGATGCGGCAACTCTGGATTCGTTTGATCTGGTGGGGTATTCGCTGGGCGCTGCCGTGGCTGTTTACATTGCCGCCAACTACCCCGAGCGTGTGCGTTCGCTGGTGCTGTTGGCGGGTTTCGCGTACGGAGGGCACAGCCGGCTGGCCTTGCAATCGCAGCTTTGGCTTGACCTGATTCGGACCGACCCGCGGCAGTTCGCCCGGCTTGTTCTTCTGACCGGTTTCACGCCGGGGTTTCTGAACAATCTAAGCGCACAGGACATTGAGCAGTGGATACAGGCCATTTGCTCGTCGAACAGCTGGGACGGCATCGCGCGCCAGATCGAGCTGGATCGCTGCCTGGATGTGCGAGGATGCCTGGAGGCTATTGGACAGCCCACCTTGGTCATTGGTTGTGAGAACGATTGCATGGTGCCGGCCGAGCATGCAAAAGAGCTCGCCGCGGCGATCCGCGGCGCCCGCTACGTCGAGCTGGCCAGCGGCCATCTGGCCCCCTTTGAATGCCCCGGGGAATTTGCCGGCCTGGTCACTGACTTTATCGGCCGGCAGCACCCTGTTCAGGGGGCGTCGTTGTAGGGCTGAAACTTGCCGGTGTGCGAGTCACGTACAAACAGCACGCCGGTGGCAACCCCAAAGTAGGCACCGTGCAGGGCCAGCTTTCCCTGGGCGACACGTTCACGTACTGCCGGGAATGTCATCAGATTGTTCAGGCTGTATTCGACCACCCCCCATTCCACCTGCTGAATCCATGACTTGTGGTCTTCGATGGCCGGGCCGACACGATCCAGAACGGGTGCGATCTGCGACATCCATTTGCCGATGAAATCGCGCTTGGACAATGGCGCCGCCTTGTTGGCGTAGGCCGCCACCCCGCCGCAACTGGCGTGGCCGAGAATCACGATGTGTTTCACTTCGAGTGCATTCACTGCAAACTCAATGGCGGCACTGGTGCCGTGAAATGAACGTTCAGCGTCGGTTTCGCATGGAGGCACCAGGTTGGCGATATTCCGGATGACAAAGATTTCTCCGGGGCCGACGTCAAAAATGGTTTCGGGGGCCACGCGAGAATCGCCGCAGCCGATCACCATGATTTCGGGGTGCTGGCCGTTCCGGGCCAGATCTTCATAGCGCTTGCGTTCGTGTGCCAGGCGTCCGCTGAGGAAGGATTGGTAGCCGCGAGTCAGTCGTTCTGGAAACAATGTACTACTCCTTGATTCTTTGTTGTGGCGGCCATTTTACGCGCAAGCCACTTCTGTTTTTAACCGATATTTCCCTCATCCAGACGATATATTTTTATCCTAAGTATTAGGGTTTCTAATATGTTTTGCTGTTTTTCTAACTTGTTTACCCTTCACGTCGTCCGCATAATTCAGATTCAATGAACTGAGCTCAACAGCAATAGCAAGCATAAAAGTAGCGCAGTCCAGAGTTTTTACAGAAACAGGAGAACAACATGGTTTTGGGGACTCGTTTGGCGCTCGCGATGGGTGCATTGGCCTTTTCGGCCTTCTCGGGAACGGCACTGGCAAAAGCAAGTGGCGAACCGATCATTATTGGTATGTCCACACCGCTAACCGGTGGGGCGGCATATCTTGGGCAGCATGAAAAGAAAGGGGCCGAGCTGGCGATCGAACAGATCAACGCGGCCGGTGGCGTGTTGGGTCGCCCCTTGAAACTCGAAGCCGAGGATAATCGCTGCAACCCGTCCGAGGGTGTGTCCAGCGTTTCACGCTTGCTGGATAATTCGTCGGTGGTCGGCCTGGTGGGAGCCATGTGCAGTTCAGTGACTCTGGCCCTGATGCCCCAGGTTGAACGCGCCAAAATGCCCCTGCTGGTCAATGTGTCAACCGCCAAATCCATCTCGGAAAAAGCGGGTGTCGGCGGTAATGAGTGGACATTTCAAACCAACCCCACCGATCAGGGTCTGGCGGTAGCACTGGCTTCTTATCTTGAAAAGAAGAACACATTCAAGAAGATCGCGGTGGTAGGTGAAGATACCGATTATGGTCGTGGCGGCGCCCAGATGCTCGAGGCAGCGCTGAAGGCAAAGGGTATCGAGGTGGTTTCCAAAGACTTTTTCGTCCAGGGAACGCAAGACTTCAACACGCTGCTGACTCGCCTGAACTCGGCAAAGCCCGATGCAATTGCCTTGTATGCCCTGGCAGCGGATCAGTTGAACTTTTTCCGGCAATACCAGGGCTTCGGCATGACGATTCCCCTGACGGGCCGGGTGGAGCTCTCGGGCCTGCAGAGCAAGGTCATTCGCAGCGGCGTGATCGATGGCGCCAGCAGCGTGTTTCCCTACTCGCCGGCAGTGGATACGGCGGAAAACAAACAGTTTGTCGCTGCCTTCAAGAAAGCAAATGGTGAAGATCCCATTTACCAGAGTTTTGCCGGCTACGAGGCGGTCAAGGTAGTGGCCGACGCCATTGCGCGGGCGGGAAAGGCGGATCGGGCGGCGGTTCGCGATGCTCTGGAAAAGACGAATTACGCGTCAATGATGGGTGGGCGTATTGCGTTTGATGACCACAATCATGCGCACAACAACGCCGTGGTGCTGGAAGTTCGCGGCGATGAGGTCGTGGTTGTGGGGCTTTACGGAACCTGATTGTCAGCGCAAGAAAGGGCGTAGCCGGAGCGTTCCGGTTACGCCTTTTTATTTGGAGTGAATATGGATGCAACGCTGTTTTTCCAGTTGCTGATCAACGGCATTGTGCTTGGGGCGATCTATGCCCTGATCGCCGTGGGGTTGTCGCTGATTTTCGGTGTCCTTGAAATTGTCAACTTCGCGCACGGCGAGTTGTACATGATCGGCGGGTTTGCCGCCTGGTTTGGCATTGGCCATCTGGGAATGAACTATTGGACCGCGATTGCCTTTGCCATTGTGATGGTGGGGTGCGTGGGCTGGTTTCTTTACGATGGTTTGCTGTCAACGCTGAAAGAGCATGATTTCCAGCGCGGAATCTTATTGACCATGGGAATCGCCATGATCTTGCAAAATGGCGCCCTGTATTTCTTTTCCGCCACGCCCAAGATCGTCGATACGGAATATGGCTTCAGCAGCCTGATTATCGGCGACCTTAGAGTGAGTGTGCTGCGCCTGCTCGCGCTGGGTCTGGCCGCCGTTTCCATACTGGGCTGCTACCTGCTGTTGCAGCACACCCGGCATGGCAAGTCAATGCGCGCCTTGGCCCAGAACCGCGAAGCGGCGTTCATGGTGGGCATCCAGCCCCGGAATGTTGCACGTCTGGCCGTAATTATCGGTGCCGCCCTGTGCGGGGTGGCGGGAGCGGCGCTGGCGCCGGTGTATTCCGTGCATCCGTTAATGGGCTTGAGTTTTGTATTCAAGGCGTTTGCCATTGTGATCATCGGTGGGTTGGGAAATATTCCCGGTGCTGCGCTGGCGGCGTTACTGATCGGCGTGATGGAAAGCTTTGCCGGGGGTTTGGGCTCGACGGTGCTGCAAGACGCTATTGCTTTCATCCTGATGATACTGATTCTGATCTTCAGGCCCCTGGGGCTGTTCGGGCGGGGGGTACGCGTATGATCGCCGCTTTGATGCGTACGCCGGAAGGCCTGAAGCAACTCACCCGGGCGGGGATGCTGCTGTTCGCGGCGCTGGCGCTGTTGCCGTTCTTTGCTCCCGGCGACTTCGTGGTCACGATTGCCATTCAGGCGTTGTCGTTCATGGTGCTGGCCACCGGTCTGAACCTTATTTACGGTTACACGGGCTTGCTGTCATTTGCACAGGTGGCGTTCTGGGGGCTGGGCGGGTATACCAGTGCCTTGCTGACGGTCGATCTGGGGATGTCCCCCTGGCTGGGTCTTTTGGCCGGTGCCCTGGTTGCCGCCGTGGTGTCGCTGGTGGTAGGGTTTGCGGCGCTTCGGCTATCTCGCCATTCCTTTGTCATTGTGACGCTCAGCTTTGCCTTGCTGTTGCAACTGATCGCCCGCGACTGGGTTGACCTGACCCGTGGCCCCATGGGAATACCGGGGTTGCCTGCGCTGCAGATTTCCCTGCCCGGCATGGGTACCTTTAGTTCGGCAGACCCCCAGGTATCGTATGCCTTTATTCTTGTGTTCACCGTGGCGGCGCTGGCGGGCGTCTACCGTCTTGTCAATTCGCGCATTGGCCGGGCGCTGGTGGCGATCAAACATAATGAGCCTCTGGCGCAAAGTCAGGGCATCAATACCCTGCATTACAAATTGTTTGCCTTCGGTGTGTCCGCTGCGTTATCGGCAATCGCCGGCGGGTTTTTCGTTTTCCATTTGTCTATTGTCGACCCCACGGTAATCCCCCCGCAAAAGCGGTGCGTTCAGAAGTAGAATTTTCTCATTGAGGAGTTCTACAAGATGAAGCGGTCGAGATTCACAGACAGTCAGATCATGGAAGCGCTTAAGCGGGTGGAAGCCGG